>JAKSOG010000070.1 GCA_024405715.1 Victivallaceae bacterium | reverse complement strand
CCTTCTCGGCCGGGATGATGCCCGCCGCATGGAGCTGCTGCCGGAGGCGGCATCGGCGGGGGCGGGGATGATCGACGTTGTCGGCGATCTTTTTTGTCCGTCGCCGGATGAACGCGCCGTCGACGACCGGGCGATCACGCGCCAGATGGAAGTCGTCGCCGCGATCCACCGGATGGGATCGCAGGCGATCCTGTCGTCGCATCCCCAACGCCGTATGAGGTACGATGAAGTTTTCGCGCAACTGACCGATTTCGCCGCGCGCGGTGCCGACGTCGTCAAAATCGTCGCGTCCGCCGACGATGAAGAAGCGTATGTCGAATCGTTGGAAACGACGGTGAAACTCGCCCGGAATCTTGCGACGCCTTTCGTCCATTTGTGCGCCGGGAAGTACAGCCGTCGGCAGCGGCTGGCGGCGCTTCCGCTCGGCGGCGCGATCACGTTCGCCGTCTGGCGGTATCACGATTTCGCACCCTATACGCAACCGACGATCGAAGAATTTTGCCGCGAGCGGGATGCTTCCGGCGGAAAACCCATTCGGAAAGGATAGAACAATGACTTCGGAATTTGCCGGAAAAACGGCGTTCATCACGGGCGGCGCCTCGGGAATGGCGAAACTGGCGGGACGGGAACTTGCGGCGCGCGGCGCCAACGTCGCGCTGATCGACGTCAACCGCGAAGGCGTGGAAAAAACGGCGGCGAAGATCACGGAAAACGGCGGTTCCGCGTTGCCGCTCGTCGCCGACATCCGCCGTTACGCGGACGTGGAAAACGCGGTCGCGCGTACAGAGGAAAAATTCGGCGCCGTGGACATTCTGCTCAATGTGGCGGGGGGGATGTCGGGCCGTTGCTGTCACAACCAGACGAGTTTTGAAAAGTTGCCGGTCGAGGTGATCGACTGGGGCATCGACGTCAATCTGCGCGGCGCGATCTATTGCTGTCGCGCGATCATCGGCGGTATGATGGAGCGCCGGAGCGGCGTCATCATCAATTTCGGTTCGGTCACGGGTGAGGAGGGCGGCGGCGGCAGCGCGGTCGATTACGCGGCGGAAAAAAGCGCGATGAACGGATTGACCAAATCCTTGGCGATCCTCGGCGCGCCGCACAACGTGCGCTGTTGCTGCGTGATCCCGGGCCCCGTATTGACCCGTCCCGATATGGCGGGGATGAAAACGCTTCTCGGCCGGGCGGCGGAACCGATCGAACTGGTCGATTTCGTCCTGTATCTCTGCTCGGACAAAGCCGCTTTCATCACGGGCAGTTCCCATCTCGTCGACGGAGCGCGGATGCTCGTCCGCGGTTGAAAAAATGGATTTTTTGCGTTTGCATCACGACGGGCAGACCGGACTTTATCCGCTTCTGGGGAAGTGTTTCCCCTGTTGGCAGCCCTTCGTCGGAAGTTCTGTGGAATTTCCTTTTGACGCCGTTTCTTTCGCGGCGCGGGAAAACGGTGTTTTCGTCGCGCATTGCGCCGTTGTCGAATTCGTGATCTCCGACGGCGCGGGCGGACGCATCCCGCTCGGAGGATTGGCGTCGGTCTGCACCGATCCCGGTTTCCGGCATCGGGGACTGGCGGAAAAGTTGTGTGCGATGGCGATCGCCTACGGCAAGGGAAAAGGTCTTGCCGGATTGCCTTTATTTACTTCGTTTCAAAGAGTTTACGAAAAAAACAATTGGCGGGATTATCCGATTTTTATGCCGAAACGCGCGATATGGAAAAATCCGGGCGCTCCGCGTCGGATGGTTCCGGGGAAAACGCTTTCGCGCGCGGAACGCGCCGCCGTCGCCGCGCTTTATGAAAACGGCTTCGACTTCCCCGGCAAAGTCGTGCGCCCGGGGGAGGAAAGCCGTTCCCCGTTCGGACTGGATCACTTTTTCTCGAATTTCGATTTTTGCGTCGGGGAAAAGTTTTACGCCGCGGGCGGCGGCGGTCTCGTCTGCGAGATCCACGGCGCCGCCGCTTCGCCCGATGCGGAACTCTTTCTGGCAACGTTGCCGCGCGAAAACGGCGCAACCGTCTTCGTTTTGCCGGAAACGTCGCCCTTCTGGGAAAAAATCTCCCGTCTGGCGACGCTGGAAAAGGCGGATATTTTCTTCCACGGGCCGATGGTGCTCGACCTGGACGAACGCCGCTTTTTTCAGCGGCGCGCCGACTGTTATTTCCCGCTCGCCGCCCGCTTTTAAGCCGTCGGAACGGATTTTTCCGTTACTTCGTTTCGATTTTCAGGACGCGCACGACCGTGTTGGAGCCGTAGGTGAAACCCGGCGTGTAAAAGGAGAGCACTCCCGCGTCGGGATTCTGCACGATTTCGACGGCGCTTTGATCGTCGAGCCAGCAGGCGGATTTCACTTTTCCCGTGAAAAAATTGCAGACACCGCGCAGCGCCGAGGCGTGCGCGGACTGCATGACGTTGGAGTCGCCCTGACGGTCGAGGTCGAACGCGAAATAATAGTACGTTTTGCCGGCTTGCAAAATGAAATCCCTGCCGGGGCATTTGACGCCGGTAACGGGGCGCGGCTCATAGATCGCTTCGCGGTAGAGTGCGACCCATTTGCCGAGAATGGCGAGGACGCTCCGCTCGTAATCGGGGATCCTGCCCTGCGCTTCGGGGCCGATGTTGAGCAGGAAGTTCGCTCCGCATCCACGGCTGTGCGCCGCTTTTTCGATGACGTCGCGCGGCGAGAGGAAAGCGAAATCGTTTTCCGAACGGCCCCAATGGTAATTCATCGTTTTGCAGACTTCCGCCGCGATGTATTTCGTGCATCCGGTGCGGTTCATGGGCTTGGCGCTGTTGTTTTCAAAGGTGACGCTGTCCACTTCGGGGTGACCGTATTCGCCGAGGTGTTCCAGCCCCGTGTTGTTGACGATGATCGTTTCCGGCTGGTATTTCCGGATCAGCCCGTAGAGTCTGCCCAGTTGCCAGTCGGACTTCGGGCGCGACCAGGTGCCGTCGAACCAGAATCCGCCGATCTCTCCGTAGTTTTTGCAGAGGATCTCGACCGATGCGCAAAGGTAATCGAGATAACGGCCGAAATCTTTTTCGGAAAGATTCACCGTTTCCTGTCCTTCCCAGTGCCAGTCGATCATCGTGTGGTAAAAGAAGGGGCGGATGCCGTATTTCCGGCAACCGGCGACGAATTCGGCGACGAGGTCGCGTTTCGCGGGGGAATGCACCGCGTCGAAATCGTTGAGTCCGCAACAGTCGTAGAGGGAAAATCCTTCGTGATGGCGCGTAGTCAGCACGATGTAATTCATCCCCGCGTTTTTTGCGGTGCGGGCGAGGTCTTCGGCGTCGAAGTCCGCGGCGGTGAACGTCGCGGCGATTTTTTCGTATTCGGCGACGGGACGCTTGTGGATCTTTTGCGTCCATTCGCCGACGCCGAACTGGGAATAAAGCCCCCAGTGGACGAAAAGACCGAGACCGAGGTTTTCAAACGCCGCGATGCGCGGCAACGGAATGAGTTGTTCTGCCATTTTTTTCTCCGGGTGGTTTGGTGTTAAAGACCCCGCCATAAAATAGCACGGTTTCGGCGGTTTTCAACATTTGACAAATCTTTCACCCGGTGTTACTTTTAGAAAAGGACGAAATCGCGGGACGACATCAGGGGGATTCGCAATGAAACATTTGGTCTGGGCGCTGGTTTTCGCCGCAACGCTTTGCGGAGCGGCGCAATATCGCATCGAGGGTGAAAAAATGCGTTGCGACGACGGCTGGATCAAAGGTGTCGGCGGTACGGACGGTTCGATCCTTTACGCCGGAAAAAAGGGCTTGTCGGCGACGGGGATCTATATCCTTCCTGAACCGGGGACGTACACGATTTGGGTACACGGCGAGACCCGCAACGAAAACTGGCGCAAGGCGCAGTTGCGGATCAACGGCATCAGCTTCGGCGAATTCGGCGACGACCGGGAAAAGGATTTCAAAAAGCCCCACTTTTACTGGAAAAAAATGGCGTTGCCGCTGTGCGTCGCGGCGTCCCGCAAAGCGATCCGCATCGAAGTGGTCTCCCTTGCCGGCGGGGCGCGTTTCGACAGTCTTATTTTGAGCGACGACCCCGATTTCGATCCGGGACTGCAGACGGACGAGGAGATCACGAATTCCGTCGGCGAACTGAAAGCCGGAAAATAAGGCGTCCCACCGCGATTATTTTTTCGGAGGACGGCGGGAACGGTCGCGCCGGAGCATATTGCGCTGGGCGCGCCGTTCGGCAAGCCCTTTGCTGACCTGGATCGGCGTACCGTCGGGGGCGGTTTCCGAGCAGTACATCGCGCATCCCATCGTCATCGCCAGAGGCATAAAATCCTGATTCTGCTGCAAGCTCCAACGGGATTTTTCGAGATATTCATCGACGGCGCGCATTTCTTTTTCGGTACTGCCGGGGAAATTCGAGATGAAGTAAGGGACCATATACTGTTTTTTTCCGGTGCGGCGGTTGACGTCATCGAAAATTTTGCGGAATTCGTCGAATTCGCCCGGGCGGCCTTTGCGCATCAACGTCAAGACCCGTGCGTCGAGATGTTCCGGCGCGACGCTCAACTGTCCGGAAACGTGGTCGCGCAAAATCTTTTCGGTCTGCCGTTTCTGCCGGAGCGCAAGATCGAGCCGCAATCCCGAATTGATGAAAACATTTTTGACGCGGGGAATTTTTTTCAACCGGTCGAGCAGTTCGATCAACGGTTTTTCATCGACGGCGTAATTCGGACAGAACGACGGAAAAAGGCAGGAAAAGCGGCGGCATTTTTTGCATTTTTCGGGATCGGCCCCGTGATGGGCGTAGATGTTGCCCGCCGCGCCGCCGATGTCGCTCACGGTGCCGCGGAACCACGGCTTTCCGGTCAGTGCGCGGACACTGCGCTCGACGCTTTCCGGCGAACGCGAAACAAGGTGATGCCCCTGATGCGACACCAGACCGCAAAAAGCGCATCCGCCCGGACAGCCGCGCACGATCTGGATCGAATCTTTGATGACTTCCCACGCGGGGATCTTTTCCTTGTAAGACCAATGCGGCAGACCGGTGAACGGCAATTCCGAAACGCGGTCGAATTTTTCTCCGCTCATCGGGACGCGCGGCGGTTCGACGACGAGGAGCCGTCCGTTCGTTTTCTGGACGAGGCGGCGGCCGTTCCACGGATTCATTTCGCTCTCGACGATCTTCGTTGCGCGCATGATCGCGCCCTTGTCGGAAACGATCTCCTCGAAAGAGGGCAATTCGACCGTGTTTTCGTCGAAAACGAATTCCGCGCTTTCTCTGCCGCCGAGATAACGGCAGGTGCCGCGGATACCGGAAAGGTCTTTCCCCGCGTCCAGCCGTTCAAAGATCTCGACCATGGTTTCTTCGCCCATACCGTAACAGAGCAGATCCGCTTTGGCGTCAACAAGCACCGAAGGACGCATTTTGTCCTGCCAGTAATCGTAATGGGCGATACGGCGCAAACTTGCTTCGACGCCTCCGAGGATGACGGGAACTCCCGGAAAAGCCCGCCGCGCCAACTGGGCGTAAACGACCGAAGCGTGCGGTGGACAAAGCCCCGGTTTGCCGCCGGGGGAATAGAGGTCTTCGCGCCGGAGCCGTCTGCCGGCGGTGTAGAGTTTGACCATCGAATCCATATTGCCGGAAGCGACGCCGACGCCGAGACGCGGACGTCCGAGTGTTTGAAGCGATGCGGGGTCTTTCCAGTCGGGCTGGGCGATGATGCCGACCCGGAATCCCGCGTCGAGCAGACAACGCCCGATGAGCGGCGGACCGAAACTCGGATGATCGACGTAGGCGTCGCCCGTGACGAGAAGAACGTCGATCTCCTCCCATTTCCGCGCCGTCATTTCTTCGCGGGTCATCGGCAGAAAGGCGAGCAGATCCGCTCCGGGATGTTCCGTTCCGGTCATAAATGCCTGAAAAATTATTGATGGCGTTTCAGCGGAACGACTTCCAGCCAGTAGTGATCGGGGTCTTCGCAGAAGTAGATGCCCATTTCCGGGTTTTCATAGCAGATGCACCCCATTTTTTCGTGGAGACGGTGCGCCGCTTCAAAATCGTCGACTTCAAAAGCGAGGTGGAACTCGTCGTCGCCGAGATCATAGGGCGTCGTGCGGTCGCGGAGCCAGGTCAATTCCAGCAAATGCGTGCCGACGTCGTCGGAAAGATAGACGATGATGAAACTTCCGTCCTCCGGAGAAATGCGGCGCACTTCGTGCAGATCGAATGCCTCCGCGTAGAAGCGCAGACTTCTGTCGAGGTCGAGGACGTTGAAATTGTTGTGGATCATTCGGAATTTCATGGTACCGTCTCCTGTGTGGATTTCTCTTTCCCCGTTTAATATACGGGGTGAAGCCGTTAAAATCAATTCCCGGGGAAAGGAAAGCGCCGCAAAACTTGTAAAGGTCGCGCGGGCGCGTTATATTTAGACGATGATCGACGGCGTCCTCGGTGCGTCGATATGGATGAATTGCGTGCGGAAGTACCGGATCTTTCCGCGACATTTTCCGATGAACCGGCGCGACCGTAAAAAAGAGGAAAATATGATGGAAAAAGTCTTTTACGACGGGCATGAATTCGACGGTTTTAAAATCGAAACCCCGAAAGGCGTGATATTGTTGTTGCGCGCTCCGCACGGGATGCTCGGGTGCGGTTATTTTTCCGTGGAAACCGCCGACCGTATCGGCGACGCTCTGGCGATCGTCAGCGGAGTGAAAAATTTTGAAGATATGCTTTCTTCTCCCGTGAAAAGCGTTTCCGGCGCCGCCGTGGAACTCGGTGTTGCCCCCGGCATCAACGGCGCGCAGGCGTTGCTGAAATTTTTGTAACGGATTTTGAGTTATGGCTTGGCAATTTTTTGAACGGAACCGTGAATTTTTCCGCGAATGCGGACGTATCGGAACGTTCGCGCTGGGAAATTTTTTGCTTGCCGGCATCTGCAATTATCTTTGCATCGACGCGCTCGGCATCGGACACGAAAAGGCGTTGTTTTCGCTGGCGCTTTACATCGCGCATTACGGAAGTTTCTTTCTCGTTTTCGCTTTGACGCTCTCCCTTTTCCGGTTGATCGGACGCCGGACGGCGGGATTTTTCGCGGTGTTTTTCGGATTTCTGACGCAGCTTGTACTGATCGTCGATACGGGGATTTTCGTCAAATGGCATTTCCATTTGAATCTGCCGGTGCTGTCGCTTTTCTTTTCGCCGGCGGGAATGGAACTTGTCAATTTCCCGGCGGCGATGTACGCCGAAGCGGCGGCGTGGATCGCCGCCATCGCCGTTTTCGAGTGGGGACTGTGGAAAATATGCCGCCGGTTTCCGTTCCCGCGCATCGCGCTGGCGGTCGTCGGAATCTACATCGTGACGATGCCGCTGTTTCAGATGTGGAATGCCTGGGCGTTTTTCAACAACCGCAATCTGGAAATGATCCGCACGGAAGCGGTCCCGTTTCATTTCGGACTGATCGCCGAAAACTTTCTGCGGAAACACGGTTTCGTGCCGGAAAAGAAATCGAATCCGGATTTCAACATACATAACGGCGCATTCGCTTATCCGGCGGAAACGTTGCGTTTCGACGCCCGCAAACGGCCGAATGAACTTGTCATCGTCGTCGATTCGCTCCGGGGCGATTTCGTCACGCCTGAAATTATGCCGAATCTTTTCCGCCGGGCGCAGACGGGAAGCCGCTTCCTGCGCCATTACAGCGGCGGAAACTGTACGATGACCGGGATGTTCACGTTGTTCTACGGTATTCCGGGGACCTATTGGAATCCCGCGCTGGATTACGGGATCGCTTCCTCCGTTATGCAGGGGGCGAAAGCGTGTGATTACGACATCGGGATCTTTTCCGCGGCGTCGCTGACCAGTCCGGATCTTGCCAACACGGTCTTTCGCAACATCCGTCCGTTGCGGTTGCGTTCCAAAGGCGGCAACGTGTCCCGCCGCGATCAGGATGCGACCGACGATATGATGGCGTTTTTCAAGCGGCATCAGGCGGACGCTCCGGAAAAACCTTTTTTCGCGATGCTGATGCTCGACCAGGTACACGCCAATGCGTTGCCCGCGAATTATCCGAAATATTTCCCGACCGATCTGGATGCCATCAACTTCCTGAAACTGAACAACCGCGACGATACGCTTCCCGGACGTGTGCTCAATTGTTTCCGCAACATCGCGCATTCTCTCGACGAAACGCTTGAAAAACTTTTCATCCGGCTGGAACAAGCGGGGGTACTGGAAAACACTGTCGTCATTCTGACCGCCGACCACGGACAGGAAGCCAATGAAACGCGCACCGACAGTTGGCAGCACAACAGCAACTACACGCGCTATCAGATCCATGTGCCGATGATCGTCGGGGGAATGCCGGAGCGTCCGCGCGAGATCGGTCATCTCACGACGCATATGGACGTCGCGGTCACGCTTCTGAGGGAAATGGGGTGTGAAAATCCCGCATCCGATTATTCGACGGGCAAAGACCTTTTCGACGCCTCCGACCGCGGTGCGGTCGTGCTGTCCAGTTATCTCAACCGGGCGATCCTGTACAACGGAAACATCGTCGAGATGACGCAAAACGGCGCGTTGCTTTCCTACGACCTTGACGGGAAAAAGACGCCGCCGGTACTGCCGCCCGAGGTTTTTTCCGACGCGCTGGAACAGCTCGCGCGTTTCATCCGTTAACGCTCCGTCGCGGAAAGTTCGATTTCTCCGAAAAGTTTTTTCGTCGTTTCGGAAACGTCGCAGATCAGTTCACGCGGATGCGCGATGAAAAGTTTTTTCCCGTCGCGGTCATAGCGGACGAGGATTTTCCCTTTCGGGGTGACGGCTTCGCCTTCGACGTCGCCGCATGCGCCGAAGCGCCGGAGCTCGACCGCGAAGCGCGCGAACCCCGGTTCGACGGGAACGATGCCGAGGACGTAACGGTGGAAAAAGTAAAGCGGCAACGCGCTCCACCCGTGACAGAGGCTTCCCGCCCGGTCGAAAGCGGCTTCGCCGTCTTCGGTTTCCCACATCGTCGTCGAATCGCCGCGCGTCATCGGCAGAAATTTTTCCCGGATGAGCGCTTCGGCGCGCCGCGCATATTTTTCCTCGTTCCGGCGCATCAGCGCATCGACGAGGTATCGCAGCGAACTCAATGAGATCGGAATGAATTCCCCGTCGAGAATGCGGTCGAGCAACTGCGTTTCGTCTTTTCCGGGGATCACGCCGCAATAGAGCGCGAGCGCCTGCGTCGTCGCGTGCAGACGGTCGTCGCCGTGCCGGGTGAGCAACACTTTGCGCGTTTCGTCGTAGAAAGCATCGCGCACGGCGCGCCGCAAACCGTCCGCTTTTCGGGCGAAGGAAGCGTCGCCGCTTACGTTCGCCAGCGCCCCGAACATCTCGATGAGGTAGAGGTTGTAAATGGATTCCAGACGCGGCGCGCCGCCGAGGTGCGAAAAATCCAATCCTTTTTCATTGCCGCCGTCGAGTCCGTCGCGCCATTCGTAAAAGTGCCAGACGCCGTCGCCGCCCGGAGTGAGATAAAGCCCTTTCGCCGTGTCGAAGTTGGCGGTGCAACTGTGCAGAATGCTTTGCGCCGCGCTCCGGCAGGAGCGGTACATCTCATCGGTGCCCGAAAAAAGATGATGATCCGCCATCGCCGAAACGTAGGCGATGGCGAAACTTACGATCGGCGGACCGCATTTGCTCGGCGCGTTGAGCGGAAGCAACCCGTCGGGACGCATCCCGTCCGGAAAAAGCCGCCAGTTGGCGACGGCGTAATCGTAATTGCCCCACAGATAATAGCCGAAAAGCATCTGATTGCGCGTGTCGTATCCGTACAGCGCCTGCTCCCGCCAGGGGCAGTCTTCGTAATGCTCGTGCATACAGCAACGGAGCGTCCGTTCGCAATTGTCGCGCAATTTGTTGGCTGCTTCGTCCTGCGAAACGAAACGCGCCGTTTCGGGAAGCGGCAATGTTTCTTCGATGAATGAAACGGCAAGTCGCGGAAAATCCTCCTCCGGCGCGATCACGTTCAGCTGGACATAACGGCCGCCGACGCGGCGCGGCAACTCGAAACGCTGTACCCCGGCGCGGGTGAGGTAGCGGTCGGCGAAATTGCGTTCGCCGATGCGGCTGCGCACGCGCCGGTCGGCGAGATGTTCACCGTGCGCGATGTCGATGACGATGCCGCTTTTCCGGCAATCCGCTTCCAGCACGATGCGTCCGGTCCGTTCACAGCCGAGATCAAAGATCATAAAAAAACCGTTGCCCTTTTCGACGCGCAATTCGTCCTGCGCCATCGTCAGCGCAAAAGGTTGCGCGCCGTTGCCGTTTCCCCGCCGCAAAAGTCCTCTTTCGATCCCGCGTGCGGCAAGGAACGTCGTTTCCATGACCGGCACGGGGCGCGGGGCAAGCGACGGATTTTTTTTCATCGCGACGGCGTTTTGCCACGACGAATCGTCGAAACCGGGCGCGGTGAAATCGACGGCGCGCGCTCCGTCGTAGAAAACGACGAAACCGATTTGCGGATCGACCGTGTCGAGCGGGTCGCGCCGCCACGCCGGGTCG
>JAKSOG010000007.1 GCA_024405715.1 Victivallaceae bacterium | reverse complement strand
AAATACCAACGGCAGTCGATGGAAGTCTTTGCGGAAATTGATCGTGTGGATTTTGAATTGGTCAATCAGGCGGAACGTCTGGCGGCACATCCGCCCAGAGTCGCTCAATTCAAACGTATTTCACTTGCCGCGGCCGGGGAAAGTTACCTTTCTCCGGTTTACGATGCGTCACGGCAGTTGCCGCAAAATATTTTGAAGGCGCTGGCATCGGGAAAACTTCCGGGAAAAATTTACGAAAGCGCCAAATTGGAAAATCGTTCCGGTGAAGCGGTGTGGTCTTTGCTGTGGGAAAAGACCGGACGCAACGTGATTTTTTGGGATGTCCGCAATCGGGCACTGCTCGGCGTCGGAACTTTGGTTCCCGGCAAAGAATGCAGTTATATTTATTTACGTGCGGATCTGCGTACAAATTCCGATGCGCCGATTTGCGCTGCCGACGTAGCGATTTTTTTGGGGAAATAAAATGCCCGGTTATCAGGAGTGTCTTGATCGGGCGGTCCATGCGGCGGATTTCAGTTTGCTGTTGGAATCTCTGTTTGATGCGCAACCGCAGGATGACGCTCTTGCCGTGCAGTTGCCGTCGCGTCTCTGTCGCCAGCGCAGTTCGGAACAGAGGGCGTGGTGTCGCCTGATCGCCCAGTGGCTCTTTTTCCTGCATCTGCTGGAAATGGATTTGCCGCGTGGTGCAGAGGATTATTTTTCCGTCCCCCCCTTTGGCGATGATACTCCGGATTTGCAAACGCTGTTGCAGTACCGCGGCGGCATTGCGGTTTTTCCGTTGGCGGATATGAGTGGCGGCAAACCGCAGAAGTGCCGCTTGTTTTTGGTGGATGCCGTTTTTGCAAACGACCACCGTGCGAAATTGAAAGGCACGGGAAAGGTTATTCCGGAACAATGCAGCGTTTTCCTTTCCTCTGCAATGGAATTTGACGGTAATTCCTGGCAATTGGCAGCATCGTTGGCAGGTCGTGCGTTGGAAGCGGATACGGGGATCCGACGCGGTTTGGCTTGGCATTGGATTGCGACAGGGGCGGTGTATGACGGCGAAGTCCGCAAGGTTGAGATCGGAAACAAGACTCAACTGGATACGAAACGGCATTGGTTGCTTCCTGAAAGCGAACGGACCGCACTGTCGGGGGAGCAATATGTCTTTGTTGATTCGGTCGAACAGGCGTGGAATTGGGTCTTGGGAAAAAAAATTGTTTCCTCTGCCGTAAGTCTGATGGAACCGGTGGAAGAATTGCACATCCTTGTCGGGGAGTCGCAAGCGCCGGTCATTGCGTGCGCGCTGATGATCTGGCCGCAGAAAATCATCCTTTATCGTACGGAAAAAACAAAGGAACACAGCGCGGTTTGCCGCCGGGTGCTGGAAACGTGCAAATTATCCGTCGAAGAAAAATCGGTGCCGTCCGACGATATGTGCGCGTTGAATGGACTTTTTGAAGCGGCGTTTTCGGATTCGTCACGTAAAAATATTGTCGTCAATCCGACGGGGGGCAACCGTCTGATGGGGTATGCCGCGCTGCTTGCCGCCGCCAAAAACACGCAGGTACAAGCCGTTTACCGGGATACGGACGGCAAGGATTTTGAGTTGCAGATATTGAGTTTCAAGGGCGGAAAAGTCCTGAACGGCATTCAGGAAGTCTGTCGTTTCCCGCAGAAATGGTCAAAGAAAATCTGTTGGGATAAACTTTTTCACTATCGGGGAAAATTTTCGAATGAAGAGTTTCTTGCTCTTTTTCCCTTTGTTTCGTGGTAAGACGAAATCATTTCCTCTCCCGGGCGCGCAACATTCCGGTTACGACCTGCCATAAATGATCGCATACTTCAGGAGTGTACTCGTTTTTTCGGTCGAGGCCGTCGAGACACCACCTGTTTTGATCGTTCCACAGCCGCAATGGCGCGGTGTTGTCCGCTGACCAAAAAGTACACAGTATTTTGTCCTGCAATCCGAATTTCGCCAATTCTTCTTTCCATGCCGCTTCGCAGTTGCGGTCTTTGCGGCTGATGATGATGAAATAGTCAATTGGCTCAAGCATGACTTCGCGGTGAGGCGGGATCCGGACGGGTGGCTTGTCCGACTGGTGAATGCCGCCGGGAAAGTCGGCGATGATCATAGGATAAGCGTGTTTGAGTGTACAAAGATGGTTCCGCATTTCGTTTTCCCCTTCTTTTGTCCACGTCCGCTTATATTTTAACCGCAGCTCCTTTCCGGCGTTTTCCAATCCGTTGCGCATCATTTGCAAATACCACTTCGGAGTTGGCGCGGCGTAGTCGCAATCGAACATCCAGATTTTTTGCCGATTGCGTCGTCCGGCAGCTTCCAGTAAGCCGAAAAAAACGGATTTTCCGGAATTCGGATCGCCGACGACGGCGATGATTTTTCCGTCGCAGTGCATTGTGCTCGGGAGCGGAATTTCTTTCAGATCGGGGTAGAGTTGAAAAATGGAAGACATGCGCGGCGACCAGTAACTGACGGTCCGCCAACCGATTTTTTGAGCATGAATTGCGGCGGCGGCAGCGGCGAAATTCGGCAAGCTGCCAGTCAAAAGCAATTCTTTTCCCGGTTGCGGTTGAGGTAAATTCGTAACAATGCGGGACAGATTGTCGCGGTTGAATCGCAGATCACCGTACTGATTGAAACAGGCGATGCACCATTCGCCCGCGGATTGGATGACCAGTTCATTTTCGCCGACGGGGACTTCCGTTACCGACAACGGAAAAACAATATGAAGAAAATCCACCTGCGCAATAACGATTTCAGTGGCGCATGCTCGCACGGCCCGAAGCGCATAGTACATATAAATCCAAAGAGGGGCTTTCCCGGAAAGGATGATCTTTCCGCCGCGACATCGGGAAAAATCTTCGCGCCTTAGTTCGTCGAAATTATCAACGCTCCATCTTTGAAACGGGAAATCAAAGCGTTGGATTTTTTCGTCCGTCGCCGACGAAAAATTATTCAACATAAAACCTCCTCCGCCGTTTAGTCTTCCGAATACTATAGCATTTCATCACGCCAAAGGCAAATCGTCTGAAAAACTTGACACGAAACACTTGCCGATGTATATTCCGCCCTCGACACAACCCAGAGGACATTTCAATGAAGATCGTTTACCATCTTGTCGGAGAGCAACGTTTGCCGATTTTTCTTTCGGCGATCCAATTTCCTGATGACGTCCAACACATTTTGATTTGCTCGGACAAAACTCGTAACCATGCGTCGTTGGTGCAGGCGGAATTATCGCGTCGAAATATACAAGTTTCGACCCAATCCGTCGGCGGTGCCGACGTTGCCACCGATTTCACCCGGTTGCGCGAAATTATTTTGCATATCGTGCAAACGACCAATCCGCAACGCGAGGAATGCTGCTTTGATATTACAGGCGGTACCAAGCCGATGGCAATCGTCGCGTTGGCGCTCCGCAATGTATTTGGATGCGAAAGAAAGTTCTGCTATCTGGACACGCAAAAGCGCAAGATGATCTGGATCGACAATGAATTTTCGACGGAAACGCTGACGAAGACCTTGTCATTGGAAAACTTTGTTCGGCTTTGCGACAAGGAAATTCGCCCCAATCGTACGGAAACCGACGTTTCTCAATTGCGGGATATTGCCTATGCCAATGCTGGCGACATACAGCGTTTTCAGGAGCAATTCGCTTTTTTGGCTGATCGCGGCGATAAGAACAAATACTTTGAGGTTTACGAAGAATTTGTCGCGCATCTTTCTCAAAAAGCGCCAGAGAAAGCAAGTATTTGGTGCAACGCTTTTGATTCGGCGTTTCGATCCGTGTCTTGGACGACACAAGCGCGCTATCTCGGTGGGGGTTGGCTGGAGGATTACATCGCTTCCGTTGTAAAATCAAATTATCCGGACTGCGAAATACAAAAGAATGTAGCGATTTCCCGCCAAGACGGGGTCGCACAGGAATTCGACGTTGCGGTGACAGACGGCTTCGCCTTGACCATCATCGAATGCAAAGCGGGCAAAGTAACGCAGGATCATGTGCAAAAACTGGAAAACATCTGCAGCACCTTTTCCGGAGCGCAAGGGAAAGGGATTTTGCTGTCGTTGAATCCTTCGGGGGCCAAAAACAATGTAGCTGCAATGAAACGTATCCGCGAAAGCCGGACACTTGCCGCATTTTGCGGTCGTCGCGGGATCGAAATTTTAAAGAAACATTTATTCGATTTTAAGACAGGTACAATCTACGAATAAAATCCTCTTTGGAAAGAACATTGCCCGTATGACACCAACGCATCAATAAGGGACACGTGCGACATTATGCTGTTGGCACTGACTGATCGTCGGGCGGTCATTCAGTTGGAATCGCGTCATCTGAAAATTACGGTTCCCGGAGAGGATGATACTTTAACCGTGCCGATGCGGTTGTTTGACCGGGTGATCGTTGCGGTTGTTGCTCGGATTTCCATCTGTCTGTTGGAGGGCCTGTTGGAGCGGAAGTTCCCGATGATGTTTCGTTCGCGCGGGGGGGGGTATTTGGGGGGATTTTATCCGGCCGGATCGGACGATATCGAAAGGAAAAAGCGTCAGTATTTGTCGTTGCAGAACAAAGACATTGCCCCCGTTGTTGCATTGCTTGAAGCGAAAATTTACAATCAGAAGCGGGTATTGCAAAAAAGATCCGCTCCCGGAAAAGATGTGAGTGCGGAATGCCGAAAAATTTCGTCTTTGATGAAAAGTCTTAAACGATCGGCAGATCGGGATATTTTGCGCGGCGTAGAGGGGCGGGTTGCCGCGCTTTATTTCCGGGCGCTTGGACGAATCGTACCGCGTTGGTGTAATTTTTCCGGCAGACACCGGCGACCGCCCAAAGATCCCGTGAATGCGTTGCTTTCCTATAGTTATGCTGTGTTGGCGGGGGAATTGGAAATTTTGATCCGTCTGTATAATCTTGATCCTGCAATCGGCTTTTTTCACACTTCCGCCGGGCGGGCGTCTTCTCTTGTGTTGGATTTGATGGAAGTGTTTCGTCCCGCTTTTTGCGACAATCTGGTGCTCTCGTTGTTGAACCGGAAAATTTTTCAGCCGAGGCATTTTGATTTTGATCCCGGGAGCGGCCGGGTGTCGTTGACCCGGGAAGGTCGCCGGCTTTTTTTCCTTCATTGGGAAAAGAAAAGGGAACATATCCTTTCCGACGAGGGAGAGTTGAAAACGTGGCGGGGCATCTGGCGTGATCAGGTGTCGCACTGGGTGAAATATCTGCTGCAAAAGGAAACGCCTCATTTTTACAGGATGCGGTAATGCTTTATATTCTTGCCTATGATGTTCGGGATGACAAGCGTCTGAAAAAAATTTCCAATTTATGTTTGGACTATGGTGTCAGATTGCAATACAGCGTTTTTGCCTTTGATCTTGACGCGGACGGTGTGGAAAATTTACTGCAGGAAATTTCCCGGGCGATCGATCCCGCCGGCGACCGGATCATCCTGGTACCGGTTTGTAATTCCTGCCGGAAATCGGTTCGCGCGTTGGGGTGTGCCGATGCGCAACTTTTTCCGGTTGCCTGTATTTTTTGACCGATCGCTTTGACGTAATGGTTGAGACGGAGATCCGTCAAAAGTTGCAACTTGCTGGTAATAAAAGAGATGAAAAATATGATGCTTGGCATTTTGAGATTTTCCCGGATTTGTTGCGATGTAAAACGAAGAAAAAACGGAGATTCGTCAAACCGTGGTTGCAAAATTCTGATCATCAATTATATTAAAGGGTAGAGTCTCAAAGACATAATGGCCGGACAGGCTTTTGCGACTGGACACATTTTAACCGCTTTACCGATTTCTCGACAGGTCTCAAAGACATAATGGCCGGACAGGCTTTTGCGACTACAATCGATAAGACACTTTCCAATGTTTCCAACGAGTCTCAAAGACATAATGGCCGGACAGGCTTTTGCGACGACAGTGCATTTAGGATCCATATGGATTTCTTCCCCGTCTCAAAGACATAATGGCCGGACAGGCTTTTGCGACACGAACCCCGGTTACAACCGGCAATACCGAAATACTGGTCTCAAAGACATAATGGCCGGACAGGCTTTTGCGACCATTCGAGGATCAACATCGGCTGCCTCCTTTACAGGTCTCAAAGACATAATGGCCGGACAGGCTTTTGCGACTGCTTTTCGGCCTCTTCCATTATCGAGCATCTTCCGTGTCTCAAAGACATAATGGCCGGACAGGCTTTTGCGACTCGGTGAGGTTATCGTTTTTCTCATCCGTCACCCAGTCTCAAAGACATAATGGCCGGACAGGCTTTTGCGACCCCCGACAACATCATCAGGATCAAATGCTGACTTGTCTCAAAGACACAATGGCCGGACAGGCTTTTGCGACTTACAATCACCTTCCAGCTCGCAATATTGACAGTGCGGTCTCAAAGACACAATGGCCGGACAGGCTTTTGCGACAGCATCGGGACAATGGTACGTTATTTGAAATTCTTGTTTCAAAGACACAATGGCCGGACAGGCTTTTGCGACTCGTGATCGTAGAAGAGCTTTTCGTCAATCTCTTCCAGTCTCAAAGACACAATGGCCGGATAGGCACTTGGGTCGTGAAACCTTCTCGGTTGACTTCGGTGTATCGTCCGAAATGGACTCCATACGACCGGATTCGCGGCTTTGCAGCTCTGCCGCGTTGGTTTTTTGTGCCTTTTTTTTCAAGCACGCGGAGCTTTTTTCTTGTTTTTTTGAATTTGGCAAGTTATAGTAGCGGAAAATTGTAATGTTCATCACTTTTCGTGATAGACAAAAGGAAAGGAAAAAGAATGGATGACTTGCCAAAAACTCTCATGATCTTTCAGATCGGCCCCGTTCAGGATTTCATCGGCGCCGCCAGAACGCCGCGTGATCTTTGGAGCGGATCCCTTCTGATCGCCAACCTCAGCGCCGAAGGAATGCACAAGGCGGAAGAACTCGGGGCGGAAATCATTTTCCCCTCCCTGAAAAATGCCCCGCTTTACAAACGGTTGGAAAGCAGCGCACGCTTCCTTGAACAACCGACGCTCCCCAATCGCTTCTGCGCGATCATCCCGCAGGGAAAAGAATCCGTGATCCCCGCGGAAGTCGAAAAGGCCGTCAGAAATGCACTTGATGCGATTTCGGAAAAGGAATTTCAGCAGTTTTGTTCTTTGTTTCCCGACAGCGGCGCGAAATACGAAAAACGGTGGCACGATCAGGTCGCGCGTTTTCTCCAAACCTCATGGCAGACCGTCCCGCTCGACGAAAACGACTTCGCCGGTTCTTACGAAAATTTGCTGAAGAACCTTGCCGCCCGCCGGAATACCCGTAATTTCCTGCAATATCCCGTCGAGACATCTCCCCTCGAATGGACCAAGGACGCGCTCAACGGCAAAGACGAGATCGTCGGCGATGCCGGCGAGTGGAAAAAAGTCAGGGAAAAAGATGAGATTTTTAATAAGGACGACAAGTCCTACGGCGCTTTGAGCGTCATCAAACGCCTTTGGTGCGGAAAAAAAGCCGTCGAACCCATTAAAAATATGCCGGATTTGATTCGAGAATCCGATGGACGGGCACAAAATTATGTCGCCATGCTCAAAATGGACGGCGACCATATGGGCGCAATCATCGGTAATCCCTCGCACGGGAAGGATTTTTTCGGCAGATTCAGCGAAAAACTGGCGAATTTCACCGGAAAAAAAGCGAAAAATATTATCGAAAAACATCACGGCACACTCATTTACGCAGGCGGCGACGATGTCCTGGCGTTATTGCCCGCATCGTTCGCCTTTGAATGCGCCTGCGAATTGCGACAAACTTTTTGCAGCGACGATCCGGAAATGCCCGGCAGTGAAAAAAATCTCTGCCCCGAATACCCCCGCGCTTCCATTTCCGCCGGACTCGCATTCTGCCATTATAAAACGCCGATCGCCGAAATGCTCAAAGTCGCCGGCCAAGCGGAGCATCGCGCCAAGCAGATGTACGACCGCGACGCGTTGGCGATGACCATCGTCAAGCGCAGCGGCGAGATCACCGAATGGGGATGCAAGTTCGATTCCCCCGCCGTAGAAGTTTACCGGAAGTTCGTCGAACTGGACGAGCAGGAGATCATTTCCGGTCGCTTCGCTTCTTCCCTGGCGCTTTATCTCCGGGCTTACATACTTGAAAAAATCAATGCCAAAGACAAAAGCGAGTTGAACGGCATCGTCGCCGCCGATTTCGACCATGTCTGCGAGCGACAGGCAACAAAAACAGTTCCCGCCGATTTCAAGACGCGAAGCAGGGATTATCTCGACGAACTCGCCGAAGTGAAAGACTTATCGCTGACGGATTTCCCGAAACTCTTTTTGTGCGCAAACTTTCTTATTCGCAAGGGAGGTCAAGATGATTGACAATATGACTGACAAAACCGTTTCTTTAAAAATGGTCCCGAGAGACCTGCTCTTTTGCCGTGACGCTAAACCGATGGAAGGCAGTTGGGTGGGATGCGGCGGCGCACTTCCCGGTCCATCCACATTGCACGGCGCCGTCCAGAATGCATTTTATCAGCGCTTTCCGGAAGAAGCAAAACGCAACGACAATGAAAAAATTTCCAGCAGTTTGCGTACATGCGGTCCTTTCCTGCAGAAAGGCGACGATATTTATTTCCCCGTTCCGCTGGATGTCGCACCGGGCAACAGAATCATGACCGTAAAAAAACTTTCCGGAGCGTCGGATCTGCCCGTTCCGCTTGTCTATGCCGTCTGCGCTCCTGATGCGACAAAAGAGTCCGCCGCTCCATGGATCGGCGGAGACAATTTTGTCCGGTATCTGAAAGGTCTTTCCTTCCATACTGAAAAAACGGAAATTTTTTTCGCCGCAGAATCACGCCCCGGGATCGCTTTGAATCCCTCCACTCATACAACGCGGAAAGGCGCCTTTTATCGCGCCGAATATCTGCGGCTTCAATCGGACGTCGCGTTGACCGGCTCGGCGACACTTCGTTGCAACGATGAACTTGATGAAGCATTTCCCGCTTCGGGCGTTGTGATTCAACTCGGCGGGCAGCAAGGGGGCGTTTACGCCGACGTCGCACCGGGCGGAATCGTTTTGCCGCAGGCGGAAATCCGCGGCAATCGGGTAAAGTGGGTCCTGTTGACTCCCGCCGCCTGGAATAACGGTTGGCTTCCCGATTTTGTCGCGACGGGAAACAATACATTCGGGAAAGTTCCCGGAGAACTTCTGTTGCGCGCTTCCGAAGCAAACCGACCGGCGCGTCTTCCGGGAGAAAAGCGTATGGATTACCGTCGGCGGATCGCGCAAAACCGTTGCGATATCAAGGCGCGACTCGTCGCCGCCCGCGTAGGCAAACCGATCGCTTATTCCGGATGGGAGATGGATGCCGGCGGGAGCGGCCGTCCGCGGCCGACCCGGCTCTTCGTCCCCGCCGGATCCGTTTATTATTTTGAAGCGGAAAATGAAGAACAGGCGAAAATCCTTGCCCAAAGTTTGCAGGGCCGGGCATTAAGCGCATTCGGCGGCAATGCCGGATGCGGGATCGGTGTTTGCGGAACCTTTCAAATCAACCAATAGGAGAATAGATGATGAAACAACAACTGATGACGATTTTTTCGAGGACTCCCGTCGCGGTCGGAGCCGGCAATTCCGTCGGCGCGATCGACTTGCCGATCATGCGTGAACGCCATACCCGTATCCCGGTCATTCCCGGTTCGTCGGTCAAAGGCGTGTTGCGCGATCTGTGGAGCAACGACAAAAACGAGGAGGCGAATATTTTCGGAAAAACCGATGAAGCCGGAAAGCTTATCGTCGGTGAGGCGCGGGTTTTGGCGTTCCCGCTGCGTTCCGCGCGGGGAATGTTCGCGTGGATCACCTGTCCTCTCGCTTTGGAGCGTTTCAAACGCGACGGAAAACAGAATTTTGAAATTCCTTCTTTTGGGGAAAAGGGATGTTGTGCCCCGCAGGAATTGCAGATCCCGGAAGCCCAAAAGATCATTCTGGAAGAATACTGCTTTGACTGGAAAGAAATCGTGCCTTCGACGATCGTCGAAGCGTTGAAATCGCTTTCTTCCGATCCAGTCTGGGCGGATGAAGTGGAAAATCATCTGGCGATCATTTCCAACGATATGTTTTCTTATTTCGTGGAAAACGCCTGTGAAGTGCCTTCGCGGATCAGGATCAATGACCAGACGGGCGTGGTTGAGGACGGTATGCTTTTCTGTCAGGAGCAAGTTCCTTCCGAAACGCTTTTTTACGGAGTTCTGGCAAGCGGCGAGGCGGACATTCTCGATCAAGTCGCGCAAAAGATCAATGAAAACAAAGTTCTGCAATTCGGCGGTGACGAAACGGTTGGTCTCGGTTATTGCAGCGTGGAAATCCGGTGAGGTCGATCATGGAAAAATCGGAATGGGAAAATCTGGAACAGACGCGGGCAAAAAACGCTTTTAATGCCTGCCAAGATCAAAAATTCGCCGGTACCGACGGCGGTGAAATCGTGAAAAAGTTGCCGCCGCAGATCCGGGAAAACGGCTTTCTCGGCGCTCTTGCGTTTGCTTTGGAACCGCGCAACAACGGAAAAGAAGATGATGCTTCGCTTGTTTTTGATATTATTGCCCGTCATTTGAACCAATTGGGCAAAGTAAAATCGTCTTCAGCGCAAGAATTGCAGAAAGAGTTGCTTGACTCCTCGTCGGTAAAATTGCGCGATGTGACGGCGGAAACGATGCTTTTTCTCAATTATATGCGGCGGTTCGCCAGAAAGAGGAAATAACATATGCCTTGCATGACGATACAAAACCATATCCGGGAATTGTTGCAAGGACAATGTGATTCCATCACGCTGGATCTGCAAAAATTTCCCGATCTGTCCCGCGTCTTAAAAAACGCGGAATTGCAGGCGTTTTGCCGGAAGATCGCCGATAGCAAAAAGATCGCTCCGCAAAATTATACGCTGCCGGCAATTCCCGGCGGTCGGACTTTCACCGCAATCGCCCGCGGCAGACTTCTGGTCAATCATACGGGCGGGATCGTAGAAAACAGCAATCTCTCGTTGCATCAAAGATTTTGTTTCCCGGTAATTCCCGGTTCGGCGCTAAAAGGGATCGCCCGCCATGCGGCAACCGTTGCGTGTGAAGGAAACGACGATCTGAAAGTGCAGTTCAGCCGGGTTTTCGGCGGCTTGGAAAACGGAGATCACGACAAAGCGGGATCGGTTGCATTTCTGATGGCGGTCCCCGCCGATGCGAAGTGGGAAATCGTCGTCGATGTGTTGACCAGTCATCACGGCAGCGACACCAAAAATCCCATCCCCGTTTTTTTCCCCGCAGTCGAACGCGGTGCAAGGTTCGCCTTTGCCGTCGCGCCCACCCCCCGCACACAGCCGGGCGATCTTGATTTTGCAGTCAAATATCTTAAAATTGCATTACAGGAATACGGCGTCGGAGCCAAGACGGCGGCGGGATACGGATGGTTTGAGATCGAAGGGGAAACTAAATGAAAGAAGCCGTTTTTGAATTTCAATTTGTCACGCCCGCGTTGCTCGCCGGTGCCGATCAGCAGACCGCCGAGATGCGGATCCCGTCGATTCGCGGTGTTTTGCGCTGGTGGGCACGCACGTTGTACAGCGTGGAGTGGGAAAACAATTGCTTCGGCAGTGTCCGCGGCGGCAGTCCGACGAGTAGTGCGGTGATCCTGCGTCTGGAACGTGCGAACCAGCGCGTGTTGAAAAGTCAGAATGCCCTGTCCATCGGCGGAGACAAATATGATTATTTTCTGTGGCCGTTGCAGACCAATCCGCGTGGAGTGCTGGATGTCGGGTCGCGTTTTAAAGTTTCCTGTCGGGTCAAACCGGGCAGGGAAGAAGATGCCGACGGAATTGATAATATCATCAAGGCCTTTTTGCTTTTCGGTTCGCTCGGGACGCGTTCGCGACGCGCATATGGTTCGATTTGGCCGCAGAAAGCGGTCTTTGACGGCGAAGAGTGGCAGATTCCCCGGACAACTGAAGAATTGGTTTCCGAGGCGGATCAGTGGTTTTCGGAAAACGGATCACTCATCCAATTATCTGATCCGGTGCGGGATTGGAAAGCCGCCGTCAAGGTTTGCGCCGACTGCCTGAAGCGTTTGCGCTGCGGCAAAGATCAATATGCAAGTCGTTGGGGCAAGAGCGACCACGATGCCGGCATCGGAAGAGGCGAAGTGATCTATCGTGCCGCTTTGGGGTTGCCGCTGATCCAGCGATATTCCAAGAACGGTCCCGTAGTCACTTACTCTGTCAGAGGCATGGATCGTCTGGCAAGTCCGTTGCATTTCAAAGTGATCAAGTTGCAAGATGGATTTCTGCCGATTCTGCTGATCATCGCCAAAGACGTGCCGGACAAGGGAACGATCGTCATCGGTAAAAATAATCGCGGTGGATCCGTGGCGTTGAAACTGGATCATGATTTGTTGAATAATATCTATAACTGCAACAAGGATTTTTGCGATTTTTGTCCCGGCGCGCGACAACTGTCGAAGTGGGAAACCGACTGACCGGAGATTTTTCCTGTGAATACCCGCCGGACTCGGCGGGTATTTTTTTGTGTCGGGGAATTTTTGACCGATTGATAGCGGCAAAAGGGTGAGCAGGCGATCGGTCAAACGTGTAAACTGTTTGTCATAAGTATGATACATCGGGTTGAGCGAGCGTCTCAGCGAGGTTTTCCCATTGATTTTCTTCAAAAAATGTCCGATCGGTCGAAATGCACTTGCATATTCCTGATCATTAATTACATTAAAGGCGGTCTGAAAAGGACTCGCGCCGAACAGGCGCTTGCGCCCATCACCACACCGCTGCCCAGTGCTTTTCGGAATAGTCTCAAGGACAACATAGCTGGATCGACAATCCATCGACGGAAAATTTGAGGGCGGCTGCATGCGTATACAGTGCCCCCCTCTCTATTCATAAGCAGGATATCTTCTATCCTGCTTTTTTTTTGCCTTTTTCCGGAAAAAGTAAGTCCTCTTGTCTTTCTTATGCTGTGTAACCAGAAACAGAAAAAGAAAAGGCTGTGCTGTACGACAAAGATTTTCAGCGGATTTTGACCAAGATGTATGAAATCGGGCGGAAAAAAGAGGAAAATCTATCTTAATAAGAATAAGGAAAGCACAAATGATGTCGGCGATGGGAAGAAAAAGGCAACATTTTCGGAACTGATTCGGAAATGTGTTGGACACAGAACTTTTAGACAGTAAGCGAAAGGATATTTTTATGGATACATTTCTTATTATGGTTGCGGTGGACGTTTGCCTTATTCATCTTGTTGATTTGTGGACAAGAGATGACCCCGCAGATAACCGCACAAACGACCGTGCACTCGCCAGGGAGGCCAGCAAGGTTTTTTTTGAATTTTCCGAAACGACCTGTGCCCGATGCGGCACACGAGTTCGTGCCCACAGCCGGATTGGGAAAAAAGCGTTTTACACCTGTCCCAAATGCCACAGGTCTTTCACGATGGTTTTGTTTTTCCCATACGGCGGGGATGACGTGGAGAAAAATCCGGATGGGAGATTTCGGAAGTAATCCAATCGGCTTACGCACACTTGCTCCATCGCGGAAACGCGAGAAGTTTTTCATGAAAAAAAGCGGAAATCCCCGGAAAAAATGAAAAATCCCGCCTTGTTGATGGTGTCGCCACCGGAAATAAGCCAAAAAAGGAGAAAAGGTTATGATGTACGACAAGAATTTTTTCAACGGCAACGAGAATTTCAACCAAACGGAGGACAAGATGATGATGAACATCCCCGAACTCGGCAACGACAAGTACACCGGCAAAAACGTCCGCTGGATCAACAAAGGCGATCATTACGAACTGATCTTCACCGACAACTTCGTGACCCCATCCTCCGGACGCATCGGATCCGGAGCGCTCCCCATGCCCGGATCTTCCAGTCTGACCGATATCATCTGCGATATGAAAGACGCCGACAAACACAAGGAAATCCACGTTTTCATCGGCTCTTTCGGAGGCGAAGTCGCCGCCCTCAGTATGCTCCTGCAACAACTTCTCCAATTCGACCACCGCGTCGGCATCAACCTCGGAACCGCCTGCTCCTGCGGTTGGATGCTCCTTTTCGCCTGTCAGGAACGTTACGTTTCCCCATACAGCCAGGCGCTCTACCACGACATCAGCACGATCACTTTCGGGAAACACTCCGAGATCCGCAATCAGAATATTTTCATGGACCGCTGGCAACAGGAACTCAATAAAGTGACCGATACTGAAAAAGTCCTGACCGCCAAAGAACTCGAACTCGGCAAAACCAGCGAAGTATGGTTCACCGGCGCGGAACTCATCGAACGCGGAGCCGCCCGTGATTACAGCGAATACCTCGTCCGCAAAATGCCGGTGCCCGCCGTCGGGATCATCTCCGATATGCAGGGCAATATCTATCAGCGGAAAGGTAAAGAATATATCCGCCTCGTACCCGCCGGAGAATCACCCGTGTCCTATATGGACATCCTCCGGAAAACCAATGCCGCCCCCGCGGGAAATCCCTCCCCGCTTCCCGACGACGGCAATGACAAAAACGGCTCCGGAAAAAAGAAAAACCATTGAGCGAAAGGATCTTACGATGCAAAACACCAACCTTTTCAACGAATTCATCCAGTACGAAAACAAAAAAGGAGAATCCACGATGACGCAGTCCGAAAGCTTCACCAGCGAAAACCGTTTCGCCCTCGCCCTGCCGGAAAACAACCCCATGCCCCGCTGCGCGGTGTTGCTCGTCCTTGACACCTCGCACAGCATGTGGGGCAACGGCCTCCTGGAAATGCAGGAATCCATCCGGACCTTTTTCCAGACCCTCGGACACAAACAGTTTTTCTCCCCGCAGGTCGATATCGCCGCCGTCGGAATGGGCGAAAATCTCAAAGTCCTCGAAAACTTCACTCCGATGGAAAAATCTTCGCTGCCGACGATGAAAATTCGCCCGAAAGGCGAAACCCCCGTCGGAGCCGCCCTCACCCTCGCCCTTGAAACACTCCGCGTACAAATGGAAACTTACCGGAAACAAGCCGCCGGTTGCTCCGTCCCGCAACTGATCCTCCTTTCCGACGGCAATTCGACCGACGATTTCTCCGCCGCCGCCGCCGCCATCCGCAATATGGTCGAAGCCGGAGAACTGGAATGCCGCGCCATCGTCTGCGGCGACGATCCCGATTTCGACGCATTGAAAAAAATCGCGGGCGACCATATCTCCTGCCCGCGCAAAGGCGAAATGTACAACGCATTCGCCCAGGTCGGCGAAATCGTTTCCCAGACGTACGAGGACCAGACCGAAAAAATTCTCGCTTCCCAAACGGCCGAACCCGAAAGCGACAAATGCGTCGACCGCTTCGTCCTGCTCGACGGTTCCAATATCATCCATTGGACCCCCGACCGCTCGGCGACACTCAAATACCTGCTCGCGATCACCCGCGAACTCGACGCGGAAAAACGCCCCTATCTCGTCTTTTTCGACGCATCCGCGAGATACCGGCTCCCGCAAAGTGAAACGGCGCAATTCGAAGCGTTGCTCCGAAATGATCCGACACACTTCCGTCAGGTCCCGGCAGGCACCTGCGCCGATCTGAGCATCCTCGCCTATGCGCAGACTCTGCCGGAAAGCGTCATCATCACCAACGACCTCTACCGCGAACACGCCGTCGCCTATCCGTTTGTCCGCGACAAAGAAAAACTTCTGCACGGAATGGTCTTCAACGACCTCATCATTTTCCCGCAAATCAACAAAAAAATCCTTCTCGCGCCGGAAAAAGCGCAATAAGGACGCTTATTTACGGGTGTAAACCGGAATAAATGGAAAACAAGGAGTTTGAAAATGAATTTTCTCACCGTTCTCAAAATGATTCTCGGCGATAGCGTCCCGCTCCCGGTACCGCTTCCCGTAAAACCGGATTCCGCCGCAAAAAAACCGGCGGCCAACCCGAAATCGACTCCGAAAACCACCTCGAAATCCACCCCGCGACAGGCGGCGCCCGCCGGAAACTGGCGCAACGGCATCGGAAAAAAATGCACTCCGCCCGATTCCATCACCGTTTACAGCCCGAAAAATTCACCGCTCAAACTGGACTCCGCCCATATCAAAGCCAGCGGCGGCGAAGGCATCATCTACACGCCCCCCATCAACAACGCGGACATCCTCGTCAAGATCTACCGGAACGATGCCTCCCGGAACCGGGAAAAAATGCACGAATTGAAAAAACGCATCTATGCGATGTCGGCACTTACGGAAGTCAAAAAACAACCCTGTTTCGCCTGGCCGAGAATGCCCGTTTTCGACGCGCAGCGCCATATGATCGGTTTCGCGATGAACAATTTCAACGGGACTTCCTTCCTCTCGCTGATGGGCGGAAGCCGCGATTTTCAGCGCCGCTTCCCGCAATGGGACCGCCTGACACTCGCCCAGATCGCGCTGGATTTCATCCGGAAACTGAATTTCCTGGCGAAGCACGGCGTCCTGGTGAATGACTTCAACCCCCAGAACTTTCTGGTCGACGACACGGGAAAAGTTTCCTTCATCGATTGCGACAGTTTTCAGATTTCCGACGCCGGGGGATGTCACATCACCAAAACCTTTTTCCCCTCGCATATCGCGCCGGAATTGCTGAAAGACAAATCCGCTCTGACGCAACCGCGCGGGATCCATCAACTGGAATTCGGCGCCGCGATCATCGTCTTTCAGGTGCTTATGTGCGGTCTGCACCCCTATAACTATTACGATCCGTCCCGTCAGTCCGCTTGCGGAACTCCCGACGAAAACCTGCTCCACGGACGCTGCCCGCTCGGCATCGGCGCAGGATGCCGCTTCCCCTCCGGGAACTGGTACAATCTCTGGAGCTGGCTTACCGGCGACATCAAAGGCGCTTTCATCGCGACGTTCCGTGACGGGCACGGCAATCCCGCGGCACGGACAACGTTGGAGGCGTGGGAAAAACACCTCATCAATCTCTGCACCGTGATCAAGTACAATCCCGAGCGACGTACCCTGATGCCCATGCAACCCAAATCTTCGGACTACATCGGCAACAGAACGTTCCCGGACTTTAAAAAAACTTCGGGTTTTTAAAAAAAAACGCCGGAAAAATCAGAAAAATGATTCTTATATATGATGGAACAAGGGACCGTGAATGGTTTCGACGGAGATTAAAGCCGACGTGCACTTCTCCGGAAGCGGGTTCGATCCCCGCCGGTTCCACCAGTTTGACGACAACCTTGACAAGAAAGGAAAATTATTTATGAACACATCGCAGAGAAACAAGTGCCACGCCATTATCCACACCCACGCCGCAGTCGCCACGACAGCCAACGCCGGAATCCCTATTCCGGGGGTCGGGATCATCGCCGATTTCGCCGCCTTTACCAGTATGACGGTGCAACTGGCGCTGGTTTTCGACCGGTCCCTTACCGATGGAGCCGCAAAAGGGATCGCGATCGCCGCCATCAAAAAATATCTGCTCCGTGCACCGATCGCCGCCGTCGCGAAATTCATCCCCTTCGCCAATGCCATCGCTTCGTGTGCGATCATGGAAGGAACCGGATGGATCATCGCCAGTCAGTTCGACGACGAATACATCGCGGGAAAGCAATCGGAAAAAATAGAAAATATTTGCAAAGCACCGGAAAAATCAGAAAAATGATTCTTATATATGATAGAACAAAGAAAACGATTTTTTGAAGTCACAACATCGGAGGTCATTTATGAAAATAAATCTCAACAACTTGGCTGTCAACGAGATGCTTCCGGGCGAAGGATGGTTTTCGACGCCGGAGGAACGGGTGGAATGGATCAAACTCCAAAGAGCTTTCATCGAATCCAAATCTTCCGAAACGGTGGAATCCGTGAAGCAGACGGGGGAAAACCAAACGGCATGGATCCATTCCGACGAAGCCAAATGCGTGGCGATCTGCGGAGTCATCGTTGCCGGATGTGCATTGGTGGGCGCCGCGATCAAAATCGCGTCACGATAGAAAAAACAACAGAAGGAGAACTTGTTATGAATAACATCAACAACAACCGCTACGCCAACCTCGACGTCAACAACCCCGCGCCGCGCTGTCCCGTGATTTTACTGCTCGACACTTCCGGCAGTATGTGCAACGATATGGACGAACTGAATGCGGCGCTTCGCCAATTCCTGCGGGAAACGGCGGCGGACGAAGCCGCATCGCGCAGCGTGGAACTGGAAGTCATCACGTTCGACAATTCGGCGGAAGTCGCAATGCCCTTCACGGCAATCGCCGACGTCGACCCCGAGCCCGACCCGCTGGTCTCCGGCGGTATAACCGCTATGGGCGCCGCCTTGCAACTGGCGACCGAACATTTGCGTGAACGCCGGAAATTGTACAAGACCAACGGCATCTCGTCTTACAAACCGTGGGTCATCCTGATGACCGACGGCGGTCCGAACGACGACTGGGAATCCGCCGCACAGGAAATGCGCGAGCGCGGAGAACGGGGAGATTTGCAATATATCGGCGTCGAAATCGGAAACGATGTCGATCACGAGACCATGGTGCGGATTCTGCCTGAAAACCAGCAGCCGGTCAAGCTGAAAGACAAATGTTTCAAGCAGTTTTTCCGCTGGGTGACCGCATCAATCAGCAGCGTTTCGTCGAGCGCGGTATCCGATCAGGACAACATCTGCTTCGGCGACCCCACCGACTGGGCGGACCTTTAACGCGGGAGGTAAAAATATGGAAACATCCACAGCACCAATGTTTTCCGATATCTGCAACTGGCACGGCTTTTCCGCGTCGATACCCGGACGCGGACACATCCGGCGCGGGATCCCATGCCAGGACGCCTCTCTCGCGGTAACGACTCCCCGCGGTGCCGTCCTCGTTTGCGACGGACGCGGAAGCGCCAAACTTTCCCATTTCGGCGCCGCCCGCGCCGTCGACGCCTTCCGGCGTCAGATCGCCATTCTGGAACCGGTCATCGCGGCAATTCTGGACTGTGAAGAAACCAAAGATGACGCATGGACCCGCTTCTGCCGGATTATGTACCGAACGCTGTTTCAGGTGCAATCCGATCTTGCCGCCGAGTTCGCCCAGCCCGAAAAGGAATTCGACTTTACCGTCGCATTCGCCATTGCGGGCAAGTGCCACATCGGTTGCTTTCAGGTCGGAGACGGCGCGATCGTTCTGCGGCAGAACGGACAATGCGTCACGGCCTTTGTCCCGGAAAAAGGCCGTTTCGCCAATCAAACGTATTTTTTGCGCGCCAACGGGGAAACGGCGGAGAAGTTTCAGCATGCGCTTTTCCCCGCCTCGGAAAATTCCGGTCTCGCCGCAACTTCCGACGGTCCCGAACATTTGATGTTCACCCTGCATAATATGGCGCCGGGGAAAATTTTCGATCGGCTTTTTGACGATCTCGCCGATGGGAGTTTCGGGCGGCAGGATCTTCTAGATTATCTGACCCGCAAAGACTGGGACGATGACCCGCGGGGCGCGGACGACCGTTCGCTTGCGTTGCTCATTCCGATTTCCGCCGCAATGAAAAACGAGCCGGAAACCCGGGCGGCGAAGGAACGATCCGTGAATGATGAAAAAAACCCGATGACAATTTCATCGCAGACTTCACAGCCGTTTTTTCTTGCAGAGCATCCGAAAACCATTCCCTGGCTCCTGCAACTGGCAATCGCGCTGACGCTTTTCACGTTCGCCGGAATACTTTTTGAAATCCGGCATCTTTTGGCGGAAAACCGGGAGCTTCACGCCACGATTGCCGAAATAAAACAAATGCCGCAGTGCAATGCCGTTCATCAATCTGCCAAAATGACAACGGAGAAAACTTCGTTGCCCGTTTCTTCCGGCACACCGTCTCCGGAAACGGAAAATACGGAAATCGCGATCCCGGAAAAAGATGAAAAAAAACCAATCGGTCCGGAAAAATCGCAAAACGCGCACTTATAAAAAGCAGTTAAAGAGAAAGGATCTTGTTATGCTCGGTGTTTTGATGACGCTCGGTATCGTGAAGTTCCTGCAAAAAATCATTGGATAAGAGAGTTTTTTTATGAGCGTCCGGCACATTCATGCAAAAAGAGGGGAACATATCGTCGTTCACCGGGATCCCGGATGTCTCGAATTGATTTTGATTCTTATCATTTTGAGTTGGCTCTTCGGTTAAACAGGAAAGGGAATTTTACGATGAAAAAGGCGGTTTTTATTTCGATAGCGGTGATTGCGTTGGCGGCTCTGGTGTTTTGCTATTTCCGGAAACCGTCGGTTTTTCCCGTCAAACTCTCTCCGCTTGCCACGACAACGCTGAACGATTCCGCACTGAGTGAAATAGTCACGCAGATCACCGCCGATTATCAATCGGATTGCAAACGGCTTTTGCAACAGTTTGACGCCGATCTGAAACGTGCCGTTGCGCCGCATTTCGATCAGGCGCGGAACGCCGTCCCGGAAACCGTCGGTGAGTTGAGTAAATTCAAGGCGTGCGCCAAGATGTGCTACAAAGCCGCCAAAGATCAACTGACGGGAAGCAATGATTTCGCTCCCGCATTTATTGAGGCGATCGACGAACCGATCGTTCAACCCGGACTGCGGGCAAATGCCGTTGCCGACGAGATGTTGAAAACGCTTCAATTGCGCCTGCAGGAACGTTCAATGCAGTATGCCGCCGATCTCGCATCGACTTGTGAAATGGAAAAAACGCAGGGTGCATCGAGGAATGTTGCCGCACTGGAAAAGTGCGTAACGGCAATCGCCCAAACGACACAGGAACTTCAACGGAAAACGATCATCGCCACCCTCAGTGTCGCAATGGAAGCGGTTTTTATCCGTAGCACATGTTCGGCGGTTTGCGCGTTGATCGCGAAACCTGCCGCCAAAATTGCCACGACGGCGGGCGTTTCGGTAACGTGCGCGGCCGCCGACGGTCCGATCCCAGTCGGCGACGCCGTCAGCGTGGTTGTCACTGTCGCCGGACTGGGCTGGACGATTTACGACGTCTACGACGTATGCAGAGTCATGCCAGAAAAACTCCGCACGCAGATGTATCAGAGTCTCGACGAAGCGAAAAACGCGCTGATCGCCGAAGCCGGGGGCGCCGCGAAAAAAATGACGGAAACACACATGACAAAAGCCCAAAAATTAAATGCCACACTGATCAAGCAGTTACAATAAAAGGAAGATTTCACGATGAAAAAAACGATGATGCTTTTTTTGACGGGCATAATGCTTTTTGCAGCACCGGTTGCTGATGCCGCCGGGGCAAAACTGATCGGCAAAGCCATTGACGAAACGCTTGAAATCGCCGCCAAACGCAGCGGCACGGCGCTGAGCCGCGGTATGCGGAGCAAACTCGGCAACACCCTGGTGAAACTTTCTGCGCGATACGGGGATGATGTATTGAAAATCGTCCGGGAAGGCGGCTTGGAGGCCATTGAACAAGGCGCGCGTCACGGCGATGACTTCTGGCGTTTTTGCCGTACCGTGCCGGAAGCGTCGCGCAGTTTGGCGCTTCATGCGGACGACCTTTTGCCGCTTGCCCGACGAATCGGGCCGGAAGTGCTAAAAGTGGAAGCGCGTGCACCGGGAATGGCGTTGCGCGTTGCCGGAGAATTCGGCGATGATGCCATCCGCCTTTTGGCGAAAAAACCGCCGCAGGACATTTCCCGTCTGGTCGGTTACGCCGCCAAGGCGGATTCTCCCGCAACCAAACAGCTGTTACTGGAAAAATACACCGCATCGAAAAATCCCGCCAAATTTCTGGAAAGCTTCACCTGGAAACACGTTATGGCCGGCGGGTTGAGCGCTGCGGCGATCACGGCGGCACACAAAATTTCCGACGGCGTGGAAACCGGATTGAAAAATCCGGAAACTGCACAGGATTTTTTTCATGAGATCATCGCGCCTTTCCAATATGGATTGCTGGCTCTTTTCGGGATCGTACTTTTTCCGTTGGGAGCCATTTGTATCCGCAAGGGCATCCGGTATTGGAAAACAAAAAATAAATAACGATTTTTTAATTTTATCCGGAAAAAGACGAAACAAGATCCTTATTTACAGTAGACATAAAACTTCAAACAAGGAGCATAAGTATGAATATTTTGACGAAGCAGGAAGCGGACATTTTGAAGCAAGCAAAAGCGGAATTCACCAAGACGATCGAAAACCGGTTGGAATCGTTGCAAGCAACCGATTCCCAGCCGCTGAAAGAAAAGGCGAACTGCGTGCAAACGGCAATTGACGCATTCGGCTCGGAAACCTTTATCGTATCGTGCGTCGGCATGCTGAAATCCGGCAAATCCACGCTGGTGAATCTTTTTGCCCGCAATGCCTGTGCATCACCGACCGGTTATGGCTTCGATACGACGCTCCGTCCGGCGCTGATCACCGAATGCGCGGAAAGCGAAGGGTGTATCGAAGTCTGGCTGCCCACCGGCGAATCGGAAAAATTGGAAAAATCGGTTTTCGATCATCTCTTCAATCATTTGCGCGGAGTTGCCGGAACGAACAATTCTTCCGGGGTTTCCTGTCACAGTTATCCGTTGACCGAACGCAATTTGTTCAATGCGTTGTGCAAGGAGGTTCTGGAAGCCGAGGACAATATGCTGCCGACGGAACCGGTGCTGGTCGTCGTCAAAGTGCCGCGCCGCGAGGATTCGTTGCTCTCTTCGGAAATCATGATCCTCGATACGCCGGGATTGGATTCCGGTCTGTCGGAATGGACCAACGATGACAGTGAACGCTATTCGTGGATCATCGGCAACAGCGATCTTCTGCTCTTCTTGCAGAGCAGCGTCGCGCCGCTCAATCAGAAAGCGACCAAGATCCTCAAAGACATCCGGGAAAAGAATAAATCCGTGCCGGTCTGGCTGGTGCAAAACGAAATGCTTTCCAAACATTGGCTTCCTGCGGAGCGGATTCAGGAAACGACGGAACAACAGCGCAAACGGGCGAGCGAAATGTTCAATCGGATCAGCCGCGTATTCAAACAGATCAACGCCAATCTCGGCAAAGCGGACAGCGCCCTTTTGGATGAAACACTGCCGCCGGAATTGCGGGAGCAATTGTTGTCGGAATCCCAGTTCCCGTCGATGGAAAAAAATATCCGGGAGGATCTCAAGGCGAATATCGGGCCGATCCGTCGTGGAAATTGCCGGAACAATGTGGAAAATGAACTTAAAAAAATGCGGACGCTTATCGGGGAAAAACAAGCCGATGCCGACGGGGAAACAACAACTTTGGAGCGAACGATCGCCGCGATGAAAAATTTCAAGGAATGTGTCCGGGAGATTCTGCTGGATCCTCCGCAGGAGCAGTCTTTTTCCGCGGTTCAGAATGCTTCGGAAATCCAAATGCTTTCCACCGCTCCTTTTAACCGGCAGGAATTCATCAACCTCTTGCGCGATGTCGTCGATTTTGATTTCAAAGAGGAGATGTATTCCTGCAAAGACGCGAAAAAGATCATCGAAGCGGCAAAGCAGAAATTGATTGCCAAGATGAAAGATGCGCTTCGCAGAACGACATTGGAAGATTTTTCTCTTTCCCTGCATTGCGGAGAAGAACGTAAGAACAACATCGCCAAGTATTTGAAGGAAAAGTTCGGCGTTTTTACCGAAAACCTCGTGAACGCAAATTATTCTCCGAGGGAGACGTTTCGCAATGAGATGAAACGCCTTCTGACGGAAACTGCGAATGAAGTCAGCTTGCCTGATTTCCCCGTCGGGATCAATATTGACATCAACCGCTTGGACCGTATTCAGATCGAAGTGGAAAAATTGCCTGCAATCAGAAACAAAATTTGGGAATGGAAAAAACGCACTGCCCGGGACGTAAAAATACTCTTTCTCCGCTATTACGATGCCAGAAAGCAGGACGGAGCTTTTATGAATTTGATCGATCAATGCGAAGACGCGCTGAAAGAGAATCTTTGTCAATGGCTGAATCACGACGCCTTTGAGTCGATGCGCGCGGCTTTTATCAGAAAAATCGGCGAAAAAATCGATGCTGCCGTCGCGAGAGAAAGTCAAACCCTTGAAAACTGGCAAAACGACGGACAACTTCTGGAAACGATGAAAACGATGTGCAACAAATTGCAGAAAAAGATGGAGGATTTTTAAGATGAAACCTTTGATGAAACGTCCGTTGGTTTTGATTGCGTTGTTGTTGCTGATGGTTTACGTCGGCGCGGAGATCGTCATTCGCGGAAATGCTCTGAACAGCATCTCCTGCGGTATCGGCGGATATCTTTTCTGGGGCGGCATTGCTTTGCTCGGCTATTGCTGGATCATTCTGCCGATTCTCCGTTTTTCCTTCTTTCCGGAATGGATTGAACCGGAAACCATTGCCGATCCGTGCAAAAGGATCCGGTATTTGGAAAAAACGGGGAAATACTATCTCGCTCTTTTTGCGGAAAAACGACCGCCGGAAATCGCGGATTTGACCGATGAATTAAAAAGCGTTCTAGGCGATCCGCATTCGGATGCCGCCGAATATCAGGATGCGCTGCTGCGGATCATTCCGGAGATCCACCGGTTGCTCGCCGACGTGGTCTGCGACCGGATCATCAGGGATTATATAAAAAAGACCGCGGTTCTGGTTTGCATTTCCCAGCGCGGCTGGTTGGATTCCGTTGCGATGCTGGTAATGCAGATCCGGATGATCATCGATCTCAACCGGAGTTTAGGTTACCGCCCCACCTGGTATTCGATCCTCAAATGCACCGGCTGGGTCTTTGTGAACTCGATTGCGTTCGCCATTTTCGACGGGACGGATATTGTGGAAAATGCGATACACGATTTGCTGCCGATTGTCGTCGGAAAATCTGTCAGTACCTCTTTGCCGATTGTCGGGAAAACCACCAGCATTTTAGCTCAGGGAGTATCGGCGATGGCCATCGTATACGCGACCGGTAAAATTGTGCAGCGCCGTTTGACCGGTTCCCGGAAAAGACTTTCCGGCAAAGAACGCATTCAATACCGTATCGATGGATACAAAATGGCGGGAAAAATACTGATTTTTCCAAAAGTCGCCGGAAAAAGCATCGATTCATGACTTATTTACAGTAGCAAAGACCGAAAGGGTCGGAAAGGGAAAAAATTATGCATATAAATGTAGACAGCCAAGAGGGCAAAGATTCCAAAATGACGCAGGATACGCAATCAAAAGGCATTGATGTCAAGGTTGAAGAACATGGTGTCAAGGTTGAAAACTTTCCGGCTCCGGACCAGGAAACCAGCAATCATATCTGGGACTTTCTGACCGGCGCGGCAGTCCTGTTGATCGGTGTGTTGATCGGCGAAAAAATCGCAACCGGGAAAAAAGAATAACCCCATTTTATTTACGGAGGAACTACTATGATATGTCCGACCTGTGGAAGTGAAATGCACAAGAAAAACACCTGTACTGTCATCGGGGCGACCGGCGGCGCGCTGGCCGGAGCGGCCGGCGCGACAATTGGCGCCAGCACCGGCGCCACGGCGGGAGCAATGTTCGGAGCGGCATGCGGAAGCATCGTGCCGGGAATCGGCAACATCGTAGGTGCCGCCGTCGGCGGTTTTCTTGGCGGTGTGGGCGGCACAATCGCCGGGGCATTGACCGGATCCGCTTCCGGCGCCATGCTTGGCAAGGTCGTCGACGACGCAATAGAACATTATGAATGCCCCAATTGCGGCAAAGAAGTCTGACATGGTAATAAGCATAAAAATTTTTTAATCACAACAAAAGGAATTTTTATTATGAAGCATTTGCATGACTCTTTTCGGAACGGCTGCGATCGGTTTGACGGGAAAAAACTTGACCGGGTCTTGCGGGATGAAAAAACCGCACGCGGCAAAGCGGAAAATCATCTCGGCGGCTTTTTTGAAGAATTCAAATTGCTGTGGCAGTTGTTAAAAGATTACAAGTCGGGAGCGTACAGAAATGTCCCGTGGAAATTCATCGCCGCCGTAGGTTTTGCAATCTTTTATCTTGTCAATCCGTTTGATCTTGTGCCGGATATGCTCCCCGGTATCGGCTACGTGGATGACGTATCGGTTTTCGGATTGGTGCTTGCCTCGTTCAAGTCGGAAATCGAAAAGTATAAAGCATGGTTGCTCAGCCAGCCGGAATCCCCCGTCCGGACAATTCCGCCAAGTGCGCCGGAAATTCCCGATACTTCAATGCCTTGAAGAAACCGGACAGGATATTGAAATCCCGTCAACACAATCCGATCCCGCGCGGTGACGCGATGGCATCAATTCGCCCCGTGTTTCATCCGGCCAAATCGGACCGCCGTTATTTATGCCGGCGTCTTACGGCGGAAGTGTCCGATACTTTGCGCACATTTGTTTTTGACTGATTGCAGAACCACGTCGAAAACAACCGACCGGACGGGAAGCTCCGGGGGCGCAGGTCGGTTTGTGACGGCGAAACCTCTCCCTCCTTTTACTTTATCCTATAATCAATCAGAGAACAGGCCTTTTTTCAAGCCCTGTTTTTCAAAATGTGCGCAATTTCTCGGACGTTATCAAGTGTTAAGGATTTTTTACACACAAGAGACGAATGCTGGTTCACATCTCGTAACCATCTCCGTGCGTGCAGAAGTCATGATGCTCTGCATTCCAGACAATCAGCACGCAAAAAGCACTCCACGTTGCAGAACGGATGCGCTGTTTTATGCGCGGAATTAAGTATTTTATTAACTTGCGCAACGCGGAACAATCGATTCCTGTTGTTTGTGGGAATGATGTTTGGCAAAGACGAACCAAAAGTCCAACAAGCAATCAACCGAGCGTGAGATGTTCAGCACAAGGATCCCGAAAGGGAGAGAAATCGTTCAAGATTCAAAAAAATAAATACGACAACGCCGCGCTATAACTACGACATTGCATCTTATACTTAAAAGAGGAAAGTCGTTCGATTACCAGTACATTATATTACTCTCCGTAATATATCCCCGCCAACTGGGCAAAGTCAACCCGGTTTTTTTCAAAAAAAGAGATTTTTGTGGAAGGAAGTCACGGAGAACTGAAACGTCGTTGTTTTTACTCCAAAAGAAAAACGATGCTACTATTTTACGAGCGGCAAGTTCAGTGAACACTTAATTTAATGACAGGTTGGCGTTGCCCGGTTTTAGAAGATGAAATGCTCCGACAGAAAGTTAATTAAAAACTTAATTTGCGGCAAAAAAATACAGGCGGTGCGCGGAAAATAAAAATGTCATAGCGACGGCGTTTGATTGGCGGCAAGGGGTGGACCCGCGCGAAGCCGGGTGCGTTGAGCGAATGAAGCCCGTACGGGCAATTGAGCGGAAGGCAATCACCTGCAAAGCCCCCGCTTTGCAAAGTGAAAAAAAGAACACGGCGGTTTTTGCCGAAAAACGGCAAAAAAAACGCCGGGCTCTTTTGGACCGGCGCTAAGTTTTTGGTAGCGTATTCTCTGGACGCCTAAAAAATGCGTTTTTTAGGCCAAAAAATGCTCGTTTTTCTCCCATAAAAAATCCGCAAAAACGCTCTATTCAGCCTTCTTTTGCGTTGTTGTTTCATCGCCATTTCTCCTCAACAAGGAAAAAACAACTCATCCGACACGCGCGTATTTTATCTTTCGGAACTTGAACCACCATATCAGGCAAAAAAACGAAAATCGAATTTTGTTAGAAAATGGCAACAAAAGGCTTTGCAGGGGCGTTTAAGGCATCGCCCATAATCTTG
>JAKSOG010000069.1 GCA_024405715.1 Victivallaceae bacterium | reverse complement strand
GCGCCGACGCCGACGCCGAATATGACCGCGTCGTCGAAATCGACCTCGATAAACTGGAACCGCTCGCGGCGGCGCCGTCAAGCCCCGACAACATCGTGACCGTTGCCTCGCTCAAAGGCAAAAAAGTCGATCAGGTCCTGATCGGCAGTTGCACCAACGGCAACTACCGCGATCTGGCGGTCGTCGCGACCGCGCTCCGCGGCCGGAAAATCAGCCCGAACGTGACGCTCGGCATCGCCCCCGGAAGCCGCGCGGTACTGGAAATGCTCGCCGCCAACGGAATGCTCGCCGATCTGGTTTCCGCCGGAGCGCGCATCCTCGAAGTCGGTTGCGGCCCCTGCATCGGGCAGGGACAAAGTCCCGCCGACGGCACGATCACCGTGCGTACGTTCAACCGGAATTTCGCCGGCCGCAGCGGTACGAAAGGCGATCAATCCTATCTTGTCAGCCCCGAAACGGCGGCGGCGACGGCGCTGACCGGATTTTTCACCGATCCGCGCACGCTGGACATCCCGGCTCCCGCGCCCGCCGATCCGGCGGAATTCGTCAACGAAGACGCGCTTTTGCAACCGCCCGAAGCGGGTCGCGAGATCATCCGCAAACCGACGATCGGCGAACCGCCCCGCAACGGCGCGCTTCCCGAAACGATCGACGGAGTCGTCGTCATCAAAGTCGGGGACAAGATCACGACCGACCACATTATGCCCGCCGGTGTACATTTGAAGTTGCGGAGCAACATCCCCGCCTATTCCAAAGTTGTTTTCGAGTGTTTCACGGAAACGGGCAAGCCCTCGTTCGCCGAACGCGCCGCCCAAGTGCGCGACGCGGGGAAACACGGCGTCATCGTCGGCGGCGCCAGGTACGGGCAGGGGTCGAGCCGCGAACACGCCGCGAGCGGCCCGATGTATCTCGGCGTCAAAGTCGTCGCGGCGCTGGCGATCGAACGCATTCACCGCGCCAATCTGGTCAATTTCGGCATCGTGCCGCTGCTTTTCGACGACGTCGCGCAATACGACGCGATCGACGAGGGCGACGCCGTGGTGATCGACGATATCCGCGGACAACTTGCCGTCGGAGAACCCGTGAAAGGCACGCTCGTCAAAAAGGACGGGACGAAAAAAGCGTTGTCCTTTCACCACACGCTTTCCGCCGAAGATATCCAAATCATTCTCGCGGGCGGCCGTTTGAACGTGAAGTGATTTTCACGCATCGCCGACGTGCCGCGGCAACGGGGCGATCAAAAGGATTTTCCCGCTTGCTCCGTTGCCGGCAAGAGTTTATCTGCCCGCCGGCAGCAGTTCGGCGCGGTGCGCTTTGATCGCCTCGAAAAAGGCGGCGGCGACCTTTTTTTCACCCGCTTGCGTCAGATTGATGCCGTCGGGAAGAATGTCTTCCGGCGCGATCTTCGCGGCGACGTCGGCGATGAAAATTTTGCACTTCGGATTTTTGAGTTGCGCGATCGCATCGGGCAAGGTCGCATTGTAATGCGCGATCTTTTCGATGCCGGGACGGGGGGATTTCTGCATCGGGATCGTCGCGACGAAAAGCGTCCCCGTGAAGTGATCGGCGATCTCCTGTAATAAATTGATGCGTTCCGCCTCGTCGCAGCCGTTGCTTCCTGCCATCAGCAAAACGACGTCGGGATGCCATTTTTCGAGCGACTTCGCGATTCCGGGGACTTTGATCGGCTTTTCCGGACGGGCGATCGCTTTCATGTCGGCAAAGGGCAGATCCCCTCCTTCGCGGATTTTTTTGCAATCGAATCCGGCAAGGCCGTGATGATAACGCTGGAATCCGACGCCGCAGAAACCGGAATTCCCCCATGCCCAGTAGGCGATCTCACCGACGAAAAGATAGGGGATGTTTTTCTTCGCGAGCATTTTCTGCAACGGCAGACGGTAGCCGCCGCCGTTTGCGTCGGCGTTGCAATTGACTTTTTTGAGGAAGTTGCCGCGGGTAAGTTCGTCGCCGACCGCCATAATGCGAAGCGCTTCTCCTTTCGGGAAGGGCAACGCCGCTTCCGGTACGGCGAGATTGACGTTGTTTCCCTTGCCGGAATCGAAAGGCAGGACGATCTTTTCGCCCCAATGCGGCACGGCGCCTTTCCGGTAATTGGTCTGCAAAAGCGCCACGGCGTTATAGCCGTAGGCGAAAGGCCAGCGGAAGCCGGAGCCGTGCTGGATTTCAAGCAAATGGCAAACGAGCGTTAACTTCGCGTCGAGCGACATCGCGCCGTGGATGATGTCGCCGCCGACGCCCGGATGCGCGATGAGTACGTCGGGCGCTTTCCGCGAAACCCATTGCATCGTGTCGCAACTGTCGCCGCCATGAAAGATCACGAATTCTTTATCTCCGCTTTGGCAGACGATCTCGGAAGGCATGTTGAATTTGTACCACTTGTAATTGAGATGGTCGGCTTCGTAGGTGCGGATCGTTACCGTCGGCATTTTGATCTCGCGGAAAGGTTCTTTGGAATAACCGGGGTCATATTGGATCTTCGCCCCCGAGCCGGAGTGGAAGTTTGCGAAAACGAGTTTTTTCGCCGTGTCCATCGCCCGCAGAAAATGCCAGGAGGTGTGGTCCTCGTGATTGTGGGAAACGATCGCGAAATCAAGGTACGGTACGAGTTCCGGCGCGCGCCGATGGCAGAGGTCGATGCCGAACGTCGTCGTCGGCGTCTTGACGACGAATCCCATATTGTACAAATAATACAAATGGACTTCGCCTTCCGGCACGACGTCGTTTTTAACATTGTCGAGCACACGGTCGAAAGCCTCTTCGACGAGATCGAGGATCGGGTGTTTCGCCAGGAGCGCGGATTTTTCATCGTCCGTCATTCTTTCGTGCATGTAGAAAATGAAATCGTTGCCGCTTGGCGCCGCCAACGCTTCCCGGACGATGGAGTTTTCGATTTCGGTGCGCTCGGAAGCGGAAACCGTTTCATCCCAGAGCCGGCGGTATTTCGTCCGGAAATTTTCCCGCGGTGAGGCGTAACGGGCACATCCCGCGAGCAAGAGCGCGCCGAAAAGGACGGCGTAACCAAGTTTTTTCATGATGATCCTCTCCCTTTTTCTACCGTTGATACAATATCACATAAAGCGTATTCCGGCAATGGATCTTTCCGGATTTTTGCGGTAAAAAAAAGGACTGTCGCCCAACCGGCGACAGTCCCGGAGAAACGGAAAAATTATTTGGTCCGGCGGATCGTCCCCGCGTTGCCGTGGGCGGCGAGCATTTCCATGGCACCGAAACGTTCGACAACGGAAATTTCTTTCTGCAAGGCGCGCTTCGTGTATTTGACGATGCTCGTGCGCCGCATAAAGGAAACGGTTTCCAAGCCGTTGAAAGCGCGCGCGCTTCCTGCCGTCGGCAGCACATGCGACGGTCCGGCGCAAAAGTCGCCGACGGGTTCGGGCGTCCAGTCGCCGAGGAAAATCGCTCCGGCGGCGGAGATTTTTTTCGCATATTTTTCCGGCGTTTCGGTCTGGATCTCAAGGTGTTCGGGAGCATATTTCCCCGCAAGGACACAGGCGTCGTCGAGCGTCGCCGTGCGGATGAGAAACATCCCGTTTTTCATCACCTTTTCAACCGTTTCGATGCGGGGAAGCGCTTTTTTCTGGCGTTCCACGGCGGCGGCGACGCGGTCGATGAGTTCCGCGGAGTCGGTGACGAGCACCGCCTGTTCCAGACCGCTGCCGTGCTCCGCCTGACTGAGCAAGTCGGCGGCGATGAATTCACTGTTCGCGCGTTTGTCCGCGACGATCAGGATTTCGCTCGGTCCCGCGACGAGGTCGATCGCCACTTTGCCGAAAAGCAGTTTTTTCGCGGCGGTCACATAGGCGTTGCCGGGGCCGACGATTTTTTCCACCGGACGGATCGTTTCCGTACCGAGCGCCATCGCCGCGACGCCGTAAACGCCGCCGAGGCGGTAGATCTCCTTGACGCCGCAACATTTCATCGCGTAGAGCGTCGCCGCGGGGATGTTCCCCGGAGGCGTACAACCGACGATCTCTTTCACGCCGGCGGCGCGGGCGATGCCCGCCGTATGCAAGACGGTGGAAACCAGCGGCGCCGTACCGCCGGGGATATAGACGCCGACGCGATCCATCGGCGTATATTTTTCACCGAGTTTCACCCCCGGTCGGGGAGAAAAAGTCCAGTCGAGCGGTTTCGTGACGCGCGCGAAGCAACTGATTTGTTCCAGCGCGGTGCGGATCGCTTTTTTGTCGGCGGCGGGGAGTTTTTTGACCGCCGCGGCGATTTCCTTTTCGCTTACGCGGAAATTTTCCGGAGCAAGTTTCACGCGGTCGAATTTTTCCGCGAATCCGCTTAACGCCTTGTCGCCGCGTTTTTTTACCGCGTCGATGATTTCCCGCGCCGCGTTTTCCGCCTGCGGCGGATACGCCGGACGACCGTAAAGAGCGGCGAGCCGCTTTCCGAAATCGGCATCGTCGAAAGAAAGACGGATCATTTGAGGCTCCCTGCGTTAAAAATCGAACATTTCGTTGTCGATGAGGCGCGTCGTCCCGAAAAAGGCGGCGGCGGCGACGATGATGCGCCGCGTCCCCGGCGCGATCTTGTCAAACGTGGCGGTGTAGAGCGCCGAAACGTAATCGACTTTGCCTCCGGCGAGCGTGATCGTCTGTTTCGCCTGTTCAAGCGCGGCGTCGATCGCTCCGCGGTCGGCGAGGATCGTGCGTTTCGCCGTCAGCAGCGCCCGGTGGATCGCCAGAGCGCGTTCCCTTTCGTCGGCGGAGAGATAGCGGTTGCGCGAACTCGTCGCCAGACCGTCGGCGTCGCGGACGAGTTTCCCGGCGATGATCTCGACCGGGAAATCGAGGTCGCGCACCATCCGGCGGATGACGTGCAACTGCTGGGCGTCTTTTTCTCCGAAAACCGCGAAATCGGGCAGGGCGAGATTGAAAAGTTTGCTCACCACCGTCGTCACGCCGCGGAAAAACGTCGGACGGCTCGCTCCGCAAAGCGGCCGCGACAGCATCGTTTCGGTGACGAAAGTCGACGCCGTGCTGCAATACTTTTCCTGCGGTTCGGGCGCGATAACGACATCGACGCCGTGCGCTTCACAGAGTTTCGCGTCGCGCTCGAAATCACGCGGATAACTGTCGAAATCCTCGTTCGGCGCGAACTGCGTCGGATTGACGAATACCGAAACGATCACCACGTCCGCTTTTTCCCGGGCGATGTCGATCAGCGATGCGTGACCTTCGTGCAGGAATCCCATCGTCGGCACAAGCCCGATCGTTTTGCCGGCGCGTTTGGTGTCGAGCGCAAACTTTTGAAGTTCGCGCTTCGTTTTGAAAACGGTCATTTTTACGCTTCCACCATCCAGTTGTGAATGTCTTCGACTTCGCCGTGCTGGATCGCCTGCATCCGGTCGTACAGTTTTTTGAGGACGGGGCCGATCTCGTTCAGATGATAATCGTAGACCTTGTCGCCGTGGAAAATCCTGCCGACCGGAGTCAGCACGACCGCAGTGCCGCAGGCGGCGATTTCGGCGAAATCGGGCAGTTCCGTGGCTTTGACGGGGCGGCGTTCGACCGCCATGCCCAGATCGGAGGCGATGTCCATCAGCGACTTGTTGGTCACCGAGGGCAGGATCGAATTGGAAAGACTCGTGACGTATTTCCCGTCCTTGGTGATCGCGAGGAAGTTGCTGGTGCTGAATTCGTCGACGTAAGTATGCGTCGCCGGATCAAGGAAAAGCGCCACGGGGCAGTGGTACTTTTCCTTGCAGATCTTGCTCGAAAGCAGACTCGCGGCGTAGTTGCCCGCCGCTTTGACGTGGCCGGTGCCGTGCGGCGCCGCGCGGTCGTAGTCAAGGGAAACCATCGCGTCGACCGGCTTGATCCCGTTTTTGTAGTAGGCGCCGACCGGCATCACCATGATGACCAATTCGTATTCGTTGCTCGCGTTGACGCCGATCTGCGGCTGGGTGCCGAACATCACGGGGCGGATGTAAAGAGAACCGCCGGTGCCGTAGGGCGGCACATATTCGGCGTTGTCGCGGACGACTTCGCGGACCGCTTCGACGAAACGCTCTTCGGGAAATTCCGCCATCGCCAGCTGATGCGCCGAGGAATTGAGGCGCTTTGCGTTTTCCTGCGGACGGAAAATGCGGATTTTGCCGTCCTTGCAGGCGAATGCTTTCATCCCCTCGAAAATCGCCTGTCCGTAATGCAGAACGTTGGCGGCGACGGAAAGCGAAATGTTGAAATCCCCCGTCAGTTTCCCTTCGCTCCAGCGTCCGTCCGCGTAATGAAAGCGGATGTTGCTTTTCGTCCGGCTGAACTGAAAGCCGAGCTTGTCCCATTCGATGTTCATAAGACGACCTCTTTTTGATATGTTGACCGACAAATCGAAGAACGACTTTGCCTTTTCATCTATAAAATATACTCCGTTCCGATTCCAATATCAAGCGTCGGATTTCCGGTTTCTCCGCGCGACGGGAAAAAATCGAAAAAAACTTGCAAAAACCGTGTTTTTCGGTTTGGAAAAACGGAACGGGAGGATTATCTTATAGGAGGCGATCGAATTCACCATTCGCGAAAAGAAGAAAGGGATCTGCATCATGTCCAAATTTTTGTTGCATTGCGCGGGGGCGGCGCTTCTGGCGCTCGCCGTCGGTTGTCAGAGTGAAAAACTTTCGGAGGATCTTTCCCCCGTGCCTCCGGCTTCGCCCGATCCCGCATTCAACAACACGCAGCTCGGTCCCGGTTCCTGGGTCGAAGGCGCAACGGACGGCATCGCCGCAGGCGGCGTCGACGCCAATGGCTGGCGCGAAGCCGATCCCTCCGGCAACCGGCTCGGAATGCCCGTCATCTACTTCGCCTACGACTCGGATCTGCTCGTGCCTTCCGAAACCGCCAATCTGGATAAGATCGCCGCTTACATGGCGGACAAGCCGAAACTCGGACTCGTCATCGAAGGTCATTGCGACCAGCGCGGCACCGACGAATACAACCGCGCGCTCGGCGAACGCCGCGCCAACGCGATCCGCGCTTATCTCGTCGGGAAAGGTCTTTCCGACAGCCGTTTCAATACGGTCAGCTACGGTGAGGACAAACCGGCGGTCGACGGCAACGGAGAATCGGTCTGGCGGCAGAACCGCCGCGGCGTGCCGGTTCCGATGATCATGCCGTAACGATCGCATCGTCGCGTTTTTTTCAGCGCGTTACCGAAGGAGCCGGCGGGCGAAAGCGTCCTCGGCTTCTTCGTTTGTCAACAGCAGGAACAGGAAAAGAAAAATGAGCAAGATCCGTGCGGAGCACGTCTTTACTTCGGAGTCGGTTTCCGAAGGACATCCGGATAAAGTATGCGACCGCATTTCCGATGCGATCCTCGACGCCTGTATCGGGCAGGATCCCGAGAGCCGGGTCGCCTGCGAGACTTTGGCGACGACCGACCGCGTCGTGATTTCAGGCGAGATCACCACGCGCGCCGTCGTTGATTTCGCGGCGGTCGCGCGCGAAACCGTGCGCGAGATCGGATACGACAAGCCGGGGCTGGGCTTTTCCGCCGACGACCTTCAGATCGAAGTCTACATCCATTGTCAGTCGCCCGATATTTCGCAGGGCGTTACCGCCGGATGCGGTAAGTTTCTCGAACAGGGCGCGGGCGATCAGGGGATGATGTTCGGATACGCGAGCGACGAAACGCCCGAGTTGATGCCCGCGCCGTTGATTTACGCCCATCGCATCGTCGCGGAATTCGCCCGGCTCCGCCGCACCGACGGTCAGGCGTCCCGCTATCTGCGTCCCGATGCGAAAACGCAGGTGTCGGTCCGCTATCGCGACGGGCGTCCCGTGCGCGTCGAATCGGTGGTGCTGTCGCATCAGCATACGCCGGATATGCCGCCGGATTTCCTTGAAAATTTGACGCGCGAAGTCGTCGCGCGGATGATCCCCGCTTCGCTGCTGGACAAAAACGTGCGTTATTTCGTCAATCCGACGGGCAAGTTCGAGATCGGCGGACCGCACGGCGACACGGGGTTGACCGGACGCAAGATCATCGTCGATACATACGGCGGCGTCGGGTCGCACGGCGGCGGCGCTTTTTCGGGCAAGGATCCGTCCAAAGTCGACCGTTCGGCGGCATATTTCTGCCGTTATATCGCCAAAAACATCGTCGGCGCGAAACTTGCACACAAATGCGAAGTGCAGGTTTCTTACGCGATCGGAATGGCGCAGCCGATAAGCGTCAACGTCGATACTTACGGCACGGGCGTGCTGGACGACGCCGATTTCGAGAAAATCATCCGCAGCGTTTTCGATTTCCGGCCCGCGTCGATCATCGAAACGCTCGGTTTGAAACATCCGGAAAACTGGCATTACCGTGATAGTTCATCCTACGGTCATTTCGGACGGGCCGTTTTTCCGTGGGAAAAACTGGACAAAACGGAAATCCTCGCGCGCGAAGCGGCGGCGTACCGCAAGTAGACGCGATTTTTCACAACAGGAGAAAGCAAGATGGAACACCTCAACATCCCGCCGGAAAATCACGTCAAAGTTCTCGGCGGCCAGGGCTGGGTCGGACTGATCGACCATCTCGGCAGCGAAAGCACGATCGTCAATGCCGCGCGCGTTTCTTTCGGGAAACTCAAAAAAGATATGGACGAGCGCGACGTGAAACTGCTCGGCTATCTCATCGACAACCGTCATACCAGTCCGCTGGAACATCTGGTTTTCACCTTCAGCGTGCATTGTCCGCTTTTCATCCGCGGACAATGGCACCGCCACCGCACCTGGAGTTACAACGAGATCTCGCGCCGTTATACCGAGATCGATCTGGAATTTTACACCCCCGTCGCGCTCCGGCGCCAGTCGGAAAACAACCGGCAGGCGTCGTACTCCGATCCGTCGTTTGAAGACGGGGCGTTGCGCGAAGCGATTTCCGACCACAACCGCAAGTCGCTGGAACTTTACGAAAATCTGCTCGCTTCCGGCGTCTGCCGCGAGCAGGCGAGGGGGGTCCTTCCTCAAAATATGATGGTGACTTTTTGGGGGACGGTCGATCTCGCCAATTTGTTGCATTTCCTCGAATTGCGCGACAGCGATCACGCTCAGGCGGAAATTCAGGAATACGCGCAGGCGATCAAAAAACTGATCAAACCGATCGTGCCCAACGTCGCCGCCTATTTCGAGAGCAAAGGGCAGGTCTGGTAATCCGGATGCCGGAACTTCCCGAAGCGGAAACCATCGGGCGCGCCCTGCGCGGCGCGCTGACGGGGCGCCGGATCGAGCGCGTCGAGATTTTTTCGCCGAAAATGCGCACTCCGCTTGCGCCGTTGCTGACGGCGCGTCTGGAAGGGCGCCGTTTCACCGGCGTCCGCCGCCGTGCGCGTTATCTCGTCGCCGATCTGGACGACGGCAGGGGATTGCTGATGCACTTCGGAATGTCGGGGGTCGTGCGTTTGGAAAGCGCCGCGGTCCCCCGCCGCAAGCACGAACACGTTTTCATCTATCTGGACGACGGACGGATCTTCCGTTTCGAGTGCCCGCGCCGTTTCAGTCTGTTGGAAGTATCGGATCTGCCGCTTGACGGGAAATGGCCTTCCGGTTTCGCCGGATTCGGCGTCGAACCGTTGTCGGACGATTTTTGCGGCGATCACCTTTTCCGCGCTTCCCGCGGACGAAAGACGAGCGTCAAATCGCTTTTGACCGACAACCGCGTCGTCGTCGGCATCGGCAACATCTATTCGGCGGAAACGCTTTTTGCGGCGGGGATCCATCCCGCCCGGTGCGCTTCGCGCCTGACGCGCGCCGAATGCGGCCGCCTCGCGGAGTGCGCCGCCGGTATCCTTCGACGGGCGATCGCCGACGGCGGCACGACCGTTTCCGATTTCCGCAACGTCGACGGAAGCGAAGGAAAATTCGCACTGCATCTGCAAGTCTACGGCCGCGCCGGAAAAAAGTGTCCGGTGTGCGGCGAAATCATACGTTCCATCCGGCAATGCGGACGCAGTTCCTTTTTCTGTCCGCATTGCCAAAAATGACGGAGTTTGCCGATGAAAAAAGAATGGTTGCTGCTGTCGATGATCGCCGTTTTCGTTTCCGGATGCGCGACGGCGGAAAAAAACGGAAACGCCGCCGCGGAAACCCCGGCGCCGATCACCGAGATCGACGATGACGCGGTACTTGCGGGGAAAGCGCTCGCGCAAGAATATATGGACGGTTTCGTCGCCGCCGTACGGGCGGACGATTTCGAGCGGTTGAAACCGTTTCTGCCGCAGGACGGTGATGCGCGCAAGATGCGCGGTCTTTTTGTCGGACAGCAAAAATGGATACACGAAAAACTCGGCGAATTGCAGAACGCGGAGTTTTCCGACGTGTTCCGGCAGGGAGCGGTCTGCGATTGCGTCTGGAAACTTTCATTCGGAAAATCCGCCGACGGCAAAACGAGCGTCGTCGAACTGCCTTACCACGTCCGCGTGGCGGCGGTCGACCGCCGGATGCAGATCGTAACGGTCGGATTCAGTTTCCCGTCCAAATGAAACGTCCGTTG
>JAKSOG010000068.1 GCA_024405715.1 Victivallaceae bacterium | reverse complement strand
GGCGGAGATTTTCAAGGACTCCCTCGAAAGGTTTGCTCCAACGGTATTTCCGTCCGTGCATATAGTAGTCGAACTCAAGATTTTCTTCGCCGCTTCCGAAAAGGATGATGCGGCGCACCTTTTCCGGAAGTTTTTCAAAGGGCGTCGTCAGCATCTCGGGCATCCCGAGCTGTTCGGAAAGTTTCCGCAACAGCATATTGTAATAAATGATGAGATGGCGCGGACCGCGTCGCCAGTCGGGGATCGCGCCGTTGCGGATCGATTTCGACGGATCGGGGATCACTTTGCACGGGTCCATAAAAAGTTCGACGCCCAGTCCGTTGCAGACGCGGCAGGCGCCGTAAGGAGAGTTGAAGGAAAAATCGCGCGGCTCCAGTTTCCCGAAGGATATCCCGCAATCGGGACAGGCGAATTTTTCACTGTAACGCCGGTTCGGGAATTCGGCGTTTTCGCCCTCGAGCAGGACTTCGATCGCGCCGTCGCCGCGCGCCAGCGCCGTTTCGACGGAATCGACCATCCGGCTTTTGTCCGTTTTGCCCGTGACGACGCGATCGACGACCGCTTCGATCGTATGGCGGAGCGTTTTGCCGAGTTTCGGGATGCCGTCGTCGAGCAGAACGATCTTCCCGTCGATCCGCACGCGCACGAAACCGTCGTTGAGAAGAGCGTTGAGTTCGTCGCGGTGTTCCCCTTTTTTTCCGGAAACGACGGGCGCCAGCAGCGTCAGTTTCGAGCCGGGCGCCAACCGGAGCAACTGATCGGCGATCGCTTCGGCGGATTGCCCCTGCAAAGTGCGTCCGCACTTCGGACAATGGGGGATGCCCGCCCGGGCGTAAAGCAAACGCAGATAGTCGTATATTTCGGTGACCGTAGCCACCGTCGAACGGGGCGTACCTCCCGCAGTGCGCTGTTCGATGGCGATGGCGGGGGAAAGGCCTTCTATGTGCTCGACTTTGGGTTTCTGCAACCGGTCGAGAAACTGCCGGGCGTAAGCGGAAAGACTTTCCACATAGCGGCGCTGTCCCTCGGCGTAGAGCGTATCAAAAGCCAAACTGCTTTTCCCGGAACCGGAAAGCCCCGTGATCACCACCAGTTTGTTTCTCGGGATCGTGACGTCGATGTTTTTCAGATTGTGCTGCGACGCGCCCTTTATGACGATGTTTTCAAGCATAACGCCCCCCTGAATGCCTTTCATCTAACATAATCCGGACCGGAAATGTTTTCAAGTTCGGGAAACGGAAGTTTTCTTCTCTTTCCGCCGTCGGGACGCCGGAGAAAAAAAAGAGAGGATTTCTTGCTGTTTTTTCTCTTTTCAACGCGAAAACGCCTTGACAAATGTCCTTCGCGTGATTATGTTATCACAAAGCAATAGTTTTTTATTTTTTGGAAACATACATTTTGGAGATGACCATAATGAAAAACGATTTCTCTCAATTTGTCACCAAAGAATCGATCCTGTCGCTCAGCGGTCGCAACAAACTTGAAGTGATGGACCAGTTGATCACCCGCGCCGCCGAATTGAGCAAACTCGACCGCGATGTCATTTTCCGGCTGATCTGGAAACGCGAGCAGATGATGACCACCGGCGTCGGCGGTCAGCTCGCGTTGCCGCACATCCGTGCCAACGACATTCTTCATCCTTTCGTGCTGATCGGCATCTGCGAAACGCCGATCACCGACTATCAGGGGCAGGACGATCAGCCGGTGCGGGTGATCGTTTTCACCGTGGCGCCCGACGAAAACCAGGAAGATTATCTTCAACTGTTGAGCAGCATTTCCCGTCGGTTCCGCAATTCCGACCTCATCACGAAACTGATCGAAACCGACGGCCGCGCCGACGACGTCTACGCGCTGATCCACTCCGAGGAATAAGATGATCCGCCGCGACCCGATCGGAGCGAAAGCGCAACTGGATTTCGAGTGCCTCGGCGAAGGGTGCGGTGAAGTCGTCAGGTTCGACTTGGCGGAGATCGCCGACAGGGATTTCCAGATCGTCTGCCCGCATTGCCACCGTGCCTACGCGCTGGATGAAACGTTGCGCGACAAGCTGGCCCGGATGGTCGATCTGCTGACGGCGATCCGCCGTTCGGAAGACATCCTCGGCGATTGCGCCGTTTCGGTCAACGTTTCCGGCGGCGAAGTACGGGTGCCCTACGCATTGCTCCTGACGCGGTTGAACACCATCATCTCGCTGGATTTCGGCGGCAAAAAAGTGGATTTCCGGTTGCGGGTCGAACCGACTTCGGAAAACACGTTCCGCTGAACCCCTCCGCCGCGGCGCAGTTCCGCTCCGCAGACAAACCATCAACACCGGAATTCCGGGAAGGATTACCATTATGAAAGAAAACGAGATCGTTGACATCCTCAAAGCGTCGGGAGCGTTGCTCTCGGGACACTTTCAACTGCGCAGCGGCTTGCACAGCGACCACTTTTTTCAGGCGGCGCTGTTGCTCCAGTACCCCGACAAGGCGGAAACCGTCTGCCGCCACATCGCCGGATCGTTCGCCGGATGCGGCGCTGAAACCGTCATCAGTCCCGCCGTCGGCGGTCTGATCGTCGGACAGGAGATCGCCCGCGCGCTCCATTGCAAAGCGATCTTCGCCGACAAGGAAGACGGCAAGCTGATCCTGAAACGCGGATTTTCTCTCCGTCCGGGTGAAAAAGTTCTGGTCGCCGAAGACGTCGTGACCAAAGGCGGCCGCGTCCAGCAGACGATCGACCTCGTCCGCAGTTTCGGGGCGGAGGTCGTCGGCGTGGCGGTGATCGTCGACCGTTCGGGCGGCGAAGCGAAATTCGACGTGCCGCTTTTCAAGAGCGCGCTGAAACTGGATCTGCCCACTTTCGATCCGGAAAAATGCCCGCTTTGCGCGAAACATCTGCCGATCGACCGGCCGGGATCGAAATAAATCCGGCGCATCTATGATCAATTTTCTGCTCAATCTGATATTCGGCAACAAATCCCGGCGGGACGTCAAAAGGATGTTGCCGCTGGTCGCGAAGATCAACGCCGTCGAAAAGGAATACCAAAAACTTTCCGACGCCGAATTGCAGGCGAAAACCGCCGAATTCAAGGCGCGCTTCGCCGCGGGCGAAACGCTCGACGACTTGATGTGCGAAGCATTCGCCGCAGTCAAAAACGCCTGCCGGAGATTGCTCGGCAAGGAATTCGAGGTCTGCGGACAGACGATGCGTTGGGATATGGTGCCGTTCGACGTCCAGCTTCTCGGCGGCATCGCGCTTCACCGCGGCAACATCGCTGAAATGGCGACCGGCGAAGGAAAAACGCTCGTCGCCACTCTGCCGCTTTACCTCAATGCGCTTACCGGGAAAAACTGTCAGCTGGTGACCGTCAACGATTATCTGGCGTTGCGCGACTCTTCGTGGATGGGGCAGATCTTTTCCTTTCTCGGCTTGTCCGTCGGATGTCTGCAGAATATGCAAAGCCCGGATGTCCGCCGCGCCCAGTACGCTTGCGACATCACCTACGGCACCAACAGCGAATTCGGATTCGACTATCTGCGCGACATGGGGATGGCGACCGAAAAAGAACAGCTCGTCCAGCGCGAGCATTACTATGCGCTCACCGACGAAATCGACAGCATCCTGATCGACGAAGCGCGGACGCCGCCGACCCTTTCCGCCCCGGTCCCCAGTCCCGACAATCAATTCGACGCCTTGCAGCCGTTGGTCTCTTCGCTCTACGGCAAGCAGAATCTGCTCTGCTCGCGGCTGGCTTCCGAAGCGAAGGCCGTTCTCGCCAGAGAGGAGGCATCCGCCGAAGAACGCGATGCGGCGCTGGTCAAACTGTTGCAGATCAAATTCGGGATGCCGACCCACAAGCAATTGTTGCGGATCCTGGAAGACGGCGCGATCCTCAAAGAACTGGAAAAGGTCGAATCGCGGGTCCACAGCGACAACAACCGCGGTCTGTTGCAGGAAGTGCAGTCCGAACTCTTTTTCGTGATCGACGAAAAGACCCACGAAGCGGATCTGACCGCCAAGGGACGGCACGAGATTTCTCCCGGCGATCCGGAAGCGTTCATCGTGCCGGATCTGCTCGGAGAGATCCACCGGATCGACACCGACCCCGCTTTGAACGACGAGGAAAGAGTCGCCCGCAAAAACGCCTTTCAGGAAGAATTCGCCGCCAAGAGTGAACGGCTCCACGATCTTTCGCAACTGCTCAAGGCCTACTGCCTCTTTGAAAAGGACGTCAACTACGTCGTTCAGGACCGGAAAGTCCTGATCGTCGACGAACACACCGGGCGGTTGATGCCCGGACGCCGTTTTTCCGACGGACTGCATCAGGCGCTCGAAGCCAAGGAAAGAGTCCCCATCGAGCAGGAAACGCAGACGATGGCGACGATCACGATCCAGAATTATTTCCGTATGTACGAAAAGCTCGCCGGGATGACCGGCACGGCGGAAACGGAAGCGGCGGAATTTCAGCAGATCTACAAACTCGACGTCATCGTGATCCCGACCAACCGTCCCTGCATCCGCAAGGATGAAAACGATTCGATTTTCAAGACGAAACGGGAAAAATACAACGCGATCCTCAACGACGTGATCGAACGGCACGCCAAAGGTCAGCCGGTGCTTCTGGGCACGATCTCGGTCGAAGATTCGGAAATTTTGTCGCGGATGCTGAAAATACGCAACATCCCCCACAACGTGCTCAACGCCAAAAACCATCAGCACGAAGCGGAGATCGTCGCCCGTGCCGGTACGGTCGGCGCGGTAACCGTCGCCACCAATATGGCGGGGCGCGGCACCGACATCAAACTGGGGGAAAACGTCGCCGCGCTCGGCGGGTTGCACGTCATCGGTTCGTCGCGCCACGATTCGCGGCGTATCGACCGGCAGTTGCGCGGACGCTGTTCACGTCAGGGCGACCCAGGCTCGTCGAAATTCTACGTTTCACTGGAAGACAATCTGATGCGCCTTTTCGGCAGCGACCGCATCGTCAAGATTTTCGAGCGTTTCGGCTTGGAAGAAGGCGACGAACTGCAACACCCATGGCTCAACAAATCGATCGAAACCGCCCAGCGGCGGGTCGAGCAGCAGCATTTCGCGATCCGCAAACGGACGCTTGATTTCGACGACGTGATGAATAAACAGCGCGAGATCATTTACGCATTGCGGCGCGATGCCCTGCTTTCGGAAACCCCCGGCGACGTGCTTTTCGGCACGATCGAACAGGTCGTCGAAGAAGAGATCCTCAAAGCGGGCGAAAACGCCGCTTCGGCGAAAAACGCGGATTTCGATTTCCCGAAACTGCTCGCCTATTTGAATCTGACGTTTCCGCTTGATTTCAGGCGCGAAGAGCTTACCGAAGGCATCGAAAACGGGAAACTTGTCAACGCCGACAAATTGACCCTCCAGATCGTCGACCGCATCGAAAAGGCCTACAACGACCGCAACCGCGATCTGCCCGAAGCCGAATTCGATTATCTGCGCCGCCATACGGTGCTGGAAGCGATCGACCGTCTGTGGCAGGAACATCTCTATGCGATGGACAATCTCCGTTCGAGTATGTCGCTGCGCGTCTATGCACAGAAAGACCCGCTGGTCGAGTACAAACACGAAGCGTTCGGCATTTTCAAAGCGATGATGGATCAGATCTACCGCGACATCGCGCACAATCTTTTCCGGGTGACGATGACGCGCCTTTCCTCGCTGGAAGAATTGCTTGCGTCGATGCCGCAGGAAATGATCCATCAGACTTTCGGACAGTTTCCCGCGGCGGCGGAAACTCCGGCGGCGCCTCCCCTGCCCGACGGTCTGCAAGGGATCCCCGAAGCGCCCGAAGCTCCGCCGGAGATCCTGCCGTTCCACCGGGAAACGCCCAAAGTCGGCCGCAACGATCTTTGTCCCTGCGGAAGCGGCAAAAAATACAAAAAGTGTAGCGGCAAAAACGCATAGCAACGACGCATTCGACCGACGGAGTCTTCCGGGACTCCGTTTTTTTTATGCGCGGTAAACGAATTCGCCCCGTTTCAGCGTAAAAAAGATCCCTTTCGCGGGGCGGTGGGGAAACGCCGGACCGCTGGCGCCGTCGATCTCGTCGGGGTCGAACGCGACGAGATCCGCGCTCTTTCCGGCGGCGATGCTTCCGGCATCGGCGAGTTGAAACGTTTCCGCCGGAAGTCCCGTGGCGCGGCGCACGGCGGCGGCGATGTTTCCCGTCGCGTCAAGCCGCATCCGTATGAAGCGGGTGATCGCACCGAAAGCCCGCCAATGGGCGCGTCCGAGCGATTCGTCGGCGGGGAATGCGTTGGCGTCGCTGCCCGGCATGCAGTAATCAAGCGCGACGATCCTTTCCATATTTTCCCGGCACATCCCGGCGAAAGCGGCGGTCGTGCCGGCGCAATCGTGTGCAAGAAGTTCGACGACCAGCGTCGCCGGATCGTCGGAAAGTTCGGCGAGGATTTTTCCGCCGTCGGCGGAATGAACTCCCGTCGTCGAAACGAGACGGACGCTTTTCCAGTATTCCGGCGCGCGCGCGGCGCGCAATGCGTCGGCGAGCGCGCGGCACTCCTCGCCTGAACGCAGTTTCGATTGGATCGTTATGTCGTCGAGATCGCCCCATTTGCCCGGCAGAATGACGCTCAACTGGGTCATTGATTCCAGGTAGGGGTAGCGGTCAACGGTCACGGAAATGCCTTCGGCGCGGGCGTTTTCGATCAATTCGAGCGCGGCGTCGATCTTTCCCCAGTTGGCGCGTCCCGCCGTCTTGAAGTGGCTGATCTGAATGCGTTTGAGGTTCGCCGCCCGCGCGGCGTCAAACGTTTCCTCAAGCGATTCGAGCAATCGATCGCCTTCGCTCCGCAAATGGGTGGTGTAGATCCGGTCGCGCGCGGCGACGACGCGCATCAGCGCCGTGATTTCTCCGGCGTCGGCGAATTTCCCCGGCACATAGAGCAATCCGGCGGAAAGACCGATCGCGCCGTCGGCGAGCGCATCGTCGAGCAACCGGCACATCCTTTCGATCTCGGAAGGGGAAAGTCGTTCCCGGTCGTAACCGGCGACCGCCGCGCGCTACGTATTGTGCCCGCACAGCGCGGGAAGCGTATGCGCGACCGACCGCGCCGCCAGTCGCCGCTGAAACGACGGATAATCGCTCCAATTCAAATCGACCCGGTAGTCAGCGTAAAGTTCTTCAAGATGCGCCCGGTTGCGGTCGCCGAGCAAAAACGCGCATAATCCGCAATTTCCGGCGATCTCGGTCGTCACGCCCTGCGAAACTTTGGCGAAAGCCCCCGGGTTGGCGAAAAGCGCCACGTCGGAATGACCGTGCGCGTCGATGAAACCGGGGGCCAGCACTTTGCCGTTGAGATCGATCGTCCGGTCGGCGGCGGCGCCGCCGGCGTCCTTGCCGAAACCGGAGATCACGCCTCCGGAAATCAGGATCTCCCCCTTGAAAAGAGGCGCGCCGCTTCCGTCGGCGATCCAGGCGTTTTTAATTTTCAGCGAGGATTTCATAGACCCGGAAAAATTCCGACACGCTCCACGCCTGCGCGATGCAACCGCCCGCGCGGTGGGGCGCATCGCCGTCGGCGACTTCGGGCATTTGTCCGGGCACGCCGGTCTCGAAGTATTTGCGCGCCGTCAAAAGCAGAGCGAGCGCCCGCTCACGCACGGCCTCGCCGCATTCAAGATAAAGCGCTTCGCAGTAGGAGGGAAACGGCCAGCACCACGCCGTGCCGTTGTGATAGGCGACTTTGCGGCAATGGTCCTCGTCGCCCTCGTAGCGGCCGCGATACGGATGGCGCGCGTCGTTGAGCCGCCTCCCGTTGAAGTCGATCGGCAATTCATATGTAACGTCCCGGTCCGCCAATGTGCGGATCGCGCCGGGCACGATCAATTCGCCGCTGGAAAAGAGGATCTTTTCGCGCAATTTGCGGTTTTGCACCGCGCCCAGCGTCAGCGCGAGCAACTGATTGCTCCGCAGATGGTCGTCGGGGACCGCGTTTTTCGCGGGAACACCCCGCTTCGCGTGCAGACAGTCGGAAGCGAAAGCGCGCGTTTCGCTGAAAAAATATTTTTCCACCGAAGCGGAAACTTTTTCCGCCAGTTCGTCGAAGCCGAGAAATTTCAGCGCCGCATACCAGAGCGCCTGGATCTCGATCGGATAACCTTCGCGCGGAGTCCCCGCCGGATAATTGGTATCCATCCAGGAAAAATGCACGGGACTGAAAATAAGTTTGCTTTCCTTGTCCATGATGATCCCGTTGGGCGTGCCTTTGCTGTAATTTTCCACGATCGAGAGCAATACTTCGCGCAAAGTCCTGCCGCCGCAGTTTTCCAACAGGAAGGAACGGTCTCCGGTCGCGGCGATGTAATCGCGCGTGGCGATCACCAGATAGAGCGGCGCATCGCTGGTGTCGCGGTTGGCGTCGTCGTTGCCGCGGATCATATTGGGGATCGTGCCGTTGCGTTCAAAACGGGCGAAAGCGGAAATGATTCTTTTCGATTCCTCCGCGAACCCGCAGGAAACCAGTCCCCGGAGTACGATCAGGGTGTCGCGTCCCCAGTCGAGGAACCAAGGATACCCCGCGATGACCGTGGACAACTCGTCGCGGCGCACGATATAAGCGTCGAGCGTGCTTTTTTCCACCTGCCGGATCAGGGGATCGGGAAGGATCGGATCCGGCGTGAAATCGGGATCCGATCCCGAGAGCCGTGCGTCGATGACCACTTTGTCGCCGCCGGAAAGTTCCGCCTGGAAATATCCGGGGCTGAAACGGTCGCTCGACGCTTCCTGACCGTAGCGCGCTTCGAGCGACAAATGCCCCATATAGTGCCATTCCGGCGCGGCGTAATATGCGCCGTTGGAAACCGAAAAATCGACGCCGTGAAAGGAAAAACCGTCGCTTTTCGTCCGGATCTCGGCGGGGAAAGCATGTTCCGCTCCGGCGTAGGCCTTGGTCACTTCGTGGTTGACGCGGTCTTCAACGTCGGGACGCACGACCAACCGGGCGCGGATGCCGTTGCCGAGGAACGTATCGTCGATGTTGTACGGGCGGGAAAATTCGATGCGTACGCCGGGCGCGTCGGCGGAATGCGTGATGGTCACGATGATATGGGTGCGCCGCCCCTGCCCCGCCGGCACAAGAAATTCCCATTGTCCGGAGCGTCCGCTGCCGGAAACGAAAGAAACGAGATTGCGCGCACCGATCTCCTGGGAAAAATCATTGACGACGAGCCAGGCGCGGAAGCTGTTGAAAAGGACCCGCCGGTCGCTGGGGAAACGCATTTCCCGGTTGACCGCGAGCAAAGCGTCGTATTTCGAGTACGGCGCGCTCCAGTCGGCGCGGCAGAGGGTGTAACTGCCGTTTTTCCCGGCGGCGAAAAAGTGACATTTTTTCGCCCGTTCCGCGTCGCAGGCGAAATCGAAACGTTCCGTATTTTTGCGCGGCAACTGCCAGATCTCTCCGGCGATGTGGGAAACTTTTCCGTCCGCGAAAAAGAGCGAAAGTTCGATCCGAAGCGTCCGTACCGCGGCGGAAGTGTTTTCCGGCAGGGAAAAGAGAGCGAAATCGCCGAACGATTCCGTCGGCAGACTTCCCGCCGCAGCCAGCGTCCGGCGGTCGTCGCGGCTGACACAGCGGAAAGGGATCTCCGAGCGGACGAGCAGACCGCCCTGCGACGGCAGCAATACCTGACGGTGTTCGGCATGCACGTCGGAATTCCGGACCGTGACGGCGCCGCGGCATCCCGCGAATTTTTCAACGAAATCGACGGGCGATGCAAGCAGATCCTGCGCCGTCGCGCGTCCGCACGCGGCGTAACCGGCAAGTCCGAGCGCGGCGCGTTGCGCCATCGCGGCGGCGCGCTGACGCAGAGCGCGGGGCGGTTCGGGATTGTTTTCTCCGGAAAAATCGACTTCCTCGAAAACGACGCATACGCCGTCCCCCGGAGCCAGCGGGAAACGATAAAGCCGTCCGTCGCGTTGGAAATCGACGGCGCGTCCGCTCAACAGATCGTTGCCGTGTTCGGGGATCTCCGCGGCGGGGAAAGAAACCGTCGCGTCGCGGTCGCAGTCGAGATTGATCAGAACCAGAGATTTTTTACCGTCGGCGCCGTCGCGGCGCAAGGCGATGACATTGCCGCCGCCTTCCTGGATCAGCCGGAGTTTCGCGCCGGGAGCGAAAGAAGAAACATAGCGATGGCAGTCGTTGATCCGGCGGATGAGGGATACGAGATTGTTTTTCGCGCCGAAGCGGAGCGCGCCGCATCCGTGCACGTCGATCTTTTCAGTCGCGAAAAATTCCGCGCCGTTGGCGAAACCGAACGCGCCGTCGGCGGCGAGCAATCCGCAGACGAGGAAACGGTTCCGGGCGTAACGTTCGGAAGTCGCCGCGAGACGCAGATTGTCGTGGGTTTCGGCGAAACTGACCATCACGCCGGAATTTTCCGCGGAACGCACCATGTTGGGATAATACCCGGAAATCTGGTCGCGCGAATAATTCTGGAACAATTCCGAATACGCCCAGTCCAGTCCCGCCGACGAAAGCAACCTCTCCTGAACTTCCGGCGGACCGCCGAGACCTT
>JAKSOG010000067.1 GCA_024405715.1 Victivallaceae bacterium | reverse complement strand
TGATGACGGCACCGATGCCGGCTTAAAAGAAGGAGAAAATCAATGGAACTGGATTCGTTCGGAAAAAAATTCGTCGATTACTCGCGGGGCGTCCTGCTTTTCCGCGGGATCCTGATCGTCGTTTTCGGAATTTTGATGTTCACGGATTTCACCGCGATCATCAATCTGGTCACGATGATCCTCGGGATCGTTCTGCTCGTGGACGGCGGCGCAACGCTGATCGGGATGTTCGCCGGCCGCAAAGTAAGCGCGTCGCTGATCGCAAGTTCGCTTTTTCTCATCATTTTCGGGATCCTCGCGCTGAAACAGCCGTTCGCGATCAACACGCTGATCCTGGTGGTGATCGGCATTTGGCTGGCGGCGGGGGGAATTCAGGAAATCGTTTTCTGCTTTACGGCGAAACGTCCTTTCCTCTCGATTTTGTCGGGGATCCTGTCGCTCCTTGCGGGCGCGCTTTTCATCATCTCGCCGTGGAGCGGACTCGCCGCGATCGGAACTTTGCTCGGGATCCTGTTGGTCGTTTCGGGCGTCACGATGATCTCGACGGCGATCCTGCTCGGTCAAAAACTCAACTCCTGACCGTTTCCAAATCCTCCGCGACCGCCGCGAGAAAGTGCGCGGCGGCGCGCGGACGCGCCAAAACTTTCGCCTTTTCCGAAACCGCTTTCAACGCCGCGCCGTCATCCAGATACCGGTGAAAAAGCGCGGAAATCGTTTCCGCGGAAAGATCTTCCTGCAAAACGACGCTTCCGGCTCCGGAAGATTCGTAATACCGGGCGTTATCGGTCTGGTGGTTTTCCGCCGCGTAGGGGTAAGGGATCAGAACCGCCGCCTTGCCGAAAAGCGCCAATTCCGCGACCGTACTGCCGCCGCTGCGGGAAACGACGATATCCGCCGCCGCAAGCAAAACGCCCATTTCGGGAGTCGATTCCAATACGAGCCGGGGATTCGGCAAGGGTTTCCATGCTTCATCGGCGGCTGCCTTTTTCCCAGCCCCGGTCAAATGAACGATCCGAAGTTCTTTTTTTCCGTACTGCGCGACCGCTTCGGGCAGGACTGCGTTGATCGCCGCCGCGCCCTGACTGCCGCCGAAAATCAGCGCCAGCGGGGCGTCATCCTGCCATTCGACGCCGAAAAGTTCCCGCATTTTGGCGAACGCTTCGCCGCGGGACATCGAAGTTTGCGCTTCCAGTTCGGGCCGCACGGGCATCCCGCATTCCGACACGGGACAAACGCATGTATTGACGGGAGGGAATGCGATGCCGAGCAACCGAGCGAAGCGGCTGAAGATCCGGTTGGCTTTGCCGATGCGGGCGTTGCCGTCGTGCAGATAGATCGGCAGAGAGAGCGTTTTGGCGGCGAGCAAAATCGGCGCCGAAGCGAAAGATCCCATACCGATGACCGCATCGGGGGCAAATGTTTTCAATTCTTTCCGCGCCGTGAAAAAGCCGTTCCAAAGACCGCGCGCGAAACCGAATGGAGCGCGTTTCCAGATCGGCATCGCCGGCAACGCGACGGCGCGAAGCCCCTGTTTTTCGGCGATGGCTTTCTGCTCCGGCGCGTGAATGCCGGAAAGCAACACGAGCGAGGCGTCTCCGCCCGCTTCGCGCGCCAGAGCCAACCCCGGGTAGAAATGCCCGCCCGTACCGCCGCAGGAAACCGCGATTTTCATTCTTTTTTTCTCCATTTTGCCCGTAACGTCCGGTTATAATCGGGGAAAATCTCGTCGAGCGCGATCGAAGCGAGCAGCGCCGTCGCGAAAAGCGATGTCAGCATATTGCTTCCCCCGTAACTGATGAAAGGCGCCGGCATCCCTTTGGTCGGGATGCTTCCCGAAATGACGCCGAGGTTGATCGCCGCCTGACAGGTGATGTAGAAAAAGAGCGTCGCGCCGAGGATCATTCCGGAACGCTCCCGGGCGCGCATCGCGATCCGCCAGGCGCAGAAACCGAAGATCGCGAATCCCGCGATCACGGCGAAAATCCCGAGAAAACCGAGTTCCTCGCCGACGACCGCGAGAATGAAGTCCGTGTGGCATTCCGGCAGATAAGCGGCCTTCATCCGGCTGCCGAGAAAACCGATCCCGTTCCAGTCGCCCTCGCCCAACGCCAGCAAACTGAACCAGAGTTGATACCCGGTACCGCTTTGCAATTCTTCGGGCCGCCAAAAGGTGGTGATGCGCGACAACCGCATCGGGTCGCAATAATAGATGAAAAGACCGCCCGCCGCACCGAGCAGAAAGGGAACCAGAAGGTAAATGACCGGCAATCCGGCGACGAACATCCCGACGATCCCCATCGAAGCGATGAGCAGCGTCGTTCCGAGATCGTGTCCCGCCAGTACGGCACCGCAAACCAGTCCGAGAGTCCCTGCGAGCGGTCCGATGCCGCCTTTCCACTTTTTGATGCGGCTGAATGTCAGCCGGTAATCGGTGCAGTATTTCGCCACGAAAAGCGCGACGGCGATCTTGGCGAATTCCGACGGCTGGATCGAAACCGGTCCGATGTGGATCCAGCGGTAGGCGCCGTTGACTTTGTGAAATCCGAGACAACCTGCCAGCAAGATCACCGAGATCACGATGAATACCGGACTGAGCGCGATCAGCCGGCGGTATCCGACGGCGACGATCACGCCTCCGCCGAGCGTGCCGGCGATCACCCAGATCGCCTGCTTGCGGAAATACTGCAGTCCGGCGGTGCCGTAACTTGCGGAATAGAGCATCGTAAGCCCGAAAAAAACAAGACAGCAGGTCGTCAGCAGAAGCACGACAAAAGTCGGTACGATCGACCGTTGCGTCGCGTCTTCGGTGAACTTCGGCCGGGACGGGAAACTTTCGATCATCGGAAAAACCCGCTCATTCCAGACAGATCTTTTCTCCGGACGCGATCTCGACGATGCCGCGCGCGGCGGCAAGCCGCGCCACGTCGCCGGCATCGACGGCAAGCGCGGGGGAAATCTCGATCAACGCGGTGCAATTCCCCTCCGCATCGCGAGGGATCTTCACTCCGGCGGCGGCAAGACGCCGGGCGTCGCGGTCGACGAGCATCGCCCGGCAACTGTCGACCGAATCGACGCCGGTGCGGTTTTTGGTCGGCGCGAAAACTTCCGCGCGGTCGCATTCCAGAACCATCGTCCGCCGCGCCAGCGGAAGCGCGTCGAAAATGAAGGATTCGAGTTTGACGCCGTTGGGCGTTTCCGGAGAAACGAGATTTCCCTCCGCATCGAGGAAGGGGATCTTTTTGTCGGCGCGGTGCCACGGCAACTGAAGTTTTCCGCCCGCGGTAAGTTCCTCGACGAACGCGCGGTCGATCACATGGATCGCGGGACTGCCCGGGATGAAAGCGAGCGAACCGTCGGGAAGCGTCTTTTCCGCGAGGGTTTTCGGCAGATCGCTGTATTCGATGATCTGCAACCGTCCGCCGGAAACGCAGAAATTCCCGAGTTTTTCCATCGCATTGGTCTTGGCGAGCATGACCGCGCTCATCTGCGACGAAGTCAGCGCGTGCAGACCGATGAACTTCGGATCGATCACCGGCACCAGCGGATTGTCGACCTGAAAATAACTGATGACATCGACTCCGTCGCGCTTCATGGCATCGAGTGCGCCGGATTTGCGCAACGCCAGCAAGGTGCCGCCGTGTCCGTCCGGCGAAAGCGCCAGCGATTTTTTCGAGTTCATCAGGAGTTTCCCGTCATAGCCGATCGCGGGCATCGTACCCTGCGTGAAAAAGAAAACCTGGTCGGCGTCGAGGCCGAAATAGGAATTCTTTTTGAAGAAATCGACCGTTTGAGCGTGATTGAGCTGACTGGTCATCAAATACCAGACGATTTTGACGCCGTACTTTTCCTGGGTGCGGCGGATCCCGCCCGCAAAGTAGGCGAAAAGCGGTCGTCCCGTCACGGGACCGATCGGGAACGTCCCTTTCGGGCCGTCGAAACCGAGTCGGGTCCCCTGCCCTCCGGCGACGGTCAGGCAGGCGACGCGTCCGGCGCGGATCATCTCTTCGCCGCGCGCGACGGCGTCGCGGTAAAGTTGTTTCTGTTCGTCGTTTTCGGGCGCGAGCGGATAGTAGGGCGCGGGACCGAGATCGTCGGGGATCGCGACTTCGGGGCGTTTCAGGACGTAATCGGCGATCAGACCGGGAAGCGCATTGAAATCGACGTTTTCCAGTTGGGCTGCGAAATCCGCCTGTTCGTTTTCCGGCAACGCATCCAGCGCGCGCAACAAATGTTCCTGTCCGGCGGCGGTGATCGTTTCACGCAAAGCTTCATTGATTTTCATTTTTCTGTCTTCTCCTGTAAAAATGACCGTCCCGACGGATAATCCAGCGACAGCGTCACCGGACCGTCGTTGACGAGAAAAACTTGCATATCGGCGCCGAAACGCCCCGTCTGCACGGGGACGCCGTATGTTTTCAAAGCGGCGACGAAGCGTTCGTAGCATGGACGCGCCAGTTCGGGCGCCGCCGCTCCGGAAAAAGAGGGGCGTCTGCCGCTTCCGGAAGTATCGGCGTAAAGCGTAAATTGCGAAACGACCAGCGCCGCGCCGCCGATTTCTCCGAGACTCCGGTTCATTTTTTTCGCCTCGTCCTCGAAAATGCGCAGACCGAAACACTTGCGCGCGAGCTTTTCGGCGTATTCGGCTTTGTCGCCGACCGCCGCGGCGAAAAGGATCAGCATTCCGGCGCCGATCTCGCCTTCGACGCGGCCGTCGATCTCGACCCGCGCATTCCGCACCCGCTGGATCAACGCTCTCATCGGATCAGCCGGGTAAATTCGTTGCGGGTGGCAAGTTCGCGGCGGAACGAACCGAGCATGGAACTGGTGGTCATCACCGAATGCTGCTTTTCCACCCCGCGCATTTGCATGCAAAGATGTTGCGCCTCGATGACGACGCCGACGCCGTCGCGGTCGAGCACGTCGAGCAGAGAATGGGCGATCTCGCTGGTGAGCCGCTCCTGGATCTGCAGGCGGCGGGCGAACATGTCAACGATACGCGCGACTTTGCTGACGCCGAGCACTTTCTTTTTGGGGATGTACCCGACGTGGCATTTGCCGAAAAAAGGCAGCATATGGTGTTCGCACAAGCTGAAAAACTCGATGTCGCGCACGATGACCATATCGTCGGAGACCGCTTCAAAGAGCGCATCGTTGACGACGGCTTCGATCCTTTGGGAATAACCGCGGGTGAGAAATTTGCGACTTGCCGCCACCCGCGCCGGAGTTTTGAGCAATCCTTCGCGCGACGGGTCTTCGCCGAGGGATTTCAGCATTTCAGTAACAAGAGATTCCATCATTTCAAGATCTCCCGGGTCGCTTCGATCCATGCGTCGGCGATCAGCTGGTGTCCCGCGGGCGCCGGATGCACGCCGTCGCGCAGGATAGAACCGATGTCGCCGCCCGCCGCGGCGACGGCATCATCGATCTTCTTTTGGAGCGGGATGAAAACGGCGTTAAATTCCGCGGCGAGTTTCGCGACGATCTTCGCGCGTGCCGGCACTTCCGCGACGTAACGCGGATCCCATCCGGCGGACGCGGTGTAGTTGACGATAAAAGGTTCAAGCAGCACGAGTTTCGTTTCCGGCAAAACATCGCAAGTCCAAGTCAAAAGCATCCGGTAAATTTCCTCGTAGCGGTCGAGTTCGACGCCGTTGGAGTGCTCCGCTTCGTGCCAGGAATCGTTGACGCCGATGAGAATGGAAATCAGATCGGGTTTCAGATTGAGCGCGTCGACTTTCCAGCGTCCGTAAAGGTCGACCACCCGGTTGCCGGAGATGCCGCGGTTGACGAATTCGTATTTTTTTTCCGGGCGGTCCGCCGCGAGGCGCGAAGCGACGAGTACCGGATAACCGCTTCCGAGCGCGTAGGGAAGCGCCGGGGTATTGCGGTCGCGTTCGACGTCGGTGATCGAATCGCCTTGAAAAAGGATTTTTTTGATCATATTCCGAAAACCTTATCTTAATAGGAAAGTTTGTAAAGTCGGCAACGGATCTCCGAAGCGACGGCGTCGGCGACTTCCGCCGCCAGCGTTTTCATTCCGGAGCGTTCCTGCTGAAAAAACCTGCCGAGAAATTCCGGCAGGTCGGGGAGCGTCAGCAGACAGGGCAATTCCCGCGGCGTGTTGAGCGCGCGGCCGATCACGCCGCGGATCTCCTCGATCCTTTGACCGAGCGTCCGCAGACAGGGAAAGACCGTGAGTTCCGTGACGGGCGGCACCCATTGCATATCGGCGGCGAATTCTCCGAGCAGAGCGTAAAACCGGATCGACGGGAAAAGCGTATCGACGCCGCCGACGCGCAAGATCCCGGAGGAAACCAGACGCGCCGTTTCCTCGCGCAACATCGGCAACAGCGCATCCCGGTCGAAACGGGGGATCTCCGGAAGCCGGAAATCCAAAGGGACTTCGCGGCATTCGCGTTCGTAATGGCGGGCGAGTTCCAGCAGAAGTTGCGGCGTCGCTTCGCGGATGCCCGCTCCTGCGGCGGCGGCGATGACCGCATCGACGATATGGTGGAAACGGTCCGGAGAACAGGCGAGATGATTCTGAAGAAACGCGGAAATCTCCGTCCCCGCGGAAGTGTCGATCGTGACGATGCTCGAAACGTTGCGGCGGCTGAAAAAACGCGCCGCTTCGGGATAACCGGCGTTTTCCAGCAACCGGACGACGGCGGCGTCGAGTTCGCCGCGTCCGAAAATCAGTCCAGGCCGGTCGCAATCGGTCAGCGCCCGCTCCAAAGCGAGCGCGATATCTTCGGCAAGCGCGGCGGAATCGCTCCGTCCGACTGCGACGAAAGCGCCGAAAAGCCGGTTCTGCAACTCCCCGACGCGAAAAAGTTCCCGGCTTCCGTCCGGTTCCAGAATATAGATTTCGGGCTCGGCGATTTCCATAAAACTTATTTGAGTTCGAGCACGTCCTGCATATCGTACAAACCGGGCGCGGCGCCGATCAGAAACGCGGCGGCGCGGAGCGCCCCGCGCGCGAACGTATCACGGCTCGACGCCTTGTGCGTCAATTCGATGCGTTCGCCCTCCGTCGCGAAAATGACGGTATGGTCGCCGACGACGTCGCCGCCGCGCAACGAATGCATTCCGATCTCGCGGTCGCCGCGTTTGCCGACCATCCCGACGCGACCGTGGCGAACGTCTTCTTCATAATTCCATTGACGCTCATCGCAGATGACTTCGGCGAGGCGCACCGCCGTACCGGAAGGAGCGTCTTTTTTCTGGTTGTGATGCATTTCGACGATCTCGACGTCGTAGGAATTGCCGAGGATCTTCGTCGCTTCGCGCGCCAGTTTGAAAAGCAGATTGACGCCGACGCTCATATTGCTGGCGGCGACGATGCGTCCCCCCGCCGCGGCGAGTCTGCCCAGTTCCGCGCGGTCATCGGCGCTCAATGCGGTCGTGCCGATGACGACCGCGGCTCCGGCGCGCACCGCCGCGCGGGCGCATTCGACGACGCCCGTGGTGGCGAAATTGACGACGACGTCGCATTGCGGAAAAAGCGGCGCGGCGTCGGCGACGACCGCGACCCCGCAGGGCGAAAGTCCGGCGAGTACGCCCGCATCCTTGCCGAGATCGGGCGAAGCGGAATATTCGACGGCTCCGGCGAGCTCGAAACCGGGATTTCCCAGCACATTGGCGACCAGGCGGCGCCCCATACGGCCCGCAGCTCCGAAAATCAAGGTTCTTATCATAGAAAAACGCTCCCTGTTCACTTACAGGAAATAAGATACACTTCCGCCCCCGTCAATTCAAGCACCGGAAACAAAAAACCTCCGTGGAAAACGCACTTTTGCGATTGCAAAAGAGCCGCCGCGATGATATATTTTCACCAACGAACAACCGTTTCAGGAGAAAACGTCATGGGAAAACTGCAACTCGAACGCCCTTTGGCATTTTTTGATATTGAAAGCACCGGCATCGTCCCCCAGCGCGACCGCATCGTCGAGATCGCCGTGCTGATGCTTCGTCCCGACGGCACGACGCAGAACAATGTCCGGCGGCTCAACCCGGGGATCCCGATCCCCCCGGGTGCGACGGCGATCCACGGCATCAGCGACGCCGACGTGGCGGACTGTCCGCATTTTTCCGAGATCGCCGACAAACTCGCCGCCTACCTCGACGATTGCGATTTCGGAGGATACAACGTCACGGGCTTCGACATTCCGTTGCTCGACGCGGAATTCAAACGCGCCGGCGTCGAATTTTCTTTCGAGGGGCGCAAAGTGATCGACGTCTACAACATTTTCTGCAAACTTTACCCGCGCACGCTCGGCGCCGCCTATAAATTTTTCTGCGGCAAGGAACTCGAAGGCGCACACGGCGCCGCCGCCGACACTGCGGCGACGCTCGAAGTCCTTCTCGGACAAATGGAAAAACACCCGGAACTGCCTTCCGGCATCGCGGCGCTCGCGGAATTCTGCGACGTTTCCGACCCGGACGCGATCGACCGTTCGCGCCGGTTCAAATGGAACGGCGACGAGGCGATCGTCAATTTCGGCAAAAACGCGGGGCGCACGTTGCGCGAAATCAGCGAAAACGATCCGGGCTTTTTGCGCTGGATCCTCCGCAGCGACTTCCCCGAAGACGTCAAAAAGATCGCCTCCGACGCGCTGATCGGGAAATTCCCGGAACGGAAATAATTTTATGGCGCGCGAAGCGACGATCCGGCAACTTGCCTCGCTTCTCGACGATCCCGACGAAAACGTCGCCGTCAACGCGATGGCGGAATTGCTCTACCGGGAAAAAGAACTGGGAACGCTTTTGGGCGAACTTCAGGAGGAAAACGATCCGCTTCTGCGCAAACGGGTCCATCAGTTGCAGGCGGCGCTGACACTGCGGCGGCGACGCCGCGAATTTTCCCGCAAAATCCATGCGAAAAAGATCGACTTCGCCGATTGTCTGATCGATGTGCATCTGCAATGGTTCGACAACGACCCGAAACCGGCGCTGGAAAAAAGTTACGCCGCTTTTGAGCGGGAAGCGCGCGACCGGGATCTGCGTTTCCCCGAAGAGATCGCCGCTTTTATGCGCAAAGGCGGTTTCACCGCCGAGATCGAAACGACGCTCCGCCCGGAAAACTACTGCATCGGGCTGATCCTTTCCGACCGCGTCGGTTCCGCCGCGCTGCTCTGCGGCGTCTGCCGTCATCTCGCCGAAAGCCCGGAAGATCTTTCCGTCGTCCGCGCCGGCGGGGATTTCGCGCTCCGCCACCGGAACGGCACGTTGCTCGTACCGGCGCACGACTGGCAGATCGCCTCGACGCCGAGAAGCGCGGAACTGGAACTTTTCGACGACCGCATGCTGTTGCGCTTCGCTTCGGCGACGCTTTTTTCCGCCGCGGTCAACAGCGACAGTTTCCGTTACATTTTGACCATCGCGCAGGCGCTTTCGGGACGGGACGGCGACCGGATGCTCGACCAGTTGCCCTACCCTTATTTCCCCGACGAAGGCAGGGAAACGCCGCCCAAAACTTAGAATTTGAAGACCGATCCGATCCGGCGGCCGAGCAACGCGGTCGCGGCGCCGATGGTCGTCGCGAGAAAAAGCATCGTCCAGACGCCGAAAGCCGCCGCGACGACGCTTCCCGATCCCAGTATCTGCGATAATTCGTAAAGCGCCCGGGTGATCGGGAAAAACTGCGCTTTCTGCGCCAGAAGCAGAGAATCGGAAACTTCCAGCATCGAAAAACTGAACGCGAAAAGACCGCCGACAAAAAGATTGGCGGAAATCAACGGCAGCGTGATCCGGAAAAAGACGCGCGCCGACGTCGCGCCGAAATTGCGCGCCGCGTCTTCCAGTTCGACGGGAGTCTGTTCCAACCCCGACACAACGGCGCGCACGACGTAGGGGATCCGGCGCACCGCATACGCCGTCGACAAAAGGAAAAGCGGATTTTCCACCGGCTTGAACGCTTCCGCCGCCCATTGGAATTTGACCGAAACGCTCAAAAATCCGAATGCGACGACGATCCCAGGGATCGCCAACGGCGCCATCGTCAGCAGATCAAGCAGCGCGCCGCCTCGCACGCGCCAGCGCGCGACCCCGAATGCCGCGACCGCGCCGATGGCGAGCGCCAAAATCGTCGCGAAAAAGGAATAACGCAGACTGTTTCCGATCGACGGCAGGACCAGCGCGTTGGAGAGCGCTTCGGAAAAGTGCGAGGTCGTAAATCCCTGCGGCAAAAGAGTCCGGTAATAACGCCGGGAAAACGCCGTCAGGATCAGCGCCGCGTGAGGCAGAGCGGAAAGTATCGCCGTCAACGCGAATGCCGCCGTCGGAAGATATTTTTTCACGCGGGGAAGTTCGACGGGCTCCCGCGCTGATCCGCCCTTGACGGCGAATGCCGCGCCGCCGCCGAGCGCCCGCCGGGAAAGTGCGTAAAGCGCAAGGGAAACGACGAGCATCACCACGACCAATGCATAAGGCACGGGATTGCTTTCCAATTCCGTCATTCCGTTGAAGATCTGCACCGCCGTGGTGGCGGTATAACCGCACATAAGCGGCGTGCCCCGCGCCGTGAAACTCCAGCTCAGCACCAGACTGCCGCCGGCGAGACGCCCCGGCGGCA
>JAKSOG010000066.1 GCA_024405715.1 Victivallaceae bacterium | reverse complement strand
GAATGGGCGGTGTTGTGCGACAGTTTGTCTTAGTCTTCCGGCGCCTTGCCGTCGATGGAATCCGGATTGCGTACGGCGGGGATCTGGGCGTTGCGTTCGCGCGCCGCGGCGGCGTAGGTACGGCTGTGCCACGGATTGTGTTCTTCGTTGCAGAAAAGGACGCGGACGGTGCGTTTCAAATTCAGACCGGAAAGGATGCGCAGGATTTCCAGATTGGCGATCACCCCCGTCGCGTTGTCGTGCGCTCCGGGAGATTCGATCCAACTCATACTGTCTTTATGGCTAACCAACTGGATGATCTCATCGGGAAGCGTTTTTCCCGGGATCGTCGCTTCGACGTTGGCGGCGTCGAACCAGGGATCGCCGTCGTGCGGCAACTCATACCAGTGATGGATGTTTTTGGTGCGGTCGCACCGGAAGGGACGGATCTTGTTGGGGATTTTCCGTGCCCGGACGCCGGGCAATGCGGAACAGCGTTCCACGAGGAAATCATCGACTTCGTCGAGCGAATTTTTCTCATGCCACGGCGCCGTGTAGGAAACCGTGCGGAAGATAAAGGGTTCCCGGCACAGATAAAAGAGATCGTGCTTCAGATTTTCTGCGGAAACTTCGTTCAAAATGTTGCGGATCATTGTTGCTTCTCCCTGATTTTTGCTACCATCCGGTTTCCGGTTATATTATACAAGGCGAAGGGGTTGAAAACAAGCGTCAATCGGTGCCGAAATATATCATTTTGTGCTGTTTGCAGAAAATTTTTGAAAAAGCGGTGCCGCCGGAATGAAATGCGGAACGGTTTTTGCGCCGGCCGCCGCGCGCCGGAGTCAAGCGGTCAAAAAGGACGGGAAAACCGGTTTATTTGCGGTTGGGATCCCGGACGGCGGGAATGCCCGTTTTGCGGGGGAAGATCCAACCCGCCCACAGGATGATCGCGCCGTAAAGGAGCAACGATACGGGAAGCATGAAAAAGGCACCGCGCAGTCCGATGCGGTCGCCGAGGAATCCCATGATCCAGGTGAAAAAACCGCATCCCGGAACTCCCATCGCCGAAAAATAAATGTAGAGCAGCGTGGAATCGTATTCCGGAAGCTCGTTGACACCGTAGACTTGCAACGTCGGCCAGAAAGGCGCGACGCCGACGCCGCAGACGAAAAGCACGCTCCAAAGTACGCCGAAAAGCGCCGCGGAAGAGGAAAACGATTCCGGCCGGATGAAAATAAGCAAAAACGTGAAAGGAAGCATCGCGACGGCGCACGCAAGAAGCAGATGTTTCAGGTAACGCGGCTTGGCGAAATATCCGAAAACCGTTCTCCCGCAGAACATTCCGAGGGCGATCGCGGCGGTGCCGAATCCGGCGGTCCAGGGCGTCGCGCGGAAATACAAGAGCAAATAGGAAGCGGTCCAAAACGTGAGACAGAATTCCGCTCCGGCTCCGGCGAACATCCCGAAGCAGAAGAGCCAGAAACGGGGACATTTGCAGATTTCGGCGGTGCGGCGCCGGATTTCCGCGGCGTTTGCCTGCCGGGGGGCTTCCGGATATTTCCGGGTCGGAGATTCTTTCCAGTAGAACATCAGTGAAGCCAGCAGGGCGAGCAGGGCGCAGACGAGAAGAACGACCCGCCAGCTTGTCTGCGCCGTCAGCAGAAATCCGGAAACCATCACGCAGAGGAAGATCCCCGCCGACCACATACTGTGGGCGAGGTTCACATAACGCTCCGGCGCGTCGGAATGCAGATCCTGGACGAAGGGGGTCGCCAATCCTTCGCAGATGCCTTCGCCCAGTCCGGCGGTCAGCAGAAAAGGCAACAAAAAGAAATACGCGGGCGCGGCGGCGCACAACAGGATCCCGCATCCCATAAGCAAGGAAGCCAGTCCCATCATTTTGCGTTTCCCGAAGCGTCCGGCAAGGACGCCGCAGACGAGCAACGCCAGCAAGATGGCGCAACTGCGTACGCAATGCAACGTGCCGCCCGCCGTCATCCCGCCGTCGTCGAGGGGGAAATGCAGATCCTTCCCCATTTCCACCAGCACGAGCGGAATGGAAAGCGAGCACATCGCGTAGGCGATGAACGCCACATACACGGCATAATCGTAGCGGCCGAAATGAAGTTTCGCTCTCATCGTGTGTTGTCCTTTCCGCATCGTTTCGTATAAAATAGCCCGATGCGGGCAAAAAGCAAACGGCGGACGGGAAAAAGGGCGCGGAAAATTGCTCCGACCGGATGTACCGGAGATTTTCCCCGATAAAATCAAAATGCGGCGGGAAAAAATTTTTTCCGGCGTTATATTACCAAAGAGAGAAGCAGAAAGGGAAAATCCGGTGAACCCCCTTCGGGGTTCTCTCTTTCGGCATTTTTTGCGGCGGCGCGCCGATAATACCGGATACGCAATATCCGCGTTTCACTTGAATGGAAAGAGTTGCGATGAACGAGAAAAACAGGATCGAAAAATTGCAGGCGGCGCTCGACCGGGCGGTCGCTTCAGGCGAAGAATGCGGCTGTCAGCTTGCGGTATTCCGCGACGGGAAAATGCTTTGCAATCTGGTTTCCGGTTATGCCGACGCCGCGCACACGCGGAAAGTCGATACCCGGACGCTGTTTCCGGTCTTTTCCGTCGGCAAAGGGATCTTGACCACGCTCTTTCACATTCTTTCCGAAAAAGGATTCATTTCGCCCGACGATCCCGTCGTCCGCCATTGGCCGGAATACGGCGTGCGCGGCAAGGAAAAAACGCGGGTGCGGGATATTTTGAGCCATCGCGGCGGGTTGTACGGTTTCCCGGATGGATTCCCTTTCCCGGAATGGTTCGATTGGGAAAAAGCCGCTTCCGCGCTCGCCGGATCCGAAGTTTTCGATCGCATCGGCGGCAAACACCATTATCACGCGCATACCTACGGGGTATTGCTCGGACGTCTGCTCGAAAAAGCGACCGGACGGAGCGTGACCGACTTGTTGCGGGAGCATCTGCTGGACGTCCTGTCGGTCGATTCGATGTTTTTTTCTCTGCCCGACGAACGGCTCGGCGATCTGGCGGAGATCGTTCCCCGCGCCGACGGTCCCGGCGATCCTCCCGATATGCGGCTTTCTTTCAACGACCGGCGCGTGTTGCAGGGGTTGAATCCCTCTTCATCAATGACTTCCAATGCCGTTTCCATCGCCAGAGTTTACGCGGCGCTCATCGGGAACGGCGTGGACGGCCGCCGTCTGTTGACGGATGCGACGCTCGAAAAGGCATTGACGATGCAACGCGCCGCCGACGATCCGGCATCGCGCGATCAATGGGATATTTTCGGTCTGGGGTATGCTCTTTGCGGTCCCGTCGCGCCGTGGAACCGGATGTTCGGTCACGGCGGCGCGTGCGGGTCGGAAGGATTCGCCGACCGGGAAACCGGCTATGCCGTCGGTTTCACCAAAAACCGCCTCAACGCCACGCATCCCGATCACCCCACGCGCAACGAGATCTCGCGCATATTGGGTATTCCCGCGCGGATATGGTAGCGCGTCCCGCCGTCAACGCAGGATGCGCAACGACGACGGCGGAATATGCAACGCTTTGCGGTATTTCGCCACCGTGCGGCGGGCGATCGCGATACCTTCTTTCTGCAAAGCGTTCGCCAATGCGTCGTCCGAGAGGGGATGCGCGGGGTCTTCCTCCGCCACCAGTTTCCGGATCTTTTCCTCGATCGCGCGGACCGAAACGGTCGCACCGGTCTCGTTTTCCTGATAACCGCCGCTGAAAAAGAAACGCAACGGCAGGACGCCGCGCGGCGTCGCCGCATATTTCCCCGAAACCGCACGGCTGATCGTCGTTTCGTGGACTTCCAACGCTTCGCCCGCCTGTTTCATCGTCAGAGGAAGCAGTTTTTCGATGCCGCGGCGAAAGAATTCTTCCTGTTTTTGCGCGATCCACCTGCCGAGCCGCAACAACGTCGACCCGCGCATTTCCAACGCTTTGAGCCATTCTCCGGCGGCGCGGACTTTTTCCCGGATGAAATTCCGGTCGTCGGCGGAAAGCGTCGGATCGTCGAGCAGTTTCCGGTAACGCTCGGAGATCCCGATTTTCCGTTCGCGTTCGCGCAAAAGCTGGGCATCGAAACCGCCCGTTTCCGTCGCGAAAATACGCAGATCGGGAAAGACTGCGGCGGCATCGCTTCCGGTCCTGCCCGGAGCGGGGTCCAACTGGCGCAACATCCCCAGCGCCGCCTGCATGGATGCGACCGTTTCGCCGCATTTCGCGCCCAGTGCGGGCAGGGAAAGCCGTTCGAGGTCGTCCAGACCGTTTTCGATCAGTTTTTTCACCGCGCCGCTCCATTGCCCGCGCCGTTCCAGTTGCAGGCGGAAACATTCACCGAGGTCGCGGGCGGCGATCCCCGCCGGATCGAGCGACTGGACGAATCTCAACGCCGTTTCCGCTTCGGCGAGATCGGCGTCGCAACTCATCGCGACGTCCGCGAGCGGCGTCGCGAGATATCCTTTTTCGTCAAGCGCGTCGATGATCTTTTCGCAAAGACCGCGCTTTTTTTCCGGGATGTTCGCGCCCGAAAGTTCCCGTTGCAACTGCTCGGAAAGCGACGGCGGCGCCGCCGCGACGCCGCTCCAGAAATCGGTGTCGTTGTCGCCTTCGTCCGGAAGCGGCAGATCGTTATGCCATTCGTCGCTGTCCGCCATTTTTTCTTCAAAATCGTCGTCGTCCCCGGTTTCCCCCGCCGGTTCTTTTTCGGCGGGCAATTCGGACGTTTCCGGTACGAGTTCCTCCAACAGCGGATTGGCGGCGAGTTCTTCGTCGATGCGCGCTTCCAATTCCAGACGGGGCAGTTGCAAAACTTCCAGCGCGGTGCGCTGACGCAAAGACAACTGCTGCGTCTGCCGCAAAGATTCCGATTGCCGCAACGACGTATCCATCATCGCACCGCCTTTTGGTTGATGCGGTCGTTTTCCTGCCGGAGCGCTTCCAGTTCGGTGGCGGCGATTTCCCAGCGGTTCTCGGCGTCCGTCAACTGCGCTTCGATTTGAGCGAGTTCCTTTTTCAGCGCGGCGAAGTTCAGTTTCATCCCGCTGGAAAGTTTGGCGACCAGCACTTTGCGGCGGTCGGCGAGTGTTTCCATATTTTTTTCGAGCGCATCGACTTCGGCGCGGGCTTTTTTGAGTGCGCCGGAAATTTCCTGCCGGGCGTGCGCCCGTTGCTGGCGGCGTTCCCGTGCGGTCATTTCGTCCGCGACGGCGCCGCCTGCCGGACGCGCCGGATTTTCCGGAGTGTTTTCCCGCTGCGCCGCGGCGGATTTTTCCGCGTAATAATCGTAATTCCCGAAATATTTGGTCGTTTTGCCCGGCGTCAGCGCCACGATGGTCGTCGCGACCGCGCGCACGAATTCGATGTCGTGGCTGACGAAACAGACCGTTCCGGGAAAACGCACGAGCGCTTCCTGCAGAAGTTCGCGCGCTTCCAGATCGAGGTGGGTCGTCGGTTCATCCAGAATGAGGAAATTCGGCGGATTGACGAAAATCCGGGCGAATTGCACGCGGATGCGTTCGCCGCCGGAAAGCACTCCGCAGCGTTTTTCCGTTTCTTCTCCGGAAAAACCGAAAGAGCCCAGTACGTTCATCAGATTGGCGGTCGACGCCGCCGGAGGCAATGCGCCGCGCACCGCGTCGTAGACGGAAAGTTCGTCGTTGAGAAGTTCCGTGAATTCCTGCGCCTGATATCCGATCACCGAATGATGACCGAGCACGACGCGACCGGACAGCGGCTGCAATTTGCCGACAAGCAGTTTCAGCAGCGTCGTTTTGCCCAACCCGTTGTAGCCGATGAAAGCGATCTTGTCTCCCGCGGCGATGTCGAGCGACACGTCGCGGAGCAGAATTTTGTCGGGCGAATAGCCGAAGGAAAGATTTTCGATGCGCGCCGCTTCGGTGCCGCCCGGCGGCGGCTGGGGGAAACGGATCACGCCGTTGTAATCGAGCGATTCGGGCAGATCGACGTCCTCAAGTTTGTCGAGTTTTTTCATCCAGCTTTTCGCCTGCGCCGCTTTGGTGCTTTTGGCGCGGAAACGCTCGATGACGCGTTCCATCTGACCGCGGCGGCGGTCGAGGTTGCGTTTCGCCGATTCCAGAAGTTTCCGGCGGCTGTCGCGTTCGCGGCAGTAATAATCGTAGCCGCCCGCGTAACGCGTCACGGCGCCGCGGTTGACTTCCAGCGTCGTCCGGACCAGTTTGCGCAGCAGGAAGCGGTCGTGCGAGATCAACGCCAGCGTCCCCGGAAACGTGTTCAGATAGCGGCAGAGCCATTCGACCGCGGGCACGTCCAGATAGTTGGACGGCTCGTCGAGCAGCAGGACGTCGGGATGCGAGATCAGCACCCGCGCCAGTGCCGCGCGCATTTGCCAGCCGCCGGAAAATTCGTGCATCGGACGGGCGAAGGATTTCGGGTCGAAGCCGAGATTGCCGAGCGTTTCAGCGGCCTCCTGTTCCAGATGGTAGGCGCCGAGATGCTCGATCGTGCTTTGCAGATGACCGTGACGCCGGAGCATCCGGTCGAGTTCCGCATCCTCGGAAACGGATTCGAGTTTTTCTTCGATTCCGTGCAACTCGTTTTCGTAAAGTTTCAATTCGGGGATGGCGTCTGCGGTGAAATCGAGCAGGGTACGCGGCAGTTCGGAAACGTCGATTTTCTGGCGCATGATCCCGATGCGGTGGTCGCGCGGGATCGCCACCGCGCCCGCGTCGGGACGCACGATCCCCGTGACGATGCCGAAAATCGTGCTTTTCCCGGCGCCGTTCGGACCGACGATGCCGACGCGTTCGCCGTCGTTGATGCGAAAGGAAACGTCTTTCAGGATGTCCCTGCCGCCGTAACTTTTGGAAACGCCCTGAAAGTCGATCATCGTTTTTCTCTCCGTTCGAGCCGGGTCAGCGATTCAAAATGCGCCGTGCCGGGAAACATATCCAGCAAGGCGGACTGCGTCGCGCGGTAATGCGGAGCCAAACGGTCGAGATCGCGCCGCAACGTGTCCGCGCCGCAGGAAACGTAAAGGATCGTTTCGGGGGCGGCTTCCGTCAGCGCGGCGATCCCTCCGGCATCCAGTCCCGTGCGCGGCGGATCGACGAGCGCCAGCGTTTTGAAACGCCGCATAAAAGAAGCGTACCGGAGCGGCGCTTTTGCCGCGTCTCCGGCGAAAAAACGGCAACGATCGCCGACGCCGAAACGTCCGGCGTTGCGCCGCGCTTCGCGCACCGCGCCGCGGTCGATCTCGATCCCGACGCCGTGCAGAGTCGGCATCACCCGCGCCGCCGAAATCGAAAAAACTCCGACGCCGCAAAACAATTCCAGAAGAAATTCGGTTCCGTTTCCGGCGATTTCCGCGACGACGCGGCGGACGAGTTCCGTCGCGACCGCTTCGTTGGTCTGGAAAAATCCGCCGCGGCGGTAGGAAAAATTTCCCAGTTCGCCGAGCGAACCGGTCAGCGTTCCGGGCGCGTCGGCGTCGAGATCGCAGACGGCTCCGGCTTCGGCGCATTCGTCGAGCGCGAACGTCCCGCGAAAAGCACGGTCGATCCGCAAAGCGGAAAGTTTCGCGTTGATTTTTTCCGTCGCGAGCAGACAGCGGTCGATCGGGACCAGCGTGCGGTTGTCCGCCGCGCGGTAGCCGAAACGGCCGTTCCCGTCGGAGTGCAGACGCAGACGGTTGCGCCAGAAATTGCGCGACGGCGCGCCGAAAACGCCGGAAACGGGGATGATTTCCGCGCGGTTGCGGTTGAGCATCGCGTCGAACTGGCGCGTTTTCGCCGCCAGCTCCGTCTCATAGGAAACGTGCCGGTAGGAACATCCCGGACAGCGCGCGAAAAAGGGGCAGTCGACCGCCGTTCTTTCCGGAACGGATTCAAGCACGCGCACAAGGACGGCGCGGCAGAAACGTCTGCGTTCCGAAATGATTTCGGCTTCGACGGTTTCTCCCGGCGCCGCGCCCCGCACGAAACAAACCCTCCCGTCGGCGAGTTCGCCGACGGCTTCCCCCCCGAAAGCGAAATCGCGGATATGGATCTTTTCCGTCCTCATCCGGGAAATTTTACCGGGGCAGTTTGAATGCGTCGATGATCTCGTCCACCTGCGCCTGATTGATCGGACGGACTTTGCCGATGCGCCGCGCCAGCAGAATGCAGTTGGCGGTGAAATCGCAGACTTCCAGACGGTCGAATGCCTGCGTCAGATTCTTGCCGACGGCGATCACACCGAGATTTTCGACGATCACCACCGGCGTCGCCGGCGTGATCTTTCCGACCGCCGTCAGCGGATCGGCGGCGAAATCCGCGAATTTGATTTGCGGCATATCGCGCAACTGGATGTAACTTTCGGGGATCATCCGGCTGTCGAGCGTCGAAGCGGTGCAGGAAAAAGCCATCAGATTGGGCGACTTGGTGAAAATCATCGCGCCCGCCCAGTCGAAACGGCGGTAGATCTCGCGGCAGAGTGCGGCGATGCACGCCGGCTGTTTGCCGCTTTCGCATTTCCCCTCTTTGATGCGCACGCTGTCGCCGGGACCGAAAGCCAGCGGATCGATTTCCTTCGGCGTCACGAGGAAATCGTCGTCCTTGATGCGTGCGGAAATCGTCAGCGCGCCGGTGTAGACCAGCCGCTGACGGTAGAGCCGCGCCGCGAAGCGGACGATCGAGTCGCGCAATGCACATTCATCGGGCGAAGCGTACGTCGCGACGAAATTTTCCCACACCGGAGCGTTTTTGCAACATTCCGCAGCCGGGAGTACCGGCGCGCCGTCGAGCCCCGACGCCTGGATCTGGATGCGGGCGAGGAAATCGAGCGTTTCAAAACGGGTGAACGCTTCGGAAATCGTCCGTCCGCAGACGACCGCGCCGTGGTTTTCCATCATCACGCAATCGGCTCCGGCGGCGAATTCCGCCGCGATGATCTTTCCGAGGGAAAGACTTCCCGGAATGTCATAGCGCGAAAAGGCGATCTTGCCGCAGATTTTTTCCGCTCCGGGGAGCCACGCCGCGTCGGGACTGGCGCCGACCAGACTGAATGCGACCAGCGCCGGAGAATGCGCGTGCAACACCACCCGCGCTTCGGGACGGCATTGATAGACCGCCCGGTGAAAGGGCAGTTCGCAGCTCGGCGTATGACAGCCGACGGCGTCGCCGGAGGGCGTCACTTTCATAATGTCCGCGGGCGTGAGCGTACCTTTGTCGATGCCGCTCGGCGTGATCCAGATGTTGCCCTCTTCGTCTTTGATGGAAATGTTGCCGCCGGAGGTGGTGGTCATCCCGTAGTCGTAGATGCGCTGAAGCGTGTCGACCAGCAGTTTGCCCGGATGCGTATATTGGATTGACATTTCGATGCTCCCTTCGTTATTGGATTTTGACGGTTTCCCGCTTTTGATGCACAATTAAAATACATCGCTCCGTCTCACTTTTCAATCGGCGGATGCCGTCGCGCCGAAAAAGATGTTTTTTTGACGGGAAAGACTTGACTTTTCGCGCGGGAAAGGGTATTTTGCAGAGAAAGCGATTTTTTAACGGATGAAAGGGAATCATTTTGGCACAGGATACCGATTACATTCTCACGCTGCTCAAAGAAAACGGCATGGTTTCCTCCGAGGACGTCCGCGCCGCCAAACAGGCCGCGCTGGAATCTGAAGACGGGGGGGAGGCCGTCAGTCCCGTCGATTTCCTCATCAAGAACAACGTCATAAGCGAAGTCGATCTCCTGACGATGCTCGCGCAACAGTACGGCGTCGAACTGATGGATCTCGACGGATACGAGGTTCCGCTGGAAGTGCGTTCGACGCTTTCGACCGACGTGGTGCGCCATTACAACGTCGTGCCGGTGATGCTTCACGACGACGTGCTCATCGTTGCGATGAGCGACCCGACCGATATGGAAACGCTCGACACCATCCGCTATATCTACGGCGGCGAAGTCGAGGAAGTCGTCGCCACCAAAAAACAGATCGCCAAACTCATTGACCGCTACTTCGTCGAAGAGGAGGAAGTCGCCACCAAAAAGGCGATGAAACAGGAAGATGAACTGGAATTGCTCGACGATCAGGCGGACGTTTCCGCCGCCGAAGGCGACGATCAGGCGCCGATCATCCGGCTCGTGACCAAACTGATCCTCGACGCCTACAAAATGCGCGCTTCCGACATCCACCTCGAACCGATGGAAAAACGCTACCGGGTGCGTTACCGCATCGACGGCGCGCTCCGCGAAATCCCCGGCCCGCCGAAATATCTGCAGGCGAATTTCACCAGCCGCGTCAAGATCATGGCGCATCTGGACATCACCGAAAAACGCATTCCCCAGGACGGCCGCATCCAAATCTCCGTCGGCGACAAAGACATTGACTTGCGTGTGTCGTCGATCCCGACGATCTTCGGCGAAAGCATCGTGATGCGTATTCTCGACAAGTCGAGCATCCAGCTCGACATCCCGAAACTCGGTTTTTACGCCGACGACCTGGATCTGGTCAACAAGATCATCAATTATCCGGACGGCATTTTCCTCGTCACCGGACCGACCGGGTCCGGCAAGACGACTTCGCTCTACGCCTTTTTGAACACGATCAACACTCC
>JAKSOG010000065.1 GCA_024405715.1 Victivallaceae bacterium | reverse complement strand
TCATCCCCGAAGACGATCAGCCGGAAACGCTTCTTGTACGCCGCGCTTCCGACGGGAGCCGGTTGCTCGCGCTCGTCAATACGGGATACGACGCGATCAAAGAAGTGCGTCTGCGCATCGCGGCGAAACCCGGTGAAGTGAAACAACTTGCCGCCGACGGGAAATGGTCGGACGTGGAAACGCGCTTTGCCGACGGCATCCTGACCGTGCCGCGGAAATTGGAGTGCTACGAAACGCTGGTGTTGCGCATCCGGTAAAATTCCGCCGCATCTGCAAAATGTTTCAGCATCTTGTCCAATATCTCGGTGAGATCGCGTTTTTCCATTCGCTTTTTTACGGAATCGCCGCGATGGTCCTCGTCGGAAGCAGCTGGTGTCTCGTCGGACTGGTGATGGGCGATGCTCCGAAACGCGGGATCGACCCCGCGCTCGTGCAACTTTGCGGCGGGTTCTTTTCGATCGGTTTCGGAACGGCAATCCTTTTCGTCACACAGGCGTTTTCGACCGCTCCGGCGGACGTGACACGATCGACGCTTTTCGTTTATTTCCTCGGCGGAGCGGTCAACTTCGCAATGCTTCAGACGATGTCCAAAGCGATGCAGAAAGGTCCCAACGGCATCATCTGGGGGATCATCCAGTCGTCGCTGATCTTTCCTTTCCTCGTCGGAGTGACGTTTTTCGGCGTGCCGCTGAGCGCGCCGCGCGCGACGGTGATCATTCTTCTCCTGACGGCGCTCGCGCTCTTTTCTTCGGCGAAAAACAATGCCGTCACGGGAAAAGAAACGGGGGGATTGAATTGGAAAGCGCTCGCATTGATCGCGATGACGCTCGCCGCCACGCAACAAAATCTTTCGACGGCGCCCTCCTATTTTCCGGAAACGCACAAAATCAGCAGTATTTTGCGTTCGATCGCCACGGCGGGAGGCACGTTTTGCACGGCGGTCGTTTTCACACTGGTACGCCGGACGCCGGAACTGCGGGAAAAACTCCGCTTCGGCATCCGGAGCAAGACCCTCTGGAAATACGTCGCGGCGCTGCAACTCTTTAATCTGCTCTTTTCCTATTGCTGTCTTTACCCGGGGATGGACACGATGGCGGATCACGGTCTCGGAGGGATGTGTTATCCGCTGATGATCGGTTCCTGCATCATCTCCTTCACGCTGGCGAGCGCAATCTTTCTCAAAGAAAAGATCACGCTTTTGCAGATCGGAGCATTGTGCGTTTGCCTGTTGGGGCTGACGGGAATTTGTCTGCCCGCAGGGATGACTTTCAGCGTGATCGCGCAAAAAGTCACCGCGTTTTTCGGCTGAAAAGCGTTTATTTCAGTTCGACGAAGGATTCCTTTTCCAGGTGGAACGTGCCGAAAATCGGCGACCAGCAACTGAATTCCTTCGCGTTTTGCGTATTCCGGGTGCGGGTGATGTTCCCGAAAAGTTTTCCCTTCGGCAACGAATCTTCCGCGATTTCAAAACGGGCGCGCCAGCCGTCGGAAGTACGCTCCGCCGACGCCGTGAAATGCGTTTCTCCGAAACCGAAATCGCAATAGCCCGTACGACCGGAAGAATCGACGCCCCATTGTCCCGCGGCGTCTTTGCCGTCGCCGAGATAAAGTTGCACGCAGTTACTGCTCCAGCAATTCCCCGTGTATTGCACATCGGCGAAATCCGGTTCGGAGCACAAGACTTCGACGATGAATTTCCCGTTTCCGCGTTTGATGACCGCCGTCGCCGGAACGTCGGTCGAGCCGCCGCGTTTCCCCTGCAAATGAATAATCTCCCCTCCTCCGACGGTATACGGCGACGGCATCAAAGACGCGCGCCGTTTGGCGGCGAATTTCTGCCACAAATACCGCTCGACGAGGATCGAAAGCGCGGGTTCGACGCAAGTCGCATGATTGAATCCCTCGATGCAGAAACATTCGGCGCGAGCGTCTTTCCACACATTTTGCAGCATCGCGGCGAGCAACCGGTTTTCCTGCGGACGTCCGGGCCAGTCGAGATTTTCTCCGCCGGTCAAAAGCAGCACATGCGGCGAATTTTTTCCGGCGTGATACAGCGGCGCGTATTCATCGACGACGAGATGTTCGGCGATCTGCCGTTGCGTACCGAGCCGTTCGTTCTGGATCTGAAAGTGCGTCGTCATCTGCCCCGAAACGGGAGCGACGATCAGGAAACGCAGATTGCTTTCGCCGAATTTCGCAAGATAACGCGCATCCAGCCCGATCATCGCCGCGAGATACCCTCCGGCGGAATGCCCCGTGACGACCACGGCGTCGGGATCGCCGCCGTATTCGCCGATATGTTTGAAGACCCAGTTCGCCGCCGCCGCCGCATCAAAGAGATAATCGGGACATTTCGCGCGGTCGCCGCTGAAACGGTAATTCGCGGCGACGACGATCGCTCCGGATTTTTTCAGTTCCTCGGGAAAATATTTTTTACCGCCCGTAAGTCCGCCGCCGTGAAAAAAGAGTACGACAGGACGGCGCGTATCGTTTCCGGCGGGGACAAAAACGTCGAGCCGGCACCGTTCTTTCGCATAGGCGGCGTCATGTTCGATCAGCGTTTCATCGTCGTAATAAAAAAGATCGCGGACGATCTTTTCCGGAGAGGACGCGGAACCCCGCGCAAAAAAGAAAAGGCACAGCAAAAGCAAAAACTTTTTCGGCATTTTATTCCTCCTTGGAACGAAATGGCTTCAACGTCTTTTTCATACGATCATAAAACATTGCAAGCAAAAAACTTACAACATAAAGCGCCAGCGCGGCGAAAACGATTTTTCCGGCACGCGCGCGGGTATTGCGCATCCACGGTATGAAACCGAGCCACGGCAGCACCAGCCAGTGGGCGAAATAAATCGGCAGAATCTTGCCGGCGACGCAGGAGATGCCTTTTTTGACGGCATCGGGCAAGGCGAGCGAAAGAAAGTAAAAAAGCGGCAAAAGAAAAGAAAGGACCGCAAACGCCCCCGCCAGCGACACGAAACCCAGTTGATGCACTCCGAGCGGATTGGAGACCGACGCCGCAAGGATCTCGCATTTCAGCGCGCCGGAAAAATAAAGTGCGCCGAGCAATATGGCGACGGCGGCGATACCGACCGCGCCCGTCCACGCATAAAGTTTCGTTTTGTCGGAGGTGCGTTGCAGAAGTTTTCCCCAAAGGACGCCGAGCGCCACGACGATCCCCCAGTTGAAAAGCGGGAAGGACGAAAGCGGGGAAATCTCGACGAAACCGGCAAGAAACGGATGCGCTCCCGGCGGCAGAAAACGTCCGAAATCGCCCGCGCACTGCGCGACGAGAAAAAGCGCCGCGAAAAAGAGCGCGATCTTGGCGAACGATGCTTTCATCGTCTGCAGAATGCCGGAAAAAAGGAAAAACGCTCCGGCGAAAAAAAGCACGTCGTTCGCCCATACAAAACGGCAATAGTTCTCTTGGAAAGGGACTCCCGTGGACGACTGCAAAAGCATCGCGAAAGGGATCATACGCAATGCGTTGAGCAATATCCACGCAACGAACAAGTTGACGCCCCGGCGCATCTGCTGTACCGGCAAGTTGTTGCGGCTGAACGGGATCGTGCATCCCATCGAAAACAAAAAACCGAACGGCCCGACCAGATAAAATGCGTTATCGAAAAAAAGCATTCTCCACGAGTCGTGAATGAAAAGACGGTCGTTGTAGGCGCAGCTGAAGACGATTTCCTGCAAGTGCATAAAAATCATCTCAAAGATCGTGACGGCTTTCAAAACATCCAGTTCCGTCTGCCGTCCGGTATTGACGGGATTCGGAGAAAAAAGCGAAGTCATCTTATTTTTCTCTCCAATAGACCCGGTAATCGTCCGTTTCCTCTTTCATCGGGAAACGGCTTTCGATCCCCCCCGGAGCTTTCCACAAACCGTCATTCGGCGTCACCAGCAATGCGCGCACGCACAAATCGTCGGCAAGATAATCCGCGTCGCCGGACGACGGATCTCCGGCAAAGATCGCGACGACTTTTTGGTGCCGGGCTTCCAGTTTTTCCTGCGGGAAAAACTCGGAATAGCATTTGGAAAAAATCAAATCGGCGATCGGCGTATCCCGTTGCGCATAAAGCGAAAAGAACACGTTGGTCGATTCCTGACCGGCGTAAAGTTTCCCGATTTCGTAAAATCCCGCCGGATTGCACAAGACGAGATCGTCTTTGTCCGTGTGCGACCGGACGGCTTCCCACCCCCGCACGGCGCGGGCAAAATCCCGGTGCAACGACGCATCGTATCGCAACGACTCCCGGTACGTATAATAATCCCAGTAACTGATGACGAAAAAAACGGCGACCAGCGGCGCGCAAACGGCGATGGCGATCCATCGTTTTTTCACCCACCGGACGATCCGTTGGTAGACTTTGTGCAACGCAAAAACGGAAAATGCCGCCAGCAGCAAATACGGGGCAAAAAGGAGCCGCCAGCCGAAATCATTGCTGTAAAACGTGCTGTGAATGAAAAAGATCACGAGAAAACTCGCGACGATGTATTTCCTGCAGAATTTGGTCAGCGGCTGATCCGGCAGGATCCCCGGCGCGAAAAGCGCGATCATTCCGAAAACATAGGCGACGCCGAGCCGCATCGGCAGAACGATCAAATAAAATTGCAGAAAACAAAGCGGATATTCCCACCACCTTGACAATGTTCCGAAACAGGGCATTATCCCGAACGCGAGGGGATCTTTTTCCGGAGGATAGACGAAAAGAAACTTCACATAATATGCCGTCAACGCCAGACAGAGGACGACCGCCGCTGCCTGCCACCCGATCGTCCGGTTGAAATCGCACCGGAATTTCCGCTTGCAGATATAGTCGAAAGCCATCATCGCGCCGATGACAACCAGGGAGAAAACCCCCGAATAAACACTCGTAAAGACCGCCGTCGCCGCGAGAGATCCGATCAAAAAGGCGCACTCCGCCGAAGTTTTCGCGGTTTCGCTCCGGAGCAGGACGCCGTGGAAGCAGAGGATCAGAATGACCGACGCCGCCGCGATCATATGTTGAGGCGCCCAGAGAAAATCGTCGTAGAGATTCCAAAAACCGGAAAGTTCCGGCGTGGACAAAAACGGCATCCACGATTTCGGCAGTACCGCTTCCGCGAAATCCGTGTATTCGATGTCGAAACAGGCAAGCAAAATCAGAAATAAGATCCCGAACCGTCCTTTTTTTTCGTCTCAAAATCCCGTCAATCCGGCGATCCCCGCCATCACGAGGGCGAACGTGAATCCCGTCATCGCGCATTCGGCGAAAAAAGCGTCGCAGCCCGTTAAAACCGGCAGTTGCGCCGTCCAGGCATGCCAACCGAAATAATAGATCAGGGCAAGCGGTTTTCCTCCGTCGGCGAGCCACGGATTCACCGGCGGCAGTCCGTGCGACGCAATGGAATGGACGATGGCGCACTTGACGTGATCATAAACACAGGGCGCGAAATAAAGACCGCCGTCGATTTTCCGGGGGGCGATATCGCAACCGATCATCGCCGAAAAAAAGATGATCCATGCAAGCAATATCCATACGGCGGGACGTCCCGGCAGAAACAGCGTTTTCCGGCGGTAAAAGACCCAGATCGCCGCCAAAAGCAATGCGCCGGCGAGATACCATACGTTATAGGGAAAAAGAAGTCCGAGCCCGACCGACAGCGCCAGCCAGACGCAACCGCCGAGAAGCGGCGAAACGAGAAAAAGCGCGTTTTTGTTTTCGGTGCGGCGCAGAAAATCCGGCAGCAGCGTCATTCCGAAAATACCGTAAAGGATCCCCAGCACGGATTGAACGGATGCGAAAGACAGAAGTTGTATCATCGTCGGAAGGGTCCCCTTTACGCCGATTGTTTGCGGTTGCCCGTAAGCAGCGCGAAAACGCCGGGCGCAAAGTGTTTAAACGCAATACCGACCAGCGTACAAAGTACCGTGTCGACGACGCTGATCGCCAACATCGAGCCGGCCACGGAGACATTGCTCACCGTATCGGGCAGAAACCAATAAGCGATATAACAGAAAAGAAGAATGGCGCAGGGCGCATGCGCGCAATAGAGAAAGAACGCCTGTCCGTCGAGCGCGTCCGCGATTTTGAACACCTTTTCCTTGGCGGCGATGGCGCCGGAAAGTTTCATCAGGAACAGCGTCGAAGAAACCTGTATCAGCATCGGCGCGTCGGGATCGGGATTGCCGTCGTAACGGATATACATCAATGCGACCGAGGTACAGGAAAGCGCCAGCGTGAAAACCCAATGCCAATAGCGGTCGAGAACCGCAAAAAAGTCGATCTTGTGCAACGCGAAAAACGCACCGACGGAAAAATAAAAGAGCGAATCGCCGCCCACAATGACGGGACGGCATCCGGAGTCGAGGATCGCGCCGAAAACAATGAGCGAAACGATCCCCCTTTTTGTCTCCCGCATCAAAAAGCCGATCACGGGAGAAAACAAAGTCAAAATGAAAAGATCGCGGATGAACCAGAATTGATACATGATCAAGGGACAGTGCGTCCCGCGCACCCACGCCCGGGAATAATCGCCGAAGAGGGCTTTGAGCCAAAGACACCAATCGGTACTTGACAGAAGTTTCGGATAGAATATGATCCCCGCCCCGTACTTCAACAGAAACAGCATCACTACGTTGATCGCCGTCCACAGCGCCATCGGTATAAGCAATGACCGCACACGGCGCGATACCGTTTCCCTGTAATCGCGCGGCTTCAAAAATTGCAGATAGGCGGAAAAGATGAAAAACATCGGCACCGCGCCGTAAAAAAAGCCGTAGATTATCAGCGAATGAACGAGACCGAAAAAATTGTCGTTCAGCGTATATTCCGACGAAAGGAAAAAATTCCCGTTGAGAAAAAAGAAAGGCCCCTGTATGGCGTGACAGAAAACAACGCCGAGTATGCCGATGTAGCGGATCGCGCGGATCCGGCGGGAATCGGTTTCGGGGATTAACGCCATTCTCCGCTTCCCCGATCAAAGTCCCATCAACTTTTCCGCGTCGCGCCAGAGCGCGGAAGCGGTCGAATTCAGCGTCGCGACGGCTTCATCCTTTTTGCCTTCGCGCAGGAGGAAACGCGCCTTGTCCCGGGCGTCGCCGTAGGTTTTTTCCGCGTTTTTCTCGAATTCAAGCCATTCGGGAGAAACTTCGGCGTCGAAACCTTTTTCGTCGAAGCGTTTCCACGCCGCGCCCGACCAGACGAGATCCGTCATTTTTTCTTCATAACTTTCGACGCAGACCGGAACCGGTACGCAGACGGTATGGCGCGGCGGACCGATCCAGAGATACGCCGTCGACAAAACGCCGGGAAATTCCCGGTCGATCTCAAACGTCGCCGCCGAATTGGTACTTTTGGAACAAAGCGTCCGGTCGATCGGAGATTTTTCCGGAGTTTGGGCATCGCGCGCCATCACGCGGAAATCGGACACCGCGATCCTCTCGCGCGAACGCAACGCCGCGTTCAATGCGGTCAATACCATAAATTCGCGGTTGCAACTGTTGAGGAAAGCGGGCGCGGCATTGTCCGCGACGGATGCCATATCCGGATTATGCCAGATGTTGGCGCGAAACGCATAACCGTGGTCGTAACGGACGATCGAAACACGTTCGGCGGTCACTTCCGCGATATATCCTTCTTTGGTGTCCACAAAAATAAAAATGGATCCGCGGTTGCCGTGCGAATATTTTCCCGTGGCGACGAACGAACGCAGATGTTCGACCGCCTGCGCGGCGGTATCGCAATTTTCCAGACAGGAACGCAAAATCGCCGGAGTCCCCATATCGGCGCCGGCGCGGCTCGGTTCTACGGTCGGCTCGCCGCTGTTGACGACGACGGCAAGTCCCGAAACATTCATTCCCATGCAGACGGACCGCACGGGACTGTCCAAATTCCCGTCGCCGAGACCGATCCATTTGCGCGGTGCCCCTGCGGGACTTTTCAACGCCATCAGATTACGGTATTTTGCATCGCGGTTTTTGTGCAGAAGATGGGTGTTGTTTTTGGTGAGATCGTGGAGGATCATCCAGCTGGTGCATTCGTGCGAGAATACCTCTTCGCCGCATTCCGCCGCCGTTCCGAAGACGGCGCACGGAAGCACCGCCGAAAACAAAAGAGAAAAATACTTCATCCCGACTCCCCCCGTTTTTTATTTTCAGTTACGATTAAAATAGCATTCTCCGGTGCAAAATGCAAGCGGCGTCTCTTCCGGAAGAAACGAAGTCACCCCCTCCCCCCTTTCAGAGAAAATACAACCAGACGGCGACGGGGATCGTCACCAGACACAAAACCGTCGAAACGACGTTGAGGATATTGGCATAGTGTGCGTCGCGCCCGTACACCTGTGCCATCAGCGTCAATGTCGTCGCGGGCGGCGTGACGATCGAAAAGAGCGTGATGAGCAAAATCTCCGCCCCGCACGGCACGAGTTTCCGCGCGGGACAATATTTGAAAAGAAGCACGAAAACAAGCGGAAATACGATCAGCCGCAACAGGACGACAAGTCCGCAACGCGGGTAACGCCGCAATTCCGAAACGTCGAAAGACGCGAGCAGGATCCCGGAAATAAGCATCGTTACCGGCCCCACGGTCTGCGCGACGGAGGCGATCGCCGCCGCCAGAGGCGCGGGGTAACGGAACCCCGTCGCCAGCACGATGATCCCCAGCAGAACGGCGATCATATTGACGTTGCCGAAAACTTTTTTCCACTCCACTCCGCGGATGCCGCACATCATCATCCTCGCATGGCTCCAAAGGAAAAACTGCTGAACCGCGAGAAACGCGCTGATGTAGATGACTTTGTCCCAGCCGAGCGTCGCCGCGACGAGCGGCATCGCGAGATTTCCGGCATTGGGATAAATGACGGAAAGCGTTTCCAACTCGTCAAACTTCAACCTTTTGCGGAGAAGCGGCGCCGACGCCAGAAAAACCGCATGTACCGCGAGCGCGGCGCCGAGCGCAAGCAACAAATTGGCGGCGATCTCGCGCGTCGGTGTCACCTGAAAAGCCCGCAACGTGACACAGGGAATGACGAGATAGAGCGCGATGCGCGAAAGCACTTCGGCGTCCCGTTCCGCGAGGATACGGCATTTGACCAGCGCAAAGCCCGCCGCCATGACCAGAAAAAGTGAAAAAAGATTTTGGATCAGCAGAGAAGTCATCTTTCGCACCGGATCGGAATATGGTTTTTCATTCAATATAGCGCCGCGGAATCATTTTGCCAGCGGTCCGGAAAAAAAACGGCGGGAAAATCCCTTTTTACGGTCGGCGCGAAGTTGCAAAAAAAAGGAAACAATGCAATATTAACCGCGGAAAAAAAAGAAAGGATTTGACGATGAAAAAATTTTTCCGTGCCTCCTTGGCGGCGGCGGCGCTTCCGCTTTTTGCGGCGGACAACCTCTTCGATGAAGCGGAACTTTTCCGCATTCCGGAAGTGCGTTCCGCGGCGCACTACGAAAAATACCGCGTCGAAGGATTGGAATCCATCCTGCTGGAATCCATGCCCGACGCCGACGGCGGCAAATGTTTCGTTTTCGCCTATTTCGCATTGCCCGAATCGCCGATGCCGGAAAAAGGTTATCCCGCCGTCGTCCTGCAACACGGCAATACCGACACCTGTTTCCCGATGATCGCCAAACGCTGGCGCGACCGCGGTTATGCGGTGATTTCCTACGATCATTACGGCAATCTTCCGGAAACGGCCTGTTCCTATATGGATCGTCCCGTCGTCGGGGAGTCGCTTCAGGCGAAACGCAAGTTCAAACTCAACAGCCGCGACCCGCGCATGCGGGAGATTTGGGCGAAAAACATTTGGAGCACGGCGACGCACGCGCACACGTTTCTGCGCGGCTGCAAGAAACTCGACGCCGACAAAATTTTTCTCGTCGGCGTTTCGCACGGCGCGCTCAACGGATTGATCGTCGCGGCATTGGATCACCGTTTCGCCGGATTCGCCTGCTGTTACGGATGCGGCTATCTCGACCTCGGCAGTGAAAAAACCCCTTACCGGACGATGGACGGTTTCGATCCCGCATTCGACCCGAAAAACTTTCTTGACAAAATTTCCAGCCCCGTTTTCTGGGTGGTCGGCACCAACGATTTCGCCTTCGAGCAGATCTGCTGGCAGACGAGCATCGATCATACCCCGTCGACCGACAATCAGGCGGCGGTCATCGGACTCGACCACGGCGCCCGGGCGGCGAATTACGACGTCGTCTACCGTTGGATCGACGCCCGGTGCGGACGCGACGCCGCGTTGCCGCAACTCGGCAACAACATCCGCAAACACGACCGCGTTGCATGCGCGGTCCTCTGCGCGGGGGAAGGCATCAAGGAGGCGAAACTCTGCTTCGCGCGCGACGCCGTCGTCACCCGCGAAACCCAATGGGAAACCGTCGATGCCGACATCGCGCCGGACAAACTTTCGGCGGCGCTTCCCGCCGGGGCGACGGCATACTTTTTCAGCGCGCTCGACCGCGTTTCCGGTGAAAAAATGCCGGTAAGTTCACCTTTCACGACCATCGCGCGCTGACGCGCCGCGATGCGTTTCTGATTGCCGGGAAAAAATCAAAAATGATGCAGGCAATGCCGGAAAACTTCGTATGGGGCGCGGCGACTTCGGCGAACTGGTTCTTCGAGTCCGCCGTCGAACCCGTGGCGCAGATGTTGACCTTGTTGGGCCACGCGCGCGCCGGCGAGCTCGAGTCGAGGCTCGTGTAGCCG
>JAKSOG010000064.1 GCA_024405715.1 Victivallaceae bacterium | reverse complement strand
TCTCCGAAGTCGAAACGATTTTGATCGCGGAAACCGAAGCGCTGCTCCGGCGCGCCGGTCTTTAACCGTTCTTTTTCCCGAAGCTCCGTCCGTAAAATTCCCGGCGGTGACGCATCTCTCCGAAGCACACGGCGACGATCCAGCCGAGGATCGCGAGTCCGAGCAGGACGACGAACCATTCTCCGCAAACCAGATAAACCGTTTTGTCCGGACGGCTTTGCACGCCGACTTCCGTCAGGCGGAAACCGCGGCCGCGCCGCAATTCAACGCGCTTTTCCTCCCCCGGCACGACAAGGATGCTTTCGAGCCGTCCGCGCGGCGAAACGACAAGCGTCCCGCCGTTGTTTCCGCACCGGATCATCGGCACGCCGGTTTCAATCGCGCGCATACGCGCATTGGCGAGGTGCTGTTCCGGTTCGCTGCTCGTCGGATACCAGGCGTCGTTGGAAAGCGCGACGAGAAAATTGGCTCCGCGCCGTACCGTGTCGCGCGCGATATAAGCGAAAATGCTCTCGAAACAAATCTCCACGCCCGCGCGCAGACCGGGCGCCGGCGTCAGCGGGTCGTGCGAAACGCCGGGCGTAAGGTCGCGCCCCATATCAATGAAATCAATGACGCTTTGCGGCAGAAGCGCACGCCCGGGAATGTATTCCCCGAAAGGAACGCGGTGATTTTTGTCGTAACGCGCCAGCACCCTGCCCTGCTCAAGCAACAACGCGCTGTTGGTGACGCCGGGTTGCCCCGAACGGGTGAAATCGTACGTCCAGTCCAAAGCGCCGATCAACATTTTTTTCCGGTAATGCCGCATACTGCGCTGGTATTCCCCGACCAGACCCTCTTTTTGCGTGCAGTCATATCCCGAAGCGTAGGGGATCGGGATCGCGCATTCCGGCCAGACGACAAAGTCGGCGTCCGGATGCGCCGTCAACGCCCGTTGCGTCAGTGCGTGATAGACGGCGAGCGATTCTTCGACCGTCGCCGATCCGGCGTGGCGGCGCTGGCTCAAATCGCCCTGCACGAGCAGAAATTTCGGTTTGAGATCGGCTTCTTTTTCCGTTCCGGTCAACCGGAATATCCCCCCCGCCATCACCAGAGCGACCGTCGCCGCGGCGGCAAGGGCGCAGAAAATCCCTTTGGGAAAACGCCAAAACGCATAGATGCCGCCGCCCGCAAGCGCGACGCAGAACGTGACCCCGTAACTGCCCGTAAACGCGCAAAGTTGAAGCAACGCCAAATTCCGGTATTGCGTCACGGAAAGATCGTTCCACGGGAATATCCGCGACCGCGTCCATTCGACAAAAGTATAGAGCGCCGCGATCCCGGCGATGTATCCCAGTTGCCGCAGGAACGGAAGTTTTTCACGGAAAAAACGGCGTTTTTTTTCGTATTCCGCGTAACGGACTTCCAACGGATAAAGCGCGCCGTCCCGGAGTTTTACCGCCGCATAGGCGAACACGCCGCCCCACAATCCGATCGTCGCGGCGACTCCATAAGGCACGAAAGGTTCGATCTCGCGCAAAAAGCCATACCCGAAAACGCCCCAGGAAAAAGTCCACGCCCAGCCGTGCAACGCGCCCTCGAAAGGAGAATCTTCTTCCAAAAGATAAAGCAGCGGGACCAATGCGATGAATCCCGCCCCTTCCCAATTCAGCGGCGGCAACGCCGCCGCATAGCAAAGTCCGCCCGCGACGGCGATGCCTAGACGCGCCGCGCGGCGGAGCCGCGAGAGCCGCCACGCCTCGTTGATCGGCGCGCCGATCCGGTTTTCTTGAAAAAATGCCACGGGAAACGCCTCTCCGAGATTGAAAAAAAAATGTTTCCGGTGTAATTTACTACCGGTTCGCGTGCAAGGCAACCGTTTCATCGTTTTTTTATTGAAGGATGGGCGATTTTGAAAAAAGAAAAGAACAGCGCGGTATTGCATTTCGATCACATCGTCGTCGGCAGCGGACTGGCGGGTTTGTCCAGCGCGCTTCAACTTGGAAGGAGCGGCCGCAAAGTCGCGGTCGTCACCAAACGCGCGACCGATGAATGCAATTCCAAATTGGCGCAGGGCGGCGTCGCCTGCGTGATCGACGCGCTCGACACCTTTGACGAACACGTCCGGGACACGCTGGTCGCCGGAGCCGGTCTCTGTGACGAAAAAGCGGTGCGGGAGATCGTCGAGCACGGTCCTGCGGCGATCGACGATATGATCTCGCTCGGCACCGAATTCACCACCCGCGGAGAACTCGGCTATCAGGACGACCGCAACGCATTCGATCTCGGCCGCGAAGGAGGACACCACAAACGGAGGATCCTCCACGCCGGCGACATCACGGGCGCGGAACTCGAACGCGTGATGATCGAAGCGGTGCGTTCTCTGCCCAACGTGCAGATTTTCGAGTACCATATCGCGATCGACCTCGTGATGAGCGGGCGCGTCGCGCCGGGGACGCCCGCGCGCTGTCTGGGCGTCTATGTGCTCGACATCCGCGGCGGCACGGTAACGACGATGCTCGCGCCCACGACGGTCCTGGCGACGGGCGGCGCGGGGAAAGTCTATTTGTACACCAGCAATCCCGACGTCGCCTGCGGTTCCGGCGTCGCGATGGCGTATCGCGCCGGCGCGAAGATCGCCAATATGGAATTCATCCAGTTCCACCCGACGGTCCTCTACCATCCGCAGGTGCGCTCGTTTCTGATCAGCGAAGCGTTGCGCGGCGAAGGCGCGGTACTCAAATGCCGTTATTCGCGCGGAGCGGAACCGGTTGAATTCATGCAGAAATACCACCCGATGAAAAGTCTTGCTCCGCGCGATGTCGTCGCACGGGCGATCGACGCCGAAATGAAAGCCACCGGCGAAGACTGCGTCTATCTGGATATCCGCCATTTGAGCGAAGACGCTTTGCGGCGGCGTTTCCCAAACATTTTCGAGAAATGCCTTTCCGCGGGGATCAATATGGCGCACGACCTGATCCCGGTCGTTCCTGCGGCGCATTTTGTCTGCGGCGGGATCAAAACCTCGATCACGGGGCAGTCGAGCATCGGCGGCCTTTACGCCGTCGGCGAGACCGCCTGCACGGGGCTTCACGGCGCCAACCGCCTTGCATCCAACAGTCTGCTCGAAGCGATGGTCGTACCGCGTCTCGCCGCACAGGAGATCGACCGGGACTTCGACAAACTGCAGGCGGCATATCCGGGCGATCAGGCGGCGTTGAACTGGCATTGCGGCGACGCGACCGATTCCGACGAACTGGTGCTCATCTCGCATAACTGGGACGAGATCCGCCGCTTTATGTGGGACTACGTCGGCATCTACCGCAACGACAAACGTCTGGAGCGGGCAAAAGACCGCATCGTCATGATCCAAAAGGAAATCGACAAATATTACCGCGACTTTTACGTCACCGCCGATCTCATCGAATTGCGGAACATCGCCACCGTCGCGGAACTCATCATCGACAGCGCGCGTTCGCGGCGCGAAAGCCGGGGCGCGCACTTCACCGCGGACCACCCCGCCCCCGATCCGTGGCTCGAATGCGTCGATACCGTGATCGTCAGGGGGAAACCGATCTTTTATGAAAAAAACCGATCTTGATATCGACCGTTCCGCCCGGGAGGTCGTGGCGACGCTTCAAAGCGCCGGATTTGAAAGTTACATCGTCGGGGGAGCGATCCGGGATCTTCTGCTCGGACGCACGCCCAAGGATTTCGACGTCGCCACCGCGGCGACGCCGGAGGAAGTGCGTACCCTTTTCGGGCGGCGCAGTTGCCGGATCATAGGGAAACGTTTCCGCCTGGCGCACGTTTTCCGCGGCGAACAGCTTTTCGAGGTGTCGACGTTCCGCCGGGCTCCGGCGCATACGGGCGCGGCGGAGCGTCCCGGCGCGTTGCGCGGCGCGCCCAACGACCGTCTCATCGTTTCCGACAACGATTTCGGCACGGCGCCAGAAGACGCTTTCCGACGCGATTTCACGGTCAACGCGCTCTTTTACGATCCGATCGGCGAAAAACTGGTCGATTACACGGGGCACGGGATCGCCGACATCGAAAAAAAAATCGTGCGTTCGATCGGCGATCCGGCGTTGCGCTTCGCCGAGGATCCGGTGCGGATGCTTCGGGCGCTGAAACTGGTCGCGCAATATGATTTCGAGCTGGACAACGCAACGGAAAACGCGCTGTTTTCCAATCTGAAACTGCTCTCGTGCGCCGCGCCGTCGCGGTTGTCGCTCGAACTGGAAAAGATCCTGCTTTCCAGTTACGGCGACCGCCATCTCGAAGTTTTTTACGATTACGGATTGCTGAAATATCTGTTGCCCCGACTTTCCCGGCAATGGGGGACGCCGGAACGCGAACGGGCGCTCGCGTTGCTTTTTGAACGCAACTGCCGGGTCGAAGAGCGCCGTTACCGCAACAGCATCTCGCTGGCGGCGGCGTTGCTGACGCTTCCCTTCGCGGAAAAACGCCTGACGGACAAAGGCGGGGGACTTTATCCCGCGACATCCGACGCCGCCGTGATCGGGGAGGAACTTGTTGCTCTTTTTTCGCCGCTGAACCTGATCGCCCGGCTCAAGGATTCGGCGCTCCGCATCCTCACGCTGTTGCCGAAACTTTTCGCGTCAAAAGGGAACGGGCGCGAGTGGATGCGCCACCGCGCCTACGCTCACGCGCGGGAGGCGGCGATCATCGTCGCCGTCGTCGCGGGGGAAAATCCGGAAGCCGCCGCCCGGCGCTGGCTTCCGGTCGAGGAGCCCCTTCCGCGTGTCAAGCGCAAGCGGCCGCCCCGCAAGCGGCGTTCCTCCGGAGAAAAGCGTTGAAAAAGTTTCTTTTTTTTCTGCCGGCATTGTTTCTGGCTTTTTCCCTCACGGCGGAACGACTTTGTTTCCCCGACGGGAAACCGATTTCCGCGGCGGGCAAGTTTTCGTCGCGCCCGGTTTATTTGCCGCCGCCGGCCATTCCGGCGAGGGAATTTCGCGGCGTGTGGGTCGCCACCGTCGAAAACATTGATTTCGGGCCCTTCCGCAACGCGGCGGAATTCCGCGCGGCGGCGGCGCGCCTGATGAAGGCGTTGGCGGCGCGGAATTTCAACGCCGTCCTTTTTCAGGTGCGTCCCTGTTGTGATGCGTGGTATGCGTCGAACGAAAATCCCTGGTCGCGTTATCTTTCCGGCAAGGAAGGCACGGGCATCGGCGTCGATCCGCTGCCGATCCTGATCGCCGAAGCGCATCGCAACAACCTGGAATTCCACGCCTGGCTCAATCCTTACCGGGTCGTCGGGAGTACGCCGTTGGGAAAAACGGCATAGCTGCAGACGCTATCACCGGGCAATTGCGCGCGCCGCCATCCCGAATGTGTGCTGGCGGCGCCCGCGGAACAGAAAAACATGACGACGATCCTGCTTGATCCCGGCAATGAAACGGTGCGGCGTTACATCGTCGGAACGGTGCGCGAAATCATCTCCCGTTACCGCGTCGACGCGATCCATTTCGACGATTACTTTTATCCTTACGCGGGCATCGGCAACGCCGATCAGGCGACATTTCTCCGCAACAATCCCGGGAAAAAATCACTCGGCGACTGGCGGCGCGACAACGTTTCGGAAGTCGTCCGCCGCATCAAAGCGGAAATCATGCGGGCAAACCGGCAGAACGGCACGCATATCGCTTTCGGCATCAGTCCTTTCGGCATCTGGGCAAACCGTTCGAAAGAGCATCCGGACGGCTCGCTTACCGGCGGAAAAGAAAGCTATACCGCCCTCTGCGCCGACGTGAAAAAGTGGATCAAAATGCGCTGGATCGACTATGTGATCCCGCAACTTTACTGGGGATTCGGCCACCCGATCGCCGCGTATGCCGCGCTCGCGGACTGGTGGGCGGAGCAAGTGCGCGGAACTCCGGTGCGACTGTTTACCGGACACGCGCTCTACCGGTTCGGAAATCCCCGCGAATTCCCCGTCGACGAAATATACAACCAGTTGCGTTACAACTCGTTACATCCGGAAATATCCGGATTTTCGTTCTTTCCCGCGCACAATCTTTTCAAACCGGACAACCACGCCGTCGCCGCGGGCGTCGACAAAACGCTCAAACGTCTGGCACGACCCGCCCGGAACGTCGATTTCCCCAACGCGCGCTGACGTTATTTCGCCGCCGGCACCCGGTAAAATTCGACGAGCGCATCGGCGACGGCGACGGCGATTTCCCGGCGGCGGCGCGGATCGGCGATCTTATCTTCATCTGCGGCGTTAGAAAGAAATCCCGCTTCCAGAAGCACGGCGGGAACTTTGGTTCTTTCCAGCACGAAAAAACGCGCGCTTTTGACACCGCGGTCGGTTTCATGCAGACGCCGCACCAGATTGCGTTGGATCAGAAAAGCGAGATAGAAACTTTCCATCTGTCCGGCGCGGGGCGTTTCCGGCGCGAATGTTTCGATCCCGACGGCATCGCGGCTGAGCGACGCATTGTGGTGGACGGAAATGAAAAGATCGCAACTTTCCGCCATCGCGACCCGTTCGGGAAGCGTATAAAAAACATCGGTTTCACGCGACAACCGGGCGGAAAAACCCCGTTCGTTCAGATTCCGCACGATCTCCGCACCAAGAAGCAGATTGACCTCCTTTTCAACGAGTTTCGCCCCTTTGGCTCCGGTATCTTTGCCGCCGTGACCGGGATCGACAAGGATGCGCCGTCCGAAATGGCGCGCATTCGGATTTTCAAGCAGTGCGCGCAACACGCGGAGCGTATTTTCTCCGGTATGATAAACCCCTTCGGCGTCGAGCGAGACCGCATCGGGCAACGCGATGCGGCAATCCTGACAAAAAAGCGTTTTCCCCGGTTCCATCCGGAACGACACGCCGTTGCGGCTTTCGCCGATCAGGATTTTTTCCGATGCGCGATAACGCAAGGGCAAAGCGGCGAATTCTTTGCCGACGCTGTACCGGATGGGCGCTTTTTCCGGTTCGACGCTTTGACAACCGGCAAAAAAAATCATCGCCGACAATGCGTAAAAACAACAACGGAATTTCATTTTTTTCCTTCCTTTACGATTTTTTCCCATATCGCATCCTGTTCCAGAACGCCGGAATCCCGCCAGCGGCGGCGGTCGGCGCGCAAATCCGTCAAAGCGGTCGAACGGCAAAAACGGAACGCTCCCAACGCCGCGGTCACCGTTTCCGGAACGTCGAGTGCGACGAGTTGTTTCCCTTTCGTCCGGTAGGATATGCCCGCAAAACCGGGCACGACTCCGGCGCGCCGGGGCGGGACCGCGCCGAGCATTTCTTTCATCAGCGCTTCAAGTTCTTCGCGGGTCATCTGCGCGACGATGATCCGGCCGTTATAAGGATCAAGCGCAAAAAGCTTGCGGCGCGTGATCGGCGGAAAGATCTTGCGTTCCGCCGCATAGCCGTCGAAAACGGCGACATCGCTGCCGACAGCTTCGCGCAACGCCTCCGCCGCCAACCGGGCGAAATCGCAATCGAACCTTCCGGGGAGCGGCAAAGCGATCGCTTCGTCGTATCCGGCGGCAGGCGCATCCCCGAAACCGGCGATGCGTTTTTCCGCTTCGGCAAAAAGACGCGACAATGCAAGATCGGATTCGGTGCCGGGAGCCAACAGCAGCGATTCGATCTGCGTGACCGTCTTGTTCCGGTCGTCAAATGTAACGACCGCGCAGGCGGCGCTTTCCGCCCGCGCCCCCGGTTGAACGTAAAAACTTCCGGCGAGCGCGAGCCCGCGCACCGGCTGATGGGAATGACTGCCGAATACCAGATCGACACCGGGGTGGCGGCGCAACAAATCGGCGAGTGCGCCCTCTTTGTGGTAAAGTCCCCGGTGGCAGACCAGCACCGTCAGATTCGCGCCCGCCGACTTCACGGCGCGGAGCGATTCTTCAAGTGCTTCATCATAAGACGGTTGCAAAAAATCAACACCCGGCAAGATCCGGCTTTTTTCCTCCGGATTTCCCAATCCGATGATCCCGATGCGCAAAGATTTTCTTTCCAGCACGATCCAAGACTTCACCGACGGCAGGGCGGGCGTCCGCCAATGCCCGAGCAGTTGTCCGTGAAACTGCGCCGAACTTTTTCCCAACGCATCGGGACCGCCGTCGAAATCGTGATTGCCCGGTACGAAAACGTCATACGAAAGCGCATCGAGCGCCCGGAACATCGTCGCGCCGCCGTCGGAAACGGCGGTGAAGTTTCCGGAAAAAAGATCGCCCGCGTCGATCAGCACGTCGGGGTCGCGGCGGCGTATTTCCGTCGCCAGACGGGCGAAAGTTTCCCCCTCCCCGTGCAGATCGGCGGTACAGACGATCACCGCCCTGCCCGCAGGAAGCGTCCAGGCGAAACAAAGAGAAAACAAAAGAAGCAAACGATGTGCGTGCGTTTTCATACCGACGGTCCGTGAATCGCTCTCAATATAGCACGGGGAAAAACTTTTTCAATCGGCTTTCCGCAAAAAGCGGAATTCGCCGGGGGAAAACCCCGTTTCGATTTTGAAAACACGGGAAAAAAAGTTTGGATCATCGAATCCGCAAACATCACTTATTTCCTTGATCGTCAAGTTGTTATCCGCTTTTAAAAGTTCTTTGGCCCGGGCGATTTTCAGTTGCCGGACATAGCGTTTGACGGCGACGCCCGTACCCTGCCGGAAAATCCGGGCGAGATGGGTCGGCGTGATGCCGCATTCACCGGCGATGCGCCGCACGCAAAGATGCGGGTCGGTGAAATCCCGTTCGATGCGGTGCTTCGTTTTCAGCAAATGACGCGCGGACGCGGCGACGCGCGCGCCGGGACCGGAATCCCGTACCAGATCCAAAATGCCGCCGAGCAGACAATACAAAATGCCCGTCCGGTCGAGTCGTTCCGCGGGCGATTCGCCGTCGCGCAGAAAAAAGCGGCGGCCGAGCGTCCGGAGTTCCGCGGGCAGTTCCGGGATGAACCAGGGAAACGGGACCCCCGTTTCGGGGAACGCGGCGGTTTTTTCCGGATGAAATTCCCGGACGGGATCGTCGCCGAAAACCCAATGTTCTTCCGGCATCGTCTCGCCGAACCAGCAGAAGTGGACGCATCCCCTTTCGACGCGGGACGTCGCCGCCGTTGCATGGCTGATCCCCGGCGGGATGACCAAAGCCGACGGAGCCCGGCAGACGAAACGTCCGGCTTCCGTCGTTACGACCGAACTTCCTTCCAGAAAAACGACCAGCTCGAAATCGTAAAGCTTCCGGTTGCGCTCGATATGCCCTCTTTCCCAAACGCCGCGCCAGACAGGACCGTAACGCAGGGAAAAAAGTTGATTTTGTGCTATTTTTGCCAACTTCATCGTCTTTCCTTTTTCATTTTCGCGCCGATATTATAATGTAACGTCAAAAAGACCCGTTGCAAGGAGTTTCCTGATGAATTGGACGAATAAATGCTATTCCAGATTGTTGATCGACAATCACATCACCGATCGTCTCGACGCCTATATGCGGAAATTCGATCCGCGGGAATACGTCCGGCTGGTCAAACTTTCCGGCGCGGAATCGGCGATGGTCTACGCCTGCGACCACAACGGCAACTGTTATTATCCGACTGAAGTCGGGCATCGGCACCACGGCATTGCGCTCCGCGACGTTTTCGGCGAAACCGTCGCGCGGCTCGACGCCGAAAAGATCGTACCGATCGCCTATTACACGCTGATCTTTCACAACGATCTCTGGATGCGCCATCCCGAAGCGCGGACGCGTGACGCCTGCGGGGTCGATCACCACGGACGTTACCATTACGTCTGCCCAAATCAGGAAGCGACCGTCGCATTTCACCGGGCGCAACTGACGGAGATCCTCGCATATCGGGAACTGCAGGGCGTTTTCCTTGACATGACCTTTTGGCCGATGGTCTGCTGTTGCGACGCCTGCCGGAAAAAATTCCGCGAGGAATACGCCTTGGAGATCCCCGAAACCATCGACTGGCGAGCTCCCGCGTGGGTCAAATTCCAGCGTTTCCGCGAAAAATCAATGGCGCGCTTCGCCCGCGCGATGACCGATTTCATCCGAGAACGGCGTCCCGACGTCACGGTAACGCATCAATTTTCCCCCGTTCTGCACGGGTGGTTTCTCGGACTTTTACGGCGGAAAAATGCAACAGCGTTTCGCCGTCAAGGCCTTTGACGCTTTCACCACGCGCAAACCCTTTGAATTTATGACGTCGCGTTGCGTTTCCCTGCGCGACCACACCTCGGCGAAGCCGGAAGCGGAATTGTTTCTGCACGCGTTGACGACGCTCGCCAACGGCGGCGCCTATTTTTTCATCGACGCGATCAACCCCGACGGCACGCTGGAAGAATCCTTTTCCCGGACGCTTCGCACTCTCCACGAAAAACTGGCGCCTTTCCGGCGGGCGGTCGCGCGCAACGGCGCGACGCTCCGCGCCCGGGTCGGCGTCTATTTCTCGATGCCCAGTTGCGTAGGCGGGAAATCGGGGATGACGCTGAAAGAACTTTCCGACTGCGATTCCAACAATATGACGATCCGCCGCAACGCGATCCTTGAAGAAGCGATGGGGATCGTGCGCATCCTCGCCGAAAGCCGCATCCCCTGCCGGTTGCTCACGGAACGTTGCTCCGACTGGAGAGGATCTTTCGACACCGTGATCGCCGGAAACGCCGCCTATCTTTCCGCGGAAGAAAGCGAAAAGATGCGCGACTTCGTCCGCCGGGGCGGCACGCTGATCGCCACGGGCGAAACGTCGCTCTACGACGAAACCGGACAAGGCGGCGCCGATTTCGCGCTCGCCGACGTTTTCGGGATCCGTTTCACGGGACGGCGCACGGGCGCGGCAAGTTATCTTTCCGCGGCGGGGAAGCGGCTTTTCTGCGATATGCCCTCCCCGCTCGTCGAAGCGGATGTT
>JAKSOG010000063.1 GCA_024405715.1 Victivallaceae bacterium | reverse complement strand
CGGTTGCTTCCCTATGAGATGCGGGGAGAAAAATTCGACCCCGCTTCCCCGTTCCCCGACAAGGATATGCTTTTTGAGCGGGAAACGCCCGTTTTCGATCCGGCGCGCAACACGCTTTTTCTGCGCGCTACGAAAACTTATGCCGACCGCAAGGTTTCCGCCGTATGGGCGATCTTCTGCACGTCAAAAATGACTTTTTCCGCGATCCCCGACGGTTGGACGCTCACCGGAAAAACGGAAAAGCGCGGAGCCGTTTTTTTCGGTTTCGGCTTCGGTGCCGACGACGACGGCGCGTTTGCCTTTGCACACGCCGCCGCCGCCACCGATTTCTCCGCCGGTCTCGCCCGTGAAAAGCGTTCCTGCCGTCCGGCATTGGACGTGCGTTTGAGCCGGCTCCCCGGCGCGGAAAAATTTTTCCGCGTTTTCCCGGGGTATCAACGCAAACTTGTCATCGTCGAGACCGGACGCGAAGCGATGGTGCGCGCCGCCAATTTCGGGTATCATTTTTTCGCGCTGTGGGACGACGTCTACCCGATCCGCGATTTCCTGCTTTTCGGCGAGTGGCGCCGCGCCCGGAAAATGATCCGCTATATGCTTGATTATCCGTATGTGGAAACCTGTCCGTGGGTGACGATGCACCTCATCGTCACGCTCGGGGAATATCTCGCTTTTCGCGACGATCCCGCTTTCGCGCGGGAATGTTTCGGCTGTTTCAAAAAATATTTTCTTTTCTGCCGCCGTTTCGTTCATCCGGAAAACGGATTGCTGAAAACGTCGCTCAACTGCGGCGTCGACAATTCACGCGAAGTCGGGATGGACGGACTGTTTTACGCTTCCTGTCTCAACGGGTGGTGGTACGATTCGTTGCGTACGCTGGAAAATCTCGCCCGCGAATGCGGCGACGGGGAAATTTCCGCGCAATGCGGAGAACTCGCCCGCCGGGTCGAAAAAAACTACGCCGAAGCGTTTTTCAACGAAAAAGAAGGATATTTGCGTCAGGCGCGCACGGAAAATTTCGGGATCCCGGAACACGAAGTCTTTCAAAATACGCATACGCTGGGAATGGATTATACATACGGCAGACATCTTTTCCGCCGCATCCTGAACTGTCTTGCCGCTTATCAGGCGGAAAAACTTTATCACCCGATGGGACGCGCCGCCGTCGCCTGGAACGGCGACGTCCCCTGCGAAATGTGGAAAGCCGTCCATATGAGCCAGCACTACGGACACGAGTGCCGGACTGCGCGTTGCGGCGGACGCGCCGGCGAAGCGGTGCGGCTGATGCGCGGTTTCCTCCGCTATTTTGAACGCTACGGCGTCGCGATCGAAACGCTCAATCTCGCGGGCGAAGAACGCGACATCACGATGACATCGCGCTGGCAGGGGTTCGCCGCGACGGGCGTCGCGCAGGGCATTCTCCGCGGTGCGGCGGGATTGGACTGGACGAGGGGAGGACTTGCGTATGTTCCCGCCGAAGACGAAGGCGACGTCGACGTCCGGGGATTTCGTTTCCGCGGCGTCGTCTGCGACTGGCATATTTCAGGCAAGGGACGGTATGTCGGAGATTTCCGGGTGAACGGGATCGGGTTTTCCGGGTCGGTACAGATCCCGGAAGACGTTTTCCCCGTTTCCGGCAAAGCCGCGATCGAAGTGCGCCGCTCTTCCGCGATGCCGGGACATCCCGTTTTGTTGCAGGCGGCGGACATCCCCGTGCGTTGCGTCCGCGCGACGCCGGGATGCGTTGAATTCACGGTCGGACGTACCGGTCGCGCGCCGATGCTCCTTTTCGCGGCGGAAGACGCCGCCGTCTCCGTGGACGGGGAAATCGTCGGGTGCGAATTTTTCGCGGCGGACAAAACGCTTTGGATCGACCGGCTTTTCCATGCGGGCGAATGCGTCCGCGTCGCGTACAAAACGCGCTGATGTTTCCGCGGCGTTTGCACGGAAAACGCAGAGGCGTTATATTAAAGCGCGTGGAAAAGGAGAAATGCAAGTGAAAATTCTGCGGCGCTGTCTGATCCTTTTTTGGGCGTTCGCGAAAATCGCCGCCGTCGTATTGGGCGGAGGACTGGCGATGTTGCCCGTGATCGAGGAAGAGTTTTCCGTCCGGAAAAAGTATCTTTCCCGCGACGATCTGCTCGAAATGGTCGCCCTTTCGCAGACGGTTCCGGGCATCATCGCCGCGAATTGCGCGGTTTACGTCGGGATGAAAGTCGCCGGATTTTTCGGGGCGCTGGCGGCGCTTCTGGGGGCGGTGCTGCCCTCTTTCACGGTGATCCTGCTGATCGCGGTATTCTTTCCCCGGCTGGATCCGCACAATGCGCTTCTCGTCGGCGTTTTCCCGGGCGTGCGCGCGGCGGTCGCCGCGCTGATCGTTTCCACGGCGTTCCGGATGACGAAAAAAGTCTGCCGCGGCGCGTTCGAGATCGCGCTCGGCGCCGCCGTGCTGATCCTGGTTCTGAACCGCGTCAATCCGGGGTTGCTGATCGTATCTTCGATCCCCTTCGGATTGCTCGCCCGGAAAATCCGGCTTCAAAAGGAGGAGGTGCAATGACTTCGCTCGCGCTGCTCTGGCGTTTCGCCTCGTTCGGAATCCTTTGTTTCGGCGGCGGGTATATGCTTGTCCCGCTGCTTTTCAACGATCTTGTGACCGGGCGCAAAATTTTGGACGCGGTGCAGTTCGGCAATCTTGTTTCCGTCGCCCAGTTGACTCCGGGACCGGTCGGGATCAACGCCGCCACATATGCCGGTTTCATCGAAAACGGTTTTCCCGGAAGCGTCGCCGCGACGGCGGGACTGGTGCTCCCAACGCTGATTTTGTCGATGCTCGCGGTTCTGGGACTGCATAAATACCGCAAAAGTTTCGCCGTGCAGGGGATTTTGACGGGGGTGCGTCCCGCCGCGCTCGGATTGGTCTTTTATGCGTCGATCATTTTTCTCGGACTTTCCGTTTTTCCGGGAGGCATTCCGTGGCGTTCTTTCCTGCACGGATGTTTCGGGGATTTCCGGATCGACTGGATCTCGCTGGCGATTTTTTCCGCCGTTTTCATCGCCTTGAACAAAACGAAAATTTCCGCGCCGGCGCTGATCCTCGGCGGCGCGGCGCTGGGGGCGCTGACGGCGTTGCTATGATCTTCTATCTCGCGAAACGGTTGCTTCTGGCACTGGCGACGCTCTCGGCGATCCTTTTCGTCAGTTACGTCCTTTTGCGGCTCGCCCCCGGCGATCCGACGCGCAGTTCGATGCTCGACAGCGGGGAAAACGCATCCGGGATCAGCGAAAAAGGCGGATTCGCGACGAATGCTTCGTTGCGGGAGGAACTGGGGCTCGGCCGGCCGATCATCGTCGGGTTCTGGCATTGGACCGTCCGTGTCGTATGCCGCGGGGATTTCGGACGTTCGGCGTCGGTCGATCCCGGCCGTCCGGTCGTCGAATTGATCCTGGAACGGCTCCCGGTCACGCTGACGCTCAATTTCTGGGCGATCGCAGTAACTTATCTGTTGGCGATCCCGCTGGGCGTTTACAGCGCGGTACACGCGCGTTCGTGGAGCGATCATGCGATCGAAGTCGGTCTCTTTTTTCTCTATTCGCTTCCGGCGGTGTGGGTGGGGCTTCTGCTGCAGAGTCTTTTCTGCGAAGGCGGCGTATGGCCGGTTTTTCCGTTGCAGGGGGCATACGTTTACGACGACGGCACGGCATCCGTATGGCGTCTGCAATATGAGGCATTCAAAAGTTACATCCTGCCGGTGATCTGCCTTTCCTACGGAGGATTCGCCGGGTTGTCGCGCTATGCGCGGTCGGGGATGCTGGACGTGCTTTTCAGCGATTACATCCGGAGCGCACGCGCCAAGGGCGTGCCGGAATGCGACGTCGTCTGGCGTCATGCGTTGCGCAACGCGCTGATCACGTTGATTACGCTTTTCGGAGGGTTGCTGCCGAGTCTGGTCGCGGGAAGCGTCATCGTCGAATATATTTTCAACATTCCGGGAATGGGGAATCTGGCGTTGCTGGCATTGTCGAGCCGCGATTATCCGTTGCAGATGGCGCTTTTTTTCTTTTCGGGTGCGCTGACGTTGCTCGGCATTCTGATTGCCGATCTGCTCTATATGGCGGCGGATCCGCGCATCGACCTGACGAAATGAAGAAACCGCAAGGTCTTGAGACCGTCGAACCAGCGGTGAAACGCCGCCCGCCGCGCTTCGGCGTTTCGCGGTGTGTTGCGCAGGACTTTTTCCCATAACGGAGGAAATTTTTCCGCCGCGAAAAAAGCGCGCGCGACTTCCGGAAGCGCGGAAAACCATTCCTCCGGGGCCTCGCCGAAACGCGGATCTTCGATCGTTTCCAGCAATGCTTTCAATTCCGCGAATGCTTCGTCGGGGATCTCTTCCGGCGGATCGCCCGCCAAAATGCCGCGGACCGCACGGCCCGTGCCGAACGGCGTGCGCCCGGAGATCCGCCCGGAAGGAAAAACAACGGGCTCGCCGTCCATTTCGGAAACTTTGCCCGTTTTGACCAGTTCGCAGAGGAAATAAAAATCTTCTCCGGCGGGGCGGATCTTCATCCCGTCGGCTTTCAGATAATGATCGAGCCGGACGCAGAATGCCGACCCGATCGTATGGATCGCGTAAGGCGAGCGCGCTTCGCGCAGTTTCGCCGCGTACCGCGCGAGATGTTCTTCATAGCGCCGTACCGCCGTAAGGGTTTCCGGATCGGCGCGGTGCCGGTAGGGGAAAGTCCATCCCGTCGCGTCGGGGATGCTCCGGAAAGCCGCTTCCGCGCGCACAAAATAATCGCGCGCGACCGGAGCGTCCGCATCGAGGGAAAAGATCCAGTCCGATGCCGCCGTCGCGACGCTCCGGGCGCCGAGATATGCGTCCATCCCGCGTTTGCGCGCTTCGCCGACGCCGCCGTCGAGATCGGGTGCTTCCAGAAAAAAAAGCGATTTGTCCGTCTGTTGCCGGACGCGGAGAAATTCCGCGGCGGCGATGCTCGGCGCGGGATCGCTGCCCCGCGGGTGGTTGACGACGACGAGCACGGCGACGGGAACGGGTTTTTCCGCCTGTTCGAGCGAATCGAGCGTTTCCGGCAGAAATTCGAGTTCATTCCAGGCGGGCAGCACGACGACGCGGGAAAATTTTTCCAGACCGGGCAGGGCGTCCGGCATATGACGGCGCAGATATTTTTCGCGCGCGAACGCTTCGCGTCCGCTCATTTTTCCACGGCTCCGGCGAAGACCGAAACCCCCGGAGCATTGCGGAGAACATCCCGCAGAAAACGGTTGAAATCGTTTCGTTTGATCGCGCGCAACGCCGCAAATTCTCCACGCGTCGGCAAAGGCGTGTGCCCGTAATAGAGTTCGAGCATTGCACTTTCCAGTTGTTCCAGCGGATTTTCGGCGTCGGAACCCGTCGAAAAAATCGTTTTTTCGCGCGTCTGCTCGAATTCATCTTTCGTTACGCCGCCGGAAGCCAGTCGCGCGATCTCGCCGCGCAACAGCGCTTCGAGTTTTTCTCCGCATCCCGGACGCGTCAGCCCGTAAAAGGCGAAAGCGCCGCGGACGAATCCGCCGAAAGGGAGCATCCCGGTCGAATAGACCAGCGATTCCTTTTCCCGCACCGATTGAAAAAGCTGCGAAAAAAGTCCGTTCTCATTGTTCCTGAGCAATAAAAAAAGGCGTTCGATGGTCGGGTCGGATGAAGAGGCGATCCCCGGAATCCCGCGTATGACGGCGAGTTGTTCCCGCGGCATTTCGATCCGGTCAAAAAGATCTTTCGCGGGAAAAACCGCCGACGGCACCGGACGGAGCGCCCGGTCGTGCCACGGCGCGCCGCCGAGAAAAAGCGCTGAATATTTTTCCGTTTCCGGGCGTTCCCCCGTAAATCCGGCGACCGCCTGACGGCGGCAGAAAAGCGATCGGTAGAATTTCCGGATCGTTTCCGGCGTCAGCGCCCGCAACGATTCGGGCGGGATTTCACCCGAATACGGATGGTCCCCGAAAAGCAGTTTCCGGCAACGGCCGAACGCGGCGCCGAAAGGCGTACTCAAACGGGTTTCGATCTTTTGCGCGAGCCGTTCCCTTTCGCGCTCAAACTGTTCGTCGTCGAACCCGGGGGCGGCGAGCACGCGCCCGATAAGTTCGAGCGCGTCGGCGAAACGGCGGTGCGGCGCGTTGACTTCGATCGCCATCGTATTGCGCCGGAAAGAGACGTCCATCGCCGCGCCGAGCGCGTCGAGCCGGGCGAGAAAGTCGTTTTCGGAAATCCCGCCTCCGCCGCATGAAAGCAATCGGGCGCAGAGTTCTCCCGCACCGCGCCATTCGCCCGTTTCGAAGACCGCGCCGGGGAGCAGCAACACCGCATTGTCCGCCGGCGTTTCGCGCCGGTCGATCGTCGCTGTACAAATGCGCGCATTTTTCCCGATGTGCATCGAACGTACCGCTTCAGGCGGCCGGAACGCGCGTTTCCGGGTCGTCCGGTTGCGTTGCGCGACGCAACAGAAAAGTTCCGGCGACAGTTTTTTCGCGGCGCATTCGCGCACTTCGTCGATCGAAACGGCATTGAGACGCCGTCGGTATTCGTCCTCGAAATCCGCCTTGCCCGTCTGGAGAAGCGACGTTCCGAGGATCCGGGCGAGCGTGCCGAAATCGTTCCACGCGGCGAGATCGTCACCGTGACGACGTTGCTTTTCCTTGCGGAGCGCCGCGGCGGTCAGACCGGAACGCGAAAGTTTTTTCATTTCCGCTTCCAGCGCCGCGCGCATCGCGTCGAATTTTTCCGGCGTTGTTTCCGCCTCCGCGATCCCGACGCCGAAATCGTCGATCGCATAATAGTAGAACTGAAATCCGTGGGCGAGAGACAATTTTCTTTCCAGTTTTTCCGTCAGCAGCGAACTTCCTCCACTGCCGAGCATCCCCAGCAGGAGATCGAACGCCGGTGTTTCCGCGTCCGCGATCCCCGGCGCCGGCATCATCATCATCATCCTTTCGATCGGGTCGGGGAAAAGAAGCGTTTCGCGGGCGCCGCCGCTCCGCAAAACACTCGGGAAGACCGTTTCCGGAAAACCGGAACGCCGCCACGAACCGAACTCTTTTTCCGCACATTCGATGAATTTTTCCGGATCGACATTGCCGACCGCCGCGAGGACGCACCGGCACGGGGCGTAACGTTCCGCGTGGTAAGCGAGCAGATCTTCGCGCGTCAACGCTGCCACTTTTTCCGGATACCCGAGGATCGGCATCCGGACGGGATGACGCGGAAACGCAAGTTCCCGCGCCGCATCGAAGAGCCGCGCTTCCGGACTGTCGGCGTGACGATTGCATTCGCGCAGGATCACCTCGCGTTCTTTTTGAAACGCGGCGTCGGCGATCCCGGGCGCGCACACCATCGCCGCGATCGCGCGCAACGCTTCCGGGAGTTTTTCGTTCCCCGCGCGCGTGGTCACCACGGTACGGTCGAACGTTGTGTAGGCGTTGATGTCGAAACCGTATTTTTGCAAACTTTCCGGCGCGGAATGACCGGGAAATCCGGCGCAACCCTGAAAAAGCATATGTTCAAGATAATGGCTGACGCCGCATCCGAGCCGGTTCCCTTCGTGCATACTGCCCGTGGCGATCAAGGCGTGGATCTCCACCGAAAATCCGGCGCGCGGAAGCACGACAATGCGGACTCCGTTGTCGAGTGAAAAAGTTTCCAGTCGTGAGAAAAAATCCATCGTCAAAGAATTTTTATGGTTTCCTGCGGGAAATCCCGCCTCGGAGTGATGAACTCGAAATCAATCTCGAAATCTTCGGGGGAATCTTCATCCGACGCGCAGAGCAATCCGGCTCCGATCATACGGTACACGAGAAATCCGACATCGTGCGCCGTCGCGATCCCCCATTCCCGCAGGACTAGCGGGAAAACGGCGCCGAATTCGCTTTCGGCAAGTTCGCGGACGCCCCCCAGCAATTCCCGCGCCGAAACGTGACGCCGCCGGGAAAATTTTTCCGCCGTGAAATTCACCGCCCGGACGATGAAATCATATCCGTCCCGGGCGTATCGCGGCGTCGTCGCGGCAAGTTCCGCCGTCGTCGCCATCGGTCAACGCTCCTGCTTGCCTTTGCCCTGCAAAACCGACTGGGGATCGGTTTCCAGATATTCCGCCAAAATACGCATCGAATCGATCATCTGTTTGAGCTGGACGATCAACGAATGATAATCGTCCTGCGCCGAATGGAAATCAATCTGGCGCGTCCGTTTGTCCAGTGTTTCCGCGAGGTTCCGGAAACTCCGGAGCGCACCGTTGAGATTTTCCCGCATCGTCTGCATTTCATCTTCGTTGAAGACTTTTTCCACCGAAGAAGCCGTCGCTTCGAGGTGTTCCACGACTTCGTTGGTACGCGCGATCGTCGAACGGATCGCCGGATCGGAGAGCAGATTCGACAGTTTCTGCAACGAACTTTCCAGTTCGCCGCTGATTTCCTCGAAGTGGATGTTCGACAACCGGTCGATCGCCGAAACGAGCGTCGCGCTGATGTCCTTGAACGTCGACGGTACCGACGGCAGATAGAGATCGTCGCGGCCGATCAGCCCTTCCGGCGCTTCGGGAACTGCGTCTTCGGGTTTGCCGAAGTAGTCGAAATCAATGAACTTCATCCCGGTGATCCCCGCGTATTCCATCCGGCAGCGCAACCCGTCGCCGATCTCCTTGCGCAGATAATCGGCGAATTTCTGCCGTTGCATTTCGTGCGTGCCCCGATTGATGAAATTATCCAGCCGGATTTTCATTTCGACTTTGACGATGCGGTCGTCGACCGCGATCGAAATGTCCGAAACCGACCCGACCGGGACTCCGCGGTACTTGACTTGCGAACCTTCCGTAAGACCCTGCACCGATTCGCTGAACGTGGTGTAGACTTTTTCTTCCGAAACGAAGAAACTGGACAGCCCCAGAAAAAAGAGCGCCGCCAGCAGGAGCAGTACGCCGCCCCCCACGAAAAGCCCCAGCCGAATGTTTTGTTCCCGTTCTTCCATCGCGTTATGCTCCTTTCAATCCGTCCCGATTGAGAAAACTTTTTACCCAGGCGTTTCCCGAATGTTCCTTCAACTCGCGGGGATCGCCGATCGCCGCCGCGGTCTTGACGCTCTTATCGAGCATGATCACCCGGTCGGCGATCGAAAAAATACTGTCCAATTCGTGCGTGACGATGACGACCGTCGCACCGAGTTTGTCGCGCAGACTTCTGATCAGCCGGTCGAGCGCCGCCGACGCCAGCGGGTCCAAGCCCGCCGACGGTTCGTCGAAAAAGAGCAGTTCGGGATCCAGTGCGAGCGCCCGCGCCAGTCCCGCCCGTTTTTTCATTCCGCCGGAAATTTCCGCCGGCATGTAATTCCCGAAATCGGCGAGATCCACCAGCGCGAGTTTTTCCCGGACGATCCGGTCGATCTTTTCCGGCGGATAATCGGTGAATTCCTGCAACGGCAACGCCACGTTTTCCGACAGCGTCAGCGAGCCGAACAGCGCGCCCCCCTGATAGGTGACGCCGAAGCGGCGCATCATTTCCCTCCGTCTTTCCGGAGGCGCCGCGACAATGCTTTCGCCGAAAATGCGAATGTCGCCTTTCTGCGGGCGGTAAAGGCCGATGAGATGTTTCATCAGCGTGCTTTTGCCGCATCCGGAACCTCCGAGCAGTCCGAAAATCTCACCGCGCCGGATCGAAAAATCCAGATGCTCCATCACCGTGCGTTTCCCGTACCCGATGGACAAATCCCGCACTTCGATCACGTCGGATGATAAATTCGCGTTTCCCGTCATGTTCAGTACCCGATGAATGAATAAAGCACCGTCAGCAGCGCGTCGGCGACGATCACCCAGAAAATGGATGCGACCACCGCCTGCGTGGCGCTCCGGCCGACGCCCTGCGCGTCGCTCGTCGATTGAAATCCGTAGAAACATCCCGCCAGCGTGATCAACAGCGAGAAAACGACGCTTTTCAAAATGCCCAGCAGCATCGTGATCCCGTCGAGCACGTCGATCGTCCGCGACCAGTACGCCGCGAAAGGAATGTCCAGTACGCTGACGCCGATCGCCATCCCCCCGAAGATCCCGGCGACATCGCCGAAGACGGTCAGCACGGGCATCGCCAAAAGCATCGCGACGAGTTTCGGCAGCACGAGGTAACCGACGGGCCGGATCCCCATCGTTTCCAGCGCGCTGATCTCCTCGTTGACTTTCATCGTGCCGAGTTCCGCGGCGAATGCCGATCCCGCGCGTCCCGTGAGGATGATCGCCACCATCAAAGGTCCGAATTCCTTGAGCACGGAAAAACCGACGAGGTCGGCGGTGAAAATTTCCGCGCCGAATTTCGTCAGCTGAAGCGCCGCCTGAATGCCGAGTACGCCCCCCATCAGCAGCGAGATCAACAGCACGATCGGCAGCGATTTACTGCCGCAAAGGGCAAGATAATAACGGAACTCCCGCAGACGCAACCCTTTTTTGCGGAAAAGCGAGGGGAGCGCCGCCGCGACCGCGCCCAGAAATTCCAGCGGCAGAACGCATTTGTCCGCCGCGTCGAGCAACCGCCGCCGCACCCGTATCAAAAAAATTTCCGAATTTTTCATCCGGGGAATCCCCTTACGCGGACCGCTTCAGTACATCCGCTGCTGACGCTGGACTTTTGCTTTCGGTTCCTCCAACATCAGAGCGTACCAGGCGTCGCCGAATTGCGCGTTGCTGAACTGGCGGATCTTCCCGTTGACCAGACGGTCGCAGTTTTCCAACAGCACCGGATTGTCGCTTTTGCGGCGGGCGGCGATCAGCGCCTGCGTCGCTTTGGACACTTCGTTTTCCTTGAGTTTGATCCAGGCGTAGACCGAAGCGAGATATGCCGCCGCCTCGTTTTTCGTTTTGGCGCATTTCTTCTCGTAGAAACGGTCGAGCGCCGGATCATCGTTGCGGTAGAGCCGCACCAGTTTGATCGCCATCGTCTGCTGATCGACCACAAGCGCTTTCGGCAGCAGAGCATCGACTTTTTTGAATTCCCTGAGTTGAAAATAAAGCTGGACGCGCATCGCGTTGAGTTGGCGCGCGAGCATCCAGTTCCACCAGGTGTACCGGTTGCATTCGTCGAGGATCGTCAGCACCTTGCGCGCGGCATCGTTCTGCATTTTCGCGAGTTGCTCCTGCGCTTCGCGCATACTCGACGGCGGCCGCCGTTGAAAAAGCATCATCTGCCGGTTGATCTTTTCCTGCGCCGCCGCCATAACCGATTGAATGTCGTTCTGCTTCTTTTTCATCCGGGAGCGGATCGTCAGTCCGATCAAAAGCTGAACGATGAAAAACAGCGCCGCCGCATAGAAAACCGACCACGCCCCGACGTGAGCGTGCGCCATCGCGGCGTATCCCGCCAGCGCCGAAACCAGCGCGATGATGAACCCGAACATTATTTCTTTCTCCTGCGTTGTTTCTGACGCTCTTTGTTATGACCCCG
>JAKSOG010000062.1 GCA_024405715.1 Victivallaceae bacterium | reverse complement strand
TCGCCGCGACATCGCGCGCTGCCTCACCGAATGCACCGCGCGGGCGGCGAAAGCCGAGGTGGCAAAATGAGTGAAGAAAAAGTCGTTTCCCGCGGGAATCGCAAAGAGCGGGTCGGCATCGTCGTCAGCGACGTCCAGAACAAAACCATCGTGGTCAAAGTCGAACGCCGCACGACCCATCCGCTGTATCACAAAGTCGTCAAGATCAGCAAAAACTTTGCCGTTCACGACGAGAAAAACGAGGCGAAAGTCGGCGATACCGTGCGTATCGTGGAAACCCGCCCGCTGAGCCGCAACACGCGCTGGCGTCTGATCGAGATCGTCACCCGCGCGGTGCAGGAATAACGCCGGGGGGACATTCACTATGATTCAGATGCAAAGTATTCTGGACGTCGCCGATAATTCCGGCGCGAAGTCGCTCCTGACGATCACCGTGCTCGGGCAGAGCCGCAAATTCGCCCGTATCGGCGACATCGTCAGCTGCGCGGTCGAAGAAGCGCTCCCCGACGGCACGGTCAAACGCCGTCAGCGCGTCAAGGCGGTCATCGTCCGCACCAAAAGCAAGATCCGTCGTCCCGACGGTTCCTATTTGTGCTTCGACGACAATGCCGCGGTGATCATCGACAAGGACAAAAATCCGGTCGGCACCCGTATTTTCGGACCCGTCGCCCGCGAACTGCGCGACAGCGGTTTCCTCAAGATCATTTCGCTGGCGCCGGAGGTGCTGTAATATGAAAAAATATCATGTCTGCAAGGGCGACGGCGTCAAAGTGATCGCCGGCAATTTCAAAGGCGCCGAAGCGACGATCAAGGCGATGCTTCCCGCGAAGGACCGCGTCGTGCTCGAAATTTCCGGCGAAGCGCCCCACAAACTGGGCAAACGCACGCTGAAAAAGAGCCGTACCAATCCGAACGGCGGTATGGTCGAGCGTTCGGTTTCGGTGCACGTTTCCAACGTCGCGCTGACCGATGCCGCCAAAAAGGCGAAGGCCGACGCCAAGGCGGCGCGCGCCGCCAAAAAGGATGGAGCCAAGTAAAAATGCCTGATATGAAGAAAAAATATGTCGAAGAGGTTCGTCCGGCGCTGGCGGCGAAACTCGGGATCACCAATGCGATGCAGATCCCGAAGTTGAGCAAGATCGTCATTTCGACCGGCATCTCTTCTTCGCAGGAACGCGACGCTTTCGTCGAAGCGAAAAAACACATCGCCGCGATGGCGGGTCAGCAGCCGGTCATCACCAAGGCGAAGAAAAACGTCGCCAATTTCAAACTCCGCGTCGGCATGAACGTGGGCGTGATGGTCACGCTCCGCGGCGGACGGATGTACGATTTCCTGGATCGTTTCGTCCACAACGCGCTGCCCCGCGTCCGCGACTTCCGCGGCGTTTCCCGCAAGGGATTCGACGGCGTCGGCAACTACAACATCGGTATGTCCGATCTTTCGGTGTTCACCGAAGTCGACGCCGACAAGTTGAAGTATCCGCTCGGCGTGAACATTACGATGGTCACCACCGCCAAGACCGACGACGCGGCGCGTGAACTTCTCACGATGATGGAAGTTCCCTTCGGGGAATAAGGAGCAGATTATGGCGAAACTCAGTTTGATGGTCAAAGCCGCCCGTCCGAATAAATTCGCGGTCCGCAACTATACGCGCTGCAAAGCGTGCGGTCGTCCGCGTGCTTATATCGGCAAGTTCCAGCTTTGTCGTATTTGTTTCCGCGAATTGGCGTCCAAGGGACAGATCCCCGGCGTCACCAAGGCCAGTTGGTAATCGGAAGGGAGTAGTTCTATTATGAGTATGCAAGATCCGATCGCCGATATGCTCACGCGTATCCGCAACGCCGGGCTGGCCGGTCTCGCCACGACGGCGATCCCGTTGTCGAAGACCAAGGAAGCCATCGCGCAGGTTCTGAAAGAGGAAGGGTACATCGCCTCGGCATCCGTCGAAGGCGAAGGCGTCAAACGTTCAATCGTCGTCACGTTGAAATACGTCGACGGCAAACCGGTCATCGCCGGACTCGAACGTGTGAGCAAACCCTCCTGCCGCGTCTATTGTTCGAGCACCGAGATCCCCCGGGTCCGCAACGGTCTGGGCACGGTGATCCTGACGACCCACAAGGGTATCATGAGCGGCCGCAAGGCGGCACGGGAAAACGTCGGCGGCGAAATCCTCTGTTACGTCTGGTAAAACAAGGAAAATAAAAATATGTCTCGCATTGGCAAGAAACCCATCGACATCCCCGCCGGCGTCAAAATCGCCGTCGAAGGAAACGTCGTCACGGTCGAAGGCAAAGGCAAGCTTTCTTTCACGCTTCCGCAGCATGTCGCGGTCGCCGTCGAAGGAAACCAGATCCTTGTCAGCCAGACCGACGAGGCGCGCGAAGCCAGCGCCATGCACGGCCTCGCCCGCAGTATCATCAACAATATGGTCATCGGGGTGACCGACGGCTTCAAAAAAGTGCTGGCGATCGTCGGCGTCGGGTACAAGGCGTCGCTTTCGGGGCAGAAACTGACTCTTTCGCTCGGTTTCTCGCACCAGATCGTCTACGAGTTGCCCGCCACCATCAAAGCGGAGGTCACTCCCGAAAACCAGATCACGATTTCCGGATGCGACAAACAGCTCGTCGGAGAAGTCGCGGCCGAAATCCGCCGTTTCCGTCCGCCCGAACCCTACAAGGGCAAAGGGATCCGTTATGTGAACGAGCGCATCGTCCTCAAGGAAGGAAAGTCGGTGGGTTAATCCCCCGCTTCTCAAGGAGTATAGCAAATGGCTGTCATTGATAAAAAACTGCAACGCGCGCGTCGTCATGCCCGGATCCGCAGCAAGATTTCCGGCACGCCCGAGCGTCCGCGTTTCTGCGTGAGCATCACCGCCAACAACATTTACTGCCAGTTCATCGACGACGTCAACGGGCGCACGCTCGCGGCGACTTCGAGTCTGGCCGCCAAGTTCAAGGAGCAGAACGCCCGGCCGAATATGGCGGGCGCCGCGCTTCTCGGCAAACTTGCCGCCGAAGCCGCTCTGGCCGCGAACGTGAAAGAGGTGGTCTTCGATCGTTCCGGATTCAAATTCCACGGCCGGATCAAGGCGATCGCCGAGGCCGCCCGCGAAGGCGGACTCAAATTTTAAGGAGTGTTCCAAATGGGAAAACGCGAAAATTTCAACGAACCGGCCGCGGTCAGCGAATTCGATGAAAACGTCATCGCGATCAACCGCAGCGCCAAGGTCGTCAAGGGCGGCAAAAACTTCAGTTTCGGCGCCCTGGTGGTCGTCGGCGACCGCAAGGGCCGGGTCGGTTACGGCTACGGCAAAGCGAACGAGGTTTCCGACGCCATCCGCAAGGGCGGCGAGGCCGCCCGTCGCAATCTGGTAACGGTGCCGATGAACGGACTGACGATCCCCCACGAGATCGAAGTCAAGTTCGGCGGTGCGCGGGTGATGCTCCGTCCGGCGAGCGCCGGTACCGGTCTGATCGCCGGCGGCGCCGTCCGCGCGATCCTCGACCTGGCGGGTGTGCGCGACGTGCTGGCGAAATCGCTCGGTGCGTCCAACGCCGCCAACGTGGCGAAAGCGACGTTCAAGGCGATCGCCGGTCTGAGCACCCGTGAGCAGGCCTTCGCGCGCCGCGGCATCGCCGTCGCGGCGAAGCAAGTCGAAGCGCCGGCGGAAAACAACTGAAAGAGGTAGTGATATGAAACTTCACGATATGTCTCCGACGCCGGGTTCGCGCAAGACGCGGAAACGGGTCGGCCGCGGCGACAGTTCCGGATACGGAAAAACCGCCGGACGCGGCGAAAAGGGTCAGCATTCCCGTACCGGTTCGAGTCTTCGTCCCTTTTTCGAGGGCGGTCAGACTCCGCTTTTCCGCCGGTTGCCGAAACGCGGCTTCAAAAACGCCGACCGCATCGTCTACACGCTGGTCAATTTCAGCGTGATCGAAGCGAATTTCAACGACGGCGACGTGGTCGATCTCGAATCGCTCCGCGCCAAAAAACTGCTCAACAAAGCCGCAAAGGACATCAAGATCCTCGCCAACGGTACGCTCTCGAAGAAACTGACGGTCAAAGCCGAAAAGTTCTCCGCAGCGGCGGCGGCGCGGATCCAGGAACTCGGCGGCACGGTCGAAGTGATCGGCTGAAGCGGGAATCCGGACTATGTGGAAAGCCTTCCTTAATATTCTCAAAGTCAAAGAGCTGCGCAACCGGCTGATCTTCACCGCGCTGATCATCGTGCTGGTGCGCTTCGCAAGCAACATCCCCTGCCCCGGCGTCGATCCGGCGGCACTGGAACGGTTTATTAAGGAAGTTTCCGCTTCCAGCGCCGGAGGATTCATGGCGCTGGTCGATCTTTTCTCGGGCGGCGCGCTGGCGCACTTCGCGCTGGGCGCCCTCGGGATCATGCCCTACATCACCGCCTCGATCATTATGCAACTGCTGGTCCCGGTTTTGCCGGCGCTCGAAAAAATGCAGCGCGAAGGCGAATCCGGACGGCAGAAGATCACGCAATACACACGTTATCTCACATTGCTGGTCTGCGTGATCCAGGGGTCGATGGTGGCGATGGCGATGCTCAATCCGGGCAAGATCGGCTTGCCGACGCCCTCCGAACCGCTTTGCGTCGGTTCACAGGGGCTTTTCGTGCCGATGACGATCCTGGTCATCACCTGCACGACGATGATTTTCACCTGGCTCGGGGAACAGGTCACCGAGCGCGGGATCGGCAACGGCGTGTCGCTGATCATCACGATCGGCATCGTTTCGCGGATGCCGCATTCGATCCTCGAGCTCGTCGACATGGTCCGCAAAGGGCAGACGGTCGGCGGAAGCACGTTCAATTCGGTGCATCTTCTGCTTTTGCTCGTGCTCTTTTTCATCGTCACGGCGGCGACGATCCTGCTTTCGCAGGGGTATCGCCGGGTGCCGATCCAGATGATCCGCAAAAGCGTCGGCAAACAGATGATGGGCGGTTCGACCTATATGCCGCTCAAAGTCAATTTCGCCAACGTGATGCCGATCATTTTCGCCGGAGCGATCCTGATGATCCCCGGATACATCTTTCAGATGATGGCAAGCCGTCCGGACGCATCGTCCGTATGGCTGAAACTCCTGACGTTTTTCCGTCAGGACGGTCCCGGGTACACCGTGACGTATGCGTTGCTGATCCTGCTTTTCAGTTTCTTCTGGGTCGCCAATCAATTCAACCCGCTCCAGATCGCCGACAACCTTAAAAAGGAAGGCGCCTACATCCCCGGCATCAGCCCCGGACAACCGACCGCCGATTTCCTCGATGCGGCGATGACGCGCGTGACCGCCGGCGGGGCCGTCTTTTTGCTGGTGCTGGCGATCTTCCCGATGTTTTTGTACAGTAATTTCCAGATTCCTTTCATCGTCGCCCAGTTTTTCGGCGGCACCAGTTTGCTGATCATGGTCGGCGTGACGCTGGACACGATGACGCAGTTGGAATCCCATTTGACGATGCGCCACTACGAAGGATTTCTCAAAAGCGGTCGTCTGCGGAGCCGCAGCGGCAATTTGCAATGATGAAAAAGCTTCTCGACGTCATCGCGATCGACGGACCGGCGGGAGCCGGAAAAAGCACCGCGGCGAAAAAACTCGCCGAGGTGCTTTGCGTTACTTACGTCAATACCGGAAGTCTTTATCGCGCGATCGCGCTGGCGGCGGCGCGCGCCGGCATCGACGTCGATGCCGTCACTCCGGATTTTCTAAACCGTCTGAACTTGGAGTACCGCGACGGGCATCTGTTGCTCAACGGGGAAGACCCCGGCGAAGCGTTGCGCGGCGCGGAAATCGCTTCCGGCGCCAGCCGGGTTTCGGCGTTGCCTTTTGTGCGCGAATATCTTTTGCCCGTTCAGCGTAACGCCGCAAAAAAACAATGGATCATTATGGAAGGGCGCGACATCGGCACGGTGATCTTTCCCGATGCGCGGTGCAAGTTTTTCGTCACGGCGGACATCGCGGAACGGGCGCGGCGCCGGCTGGCGCAACGCAATGAAGTCGACGCGGGGGCGACGCTGGAATCCGTCATCGCCGATATCCGGCGGCGCGACGAACGCGACGCCAAACGGGCGACCGCTCCGCGCCGTCAAGCGCCGGACGCCTTTTTCAGCGACAGGACGGGAAAGTCGATCGACGAAGTGAATTCCCTGCTGAGCTCGTATCTGCCCGAGGAGTTGCGCTCGCGTTGCAAGGAGCGATGATCGGCAAACGACGGCATTGAAAAAAATCTTTTCGCGTGCTATAATATAGTGCCGAAGGTGCGGCTTTGATATTTTGAGGAATGCGATGATCGACCCCGCCGAACTTTATCCGATGAAATTCACTCCGATCTACAAAGAACGGATCTGGGGCGGACACGCGATGAAAGAAGTTTTGGGGCGCGACCTTCCGGCGACGGCGACCCCCGTCGGCGAAGCGTGGGAAATTTCCGACCGCGAAGACGGCGAAAGCATCGTCGCCAACGGCGAACTTGCCGGAAAAACGCTCGGAGAACTGACAAAATTCTACGGACGGGCGCTTCTGGGACGCAACGCGGGAAACGTCGAACGCTTCCCGTTGCTGGTAAAACTCATCGACGCGGGAGACCGGTTGAGTCTGCAAGTCCACCCCGATGCGGCGAGTTGCGCCGCGCTCGGCAAAGGCGAGCCGAAAACGGAAATGTGGTATATCGTTTCCGCGATGGCGGGCGCAAAGATCCTCGCGGGGCTTTCGCCGCGCACGACGCAATTGCAACTCAAAACATTGATCGACAATCCCTCGGTCGAAAAATTATTGCAATCGTTTCCTTCGATGCCGGGCGATGCTTATTACATCCCCGCCGGTACGCTGCATGCGATCGGCGCGGGCAATCTGCTGTTGGAAATCCAGCAGAACAGCGACACCACTTACCGGATCAGCGACTGGGGGCGCGTCGGCGCCGACGGCAAAGCGCGGACGTTGCATCTCGAAGACGGATTGCGTTCGATCGATTTCACCAACCGGGTTTCGCCCCGGATCGCCGGAACGGTCGACCGGGCGGGATTCAACCGGAAATTTGAAGTCATTACGCAATGCAGTTTTTTCAAAGTCTGGGATCTGCGGCTGATCTCGCCGTGGCGGGACGATACCGCCGTACGGGGCAGTTTCCACCTGATCTCGGCGATCAACGCGCCCGTCGGGATCGCCCGCCGGAGCGACGGTGCGGAAAAACTTCATCTGGCCGCGGGCGAGACCGCGCTGATCCCCGCCAATTTGGGGGCATACGTCATTCTTCCCGAACGCTCCGGGGAAACGACCGTATTGAAAACGACGCTTTGAACCTTTTCACCATAACGGACTCGAACGATGAAATTTCTTGCCGAACTGGAAGCGCATCTGCGCATCGAATTCCCCGGTTATCCCGCGGAAAACACGCTCAATGCGGAAGTCTGTCCCCCCGGACAAAAGGGGGATTTTACCCTCAACTGCTTTAAGATCGCGCGTTTCTGCGGCAATCCCGTTGCCGCCGCCAAGGCGGTCGGCGACTTTCTCGCCGCGCACGAGGAGATCGAAGCCGTCGAAACCGTCAAAGCTTTTGTCAACGTCACGCTGAAAAGCGGCGCGCTGATGCGCGAAACGCGCGTCGCCGATGTCGATGCGTTGCTGGCAAGCGTCGCGTTGCCGAAAGAACAATGCGACAAAGTCCTGATCGAATATTCCGCGCCCAACACCAACAAGCCCCAGCACCTCGGCCATGTGCGCAACAACACGCTCGGGATGTCGCTCGCGTCGCTGTTGAAACGGGTCGGGCACGAAGTCGTCGAGATCAACCTCGTCAACGACCGGGGCATCCACATTTGCAAATCCATGCTCGCCTACAAACTTTTCGGGAACGGCGAAACCCCGGAAAGCACCGGCATCAAAGGCGATCATCTCGTGGGGAATTATTATGTGAAGTTCAATTCCGAACTGAGCGCCGAATTGAAAGCGCTCCGCGCCGCCCGTCCCGATACGGCGGGCAAATCGGACGAAGAACTTTTCGGCGATACAAAACTCGGCGCCGCGGCGCAAAAAATGCTCCGCGACTGGGAAGCCGGCGATCCTGAAGTGCGCGCACTCTGGCAGAAAATGAATTCCTGGGTCTTCGCCGGATTTGCCGTCACATACGAGCGTATGGGTATCCATTTCGACCATACCTATCTGGAAAGTCAGACCTATCTCCTCGGCAAAGATATCGTCCAACGCGGACTCGACGCCGGCGTTTTCACCCGCCGCGCCGACAACGCCGTCGTCTGCGACCTCGGCAAACTCGGCGCCAAAGTCGTACTTCGCAGCGACGGCACCAGCGTCTATATCACACAGGATATGGGTACGACGCTCCGCAAATATGAGGATTATTCCCCCGACGCGATGATCTGGGTGGTCGGCGACGAGCAGAATCTCCATTTCCAGATGCTTTTCACCATTATGAAACGGCTCGGGTACGCCTGGGCGGACAAACTGTTTCATCTTTCCTACGGAATGGTCAATCTGCCCAACGGGAAAATGAAAAGCCGCGAAGGGACCGTCGTCGACGCCGACGATCTTTTCGACGAAATGTCCTCGCTGGCGGCGACGGCGTGCCGCGACCGCGCCGACGGTACGCTTGCCGATGACGAGATCCGCAAACGCGGCGAGATCATCGGGATCGGCGCGCTGAAATTTATGTTGCTCAAATTCAATCCGAAAACCACGATGACCTTCGACCCCGCCGCGTCGCTGAAATTCGAGGGCGACACCGGGACTTACGTCCAATACGCCGCCACCCGCATCCGTTCGATGCAGCGCAAAGCGGTGGAACGCGGTCTGCTCGACGGCGCCGTCGACTGGGAACTGCTCGGTCACGCGACGGAAAAATCGCTCGCCGTGAAACTCGGTTTCTATCCCTGCGTGTTGCAGGCGGCGGCGGCGAAACGCGACTGTTCCGGGATCGTCGAATATCTCCTCGGCGTCGCCAAGGATTTCAACGCTTTTTACCGTGAATGTCCCGTACTCAACGCTCCGTCGGCGGAACTTGCCCGCGCCCGTCTTGCTCTGGCGGAAAGCGCCGGAAGGATTTTGACCGACGGGCTCCGTACGCTGACCATCTCCGTCCCCGACGCGATGTAAAAAAAGCGGACGGCGGAAAATTCAGCGGCGGGGATCTTCTTTGCCGGCGAGCGTCAGCTGCAAAAAGGTGATGATGCCGATCATCAGGACGGATTGCAACGTCAAAATCACGGCGGTCGCGACTTTTCCCCAATAGACCGGCAGAATTCCGATCCCGATGGCGAGCGCCAGCAGATGGACGAGCGCGACCGCCTGTTTCCGCGACAACCCCATCCGCACGAACCGGTGGGAAATATGATTCAAATCGCCGATCCAGAAAGGCCGCCGGTTCCAAGTGCGGATCGCCACCACCATCGCGGTATCGAAAAGCGGCAGCGCCAAAATGAAAAGCGGCATCAGTTGCGGCAATCTCGAAAGCGAAACGCCGCTGTAAAAAAAGGTCGTTTTGGCGGCGATCACCGCGACGAGATAACCGAGAAAATGGCTTCCCGAATCGCCCATAAAAATCGTTGCCGGAGCGGCATTATAATACCAGAAACCGCAGACGACGCCGCAACTCAACGCGCTTAAAACCGAAATGAAAATTTGTCCGCCGAGCAAGGCGACTGCGGAAAAAAGCGCGAATGAGATCGCCAAAGTTCCCGCCGCAAGACCGTCCATATTATCGAAAAAGTTGATCGAATTCATCATCAGCATCACCCAGAAAACGCTGATCGCGCCGACGATGAGATCGGATCCGATGAAACAATTGAAACGCACCTCTCCCGGTCCGACCGCCAGCAAGGCGATGAAAAACTGCCCGAGGAACTTCCATTGCGCCGACATCGGGCGGCAGTCGTCATAAAATCCGAGAACGAGCGCCGCCAGCGCGCCGGCAAAGATCGCTCCGAGCGCCGGTGCCGCATTGCATACGCCGCGCACGATATCGGCGCCGAAATCGCCGGAAACGCCGGGGATCCGTCCCGTCAACGCGGCGGCGATGCCGGATGCGATCCCGAGCGTCCAGGCGGAAAACATCGCGAATCCGCCGAGAAGCGGTACTTCGCGGGAATGACGTTTGTGTCCTTCGCCGGGGCGGTCCAAAAGATCGCGCCTTTGCGCCAGAAAGCGGAAAAAGGGCGTAAGCACGAGTGTCGCGCCCAGTCCGCCCGCAAACGCGGCGACGGCAAGCGTCGTCAACATTTCACACCTCCACGGTTGCGGCGGACGTATTCCAGAAGCAGAACGGTCGCCGCCTGCGCCGCGTTGAGACTTTCATAATCTCCGGGCATCGGGATCACGACTTTCCGGCTTCCCGGCGGGGGCGTTGACGCGCCGTTCGCTTCGCCGCCGATGACCAGAACCGTTTTGCGGAAAAGGTCGCCGCAATCGAAGCAGACTTCCCCTTCGTGCGGATCGGCGACGAAAAGCGTGCGGTAACCGTATTCCGCGGCCTGCTTCCCCAAGTCCGCCAGCGCGGCGAAGCGGCGGAAACGGAGCGAAAACTGCGCGCCCAGCCCCGAACGGATCGCCTTGTCGCCCCAGGGATCGACCGACCCGTCGGTGTACCATACGTCGTGCCCGCCGATCGCGCGGAACGTGCGCGCGACCGTTCCGAAATTGCCGGGGTCGGCAAGTCCGTCGAGCGCGAGAATAAAATCCCCCTGCGGAGCGGTTTCCGAAAACGGCGGGATCCTGCCCACCGCCAGAATACCCTGATGGTTGACCGTGGCGGAAAAGCCGGAAAATTCTTCTTCCGTCGTCAGCCGGAAAGAAATCGGAGCGACTTCTCCGAGCGAAGCCAATCCCCGTTCGGTGCCGACGGTAAATTCGACGAGTTCCGGGCGTTCCGTCAGAAATTCGCGCACGGCGCGCAACCCTTCGCAACGGCAAAGCCCGGCGCGTTTTCTCCCTCCGCGCGTCAGGAGCGCGCGCAAAAGCGATTTTTCCCGCCGGGTCAACGCCTGCATAAAGTTATTTTTTCCGCTGAAAATCGCCGCTTTTCACGGCGAGAAGCAATGTGTCGAGCTGACGGTTCCAGACGACGACCGCGCGGGAAACGCCCGCTTGACGACTTTTTTCAAGGATTTTTTCGGCGGAAGGAATATCTCCGAGATCCAGATAAAGCCGCGCCGCGCCGTAATCCGCTTCCGCGCGGATGACGGGCGCATTTCCGGGATCATCGCCGACGGCGGCAAATTTTTTCGCCGCATCGGCGGCATTCCCGGAAACTTCCTCGATATACGCCGACTGAAGTTTCGCCGCGCCGACGAGTATCGGATCGCAGCCGTCGTCTTCGATCACCCGCTGAAATGCGGCGGCGGCCTTTTCATATTCTTTGCCGACGAAAAGTTTATGCGCCAACCGGAAACGCGCATAGGGCGCGCCGACGCTGTCGGGATATTTTTCCACATCCCCGCCGCAGAATTTGCACTTGATACTGGCCATTTCCTCACCGCCTTTTTTATCCATTTTATCTAATTATATTGTTCCTGCCGAGTGTTGTCAATGGATATTTGACCAAATTCGACAG
>JAKSOG010000061.1 GCA_024405715.1 Victivallaceae bacterium | reverse complement strand
GGCGGCGGGGGGGCGAGACGCCGGCGGTCGCGCGGCGGCCGCTTCTTTCAGGAAGAGGCGGCCACGGACAAAAACACGATAGCCCGGGACGACGCTCTACCGGCATAATATGTTACGGTAGCGACCGTCGCCGCCGCGGAGGAGAAAAAATGACGGAAAAACGCATCGTCACAATCGACGCGATCGAAAAAGCCGTCGCCGAATGCGGCGCAAGATTCACCGTCGCCGCCGCGGCGAAAAAATGCGGAGACGCTTCGGCGGCGATGCGCGACCGCATCTACCGCATTCTCGACGGCGACGGCCGCTGCTTCTCCGAAACGGACGCATTCGTCCGCCGGGAGGCGTTTTTCGACGGCAGAAGTTTCCTCGTCACTCCCGACGAATGGGAGATCGGCGAAGGGATCCTGATGCCCGGACACCGTTTCGCCCCTTTCGTTTCCGGCGAGGTATTCCCCTCCGAAGTCGATTTGCGCATCGGCGGGAAACCCGTCGCCAAAAAGACGATCACACTGCCCCTCGGGAAACTTTTTCATTCCCATTTGTTGCTCGGCTCGGAACAGCTTTTCGATTTTCTCGTCGCCGAAAATCCCGCCAACGCGCATTTGCGCCGTTCGCGTTCGGGCGGCGAAGCGGTGACGCTCGACGTTTTCGATCTCGCGGATTTTTATCGCGGACATAAGTTTGCCGCCGGCGACGCATTGTCGTGCCGGATCGCCGATTTCGGACGCGGCGCGCTCGACGCGACCTTTGCGTCGGCGGAAACGCGGTCGGCGGCGGCGCGCAAAAAGGCGATCGGAGCCATCGACGCGGCGCTCGGAAGCGTTTACGACCGTTTCGAGGAGTATCTGGACATTCCCGAAGAATTGGCGTGGGCGTTCTTTTTCGCCCGTTCGGCAAGCCCCGAAACGGCGGTGTCGCTCGACGAATATGTGCAACGATCTTCCGGAATGGAGATCCGCACCGACGACGGCCACGCCGTGCTCGTGCCGGTCGACCGTCTGCGGCGCGACGAAGATGACGGCGAAGCCGGAGCCGTACCCGACTTTCTCTCGATATCGGGGGGCGAAACCGGAGATTTCGGCGCGATCCTCCGTTCGATCGGCTCCACCTATTCTCCGGCGGAAACGGATGCGTTCATCCTCGACGCCGGATTCCGGAGATGCAGTGATTTCGACCTGTTTTTCCGCGAATTTTTCGGCGCATCCCCCTTCGCGGACGAAGCGCAGAAGGAAATTTTCCGCACGATGCTCGAAGAACGCTTTGAGGAATTGCTCGGCGTCTATGACCGCGCCGCCGACGAAAGCAAGGCGCCGCTGCGCCGCGACATCCTCGACGCGGTCGAGGAAAGGCAGGCGTTTTTCGATTTTCTCGCGGAATCGGGCAAGTCGCTTTCGGCGGACGAAAAACGGCTCGTCAACGATCTCGCCGCCGTTTCGCGCCGGCTCGGCGAAGCGCTGAAAACGCTCGGCGCCCCCGGCGAACTCGCCGCTTCCGATGCCGAAGAACTGGAAAATTCCGTCGGCCGGGAACTGGAACTTTTCGACCGCGCGATGGATAAATTGAACGATCAAATCGAAAGGAAGTGATCCGATGGATAAACAGCTTTTGAGCGGCAATGAAGCCGTCGCTCTCGCCGCGTTCGACTGCGGCGTGAATCTGGGATGCGGTTACCCCGGTACGCCGTCGTCGGAGATCCTCGACGGCTTTTCCGCGCTCGGCGGCGACGCCGAATGGGAACCCAACGAAAAATGCGCCCTCGAAACCGCGATCGGCGTCGCCCTCGCCGGAGGCCGCGCTCTCGTCACGATGAAACACGTCGGACTCAACGTCGCCGCCGATCCTTTTTTCACGGTCGCCTACAGCGGTACCCCCGGCGGACTTGTCGTCGTCAGCGCCGACGATCCCGGAATGGCGTCCAGCCAGAATGAACAGGACAACCGCCGTTACGCGATCAGCGCCGGAGTGCCGATGTTCGAGCCGTCGGATTCGCAGGAGTGCTACGATTTCCTCTGCGCGGCGTTTCTGCTGGCGGATCAATTCCGCAGTCCCGTGCTTTTCCGGATGACGACCCGCGTCTGCCACTCGAAATGCGTCGTCGTGCGCGGGAAAAGCGCCCCGGACGCCCGCCGTTCCGGAGCTTTCGCGATCGACCCGAAGTCCAACGTGATGGTTCCGGCATTCGCGCGGCTCGCTCACACACGGCTCCGCCCCGACCTCGCGGCGCTGCGCGCGCCCAACGAAGAAAATCTTTACAACAAAATCATCGAAAAATCGTCCGATCTGGGCATCATTTCCAGCGGCGTCGCCTACCAGCACGCCCGCGAAGCCGCCCCCGATGCGTCGATCCTGAAAATCGGTTTCACGCATCCGTTGCCGGAAAAAACGATCCGCGAATTCGCCGCCAAAGTCAAACGCCTCGTCGTCGTCGAGGAGGGCGATCCCGTCCTTGCGGATGCGGTGCGCGCGCTCGGCATCGCGATCGACCCTGCGGAAGAAATTTTCCGCTTCGGCGAACTCAACGTCGACCGTGTACGCAAACTCCTCGCGCACGACGCTTCGGAAGAACCCGCTCCGCGCGTTGCTCCGCACCCGCCGCAACTCTGCCCGGGATGCCCGCACCGCAAGACGTTCGAGACGCTCCGCGATCTGGGCTGTCTGGTTTCGGGCGACATCGGTTGCTACACGCTCGGCGTGATGCCGCCTTTCAACGCGATCCATTCCTGCGTCTGTATGGGGGCGAGCGTCACGGTCGGTCTGGGACTGCGCAAAATGCTTCCGGAAAACGAGGCGCGCCGCGTCGTCAGCGTGATCGGCGACAGCACCTTTTTCCACACCGGGATCAACGGCGTGGTCGAAATGGTCTACAACCGCCCGCCGACCGGTCATCTCCTGATCATTCTCGACAACCGCACCACGGCGATGACCGGAATGCAGGAAAATCCCGGCACCGGGAAAAAACTCAACCACGTCGATCCGGCGCCCCGGCTGATGCCCGAAGACATCGTGCGCGGCATCGGCGTCGATTTCGTCGCGGTCGTCGATTCGACGGCGGAACAGGAAAAATTCGCGGCGCTGGTCAAGGAATGTCTTGCCTCCACCCGCACGAGCGTGATCGTCGTGCGCCGTCCGTGCGTGATCGCCGCCGTCCGCAGTAAAAAATCGGGGAATTGAAAGGAAAAATTATGGCCTGCGAAAGCGTGAAAAACATCGTCGTCGCCGGACTGGGCGGACAGGGCGTACTGAAAATCACCGACATCCTGGCGGAAGTCCTTTTCCGCGCGGGGTACGACGTCAAAAAAAGCGAAGTCCACGGAATGAGCCAGCGCGGCGGTTCGATTTCCAGCGAAGTCCGTTACGGACGGAACGTCGCCAGCCCGATGGTTCCCGCGGGCGAATGCGACATTCTCGCCGTACTCGAAACCGATCAGACGGAACTTTTTCTCGGTAAACTGCGCCGCGGCGGCGTCCTGATCACGCCCGACGACGTGCCGACGGACAAACTCAACAATCCCAAGGCACTCAATGTGCTCGTACTCGGCGCAGTGTCGAAGCATCTGGATCTGCCCGAAGAACTTTGGCGCGGGGCGATCGCCGCCGCCTTTCCGGAAAAACTGCGCGAAGGCAATCTCGCGATGTTTTCCCTCGGACGTGAATGAAAAGCGCGCAACGCGATTTGCTTTTCCGGAAATGACACGCTATATTTCCGTCGTAGAGGAGGAGGGTGTTTTATGTTGCAACAACTTTCGGTTTTCGTGGAAAATCGACCCGGCGCGCTGTCGCGTCTGTGCGGTGTGCTTGAAGATAACGGCATCGATATGAGGGCGCTGTCCCTCGCGGATACCCAGCAGTTCGGGATATTGCGCATGCTCGTGCCCGATCCCGGCACGGCGAAAAGCGTACTGGAAAAGGCGGGTTTCACCGTCAAGACGACCGACGTTATCGTGTTGCGCGTCGCCGACCGAGCCGGCGGTCTCGCCGAAGTGATGCGGATCATCGACCGCCACGGGCTTTCGGTCGAATATATGTATGCTTTCCCCTCGTCCGGAGACGGCACGGCGATGATCGTTTTCCGGTTTTCCGACACGGCGGATGCGCTGGAAAAACTTTCCGGGGAAAAATTACCGATATTCGATCCCGATGTGCCGGGGAAGTGATTTCCGGAATCCTTTCGGAAAAAGCGCGTGTTTTGCGACTGGCAAAATGCGCGCTTATGATATATATTACTATATCATACGAGAAACCGAACCGACAGGGGGATGAAATCTATGTTCAAGGAAATCGCCGACAAAAAATTGATCCTTTCGCTCGCCGCCGACCACGGCGGCTTTGAAGTCAAGCAACAGATCGCCGCCTGGCTGCGCGCGGCGGGACACGAGATCGTCGACTGCGGCGCCTTTGCCGCCGATCCCGGCGACGATTATCCCGATTTCGGCGCCGCCGCCGCGAAAAAAGTGGCGCTCGGCGCCGCCGACGCGGGCGTGCTGATCTGCCGCTCCGGCGTCGGAATGGGCATCGTCGCCAACCGTTTCCACGGCGTGCGCGCCTGTGTGGCGTACAGCGCCGATACGGCGAAAAAAAGCCGCGTCCACAACGCTTCCAATCTGCTCGTGCTGCCTGCGGATTACAAGAATTTCGACGAGATGAAAGAGATCCTTTCCGCGTGGCTCGGCACCCCTTTCAGCGGCGACGCCCGCCACGTCCGCCGGCTGGAAAAGATCGAGCGCAAATCCTATGACGACATCGCCGCGGTGCGCGCCGTCGACCCCGAAGTCGCCGCGATCATCGACCGCGAAGCCGTCCGTCAGGACGACGGCATCGAACTGATCGCCAGCGAAAACTTCGCCAGTTGCGCGGTGCGCGCGGCGCAGGGATCGGTGATGACCAACAAATACGCCGAAGGTTATTCCGGCAAACGCTATTACAATGGATGCGCCCACATCGACGAAGTCGAAACACTGGCGATCGAACGCGTCAAAAAACTTTTCGGCGCGGAAGCGGCGAACGTCCAGCCCCACAGCGGCAGCGGCGCCAATCAGGCGGTTTACACCGCGATCTGCCAGCCCGGTGATACGGTTCTGGCGATGAGTCTCGACCACGGCGGTCACCTGACGCACGGTCATCCGCTGAATTTTTCCGGCAAGCTGTACAATATGGTCGCCTACGGCGTCAACCGCGAAACCGAGATGATCGACTACGACGAAGTCGAACGCCTCGCCGTTGAAAACAAGCCGAAAATGATCCTCGCCGGAGCGAGCGCCTATCCGCGTGTCATCGACTTCGCCCGCCTGCGCGAGATCGCCGACAAGGTCGGTGCGAAACTTTGGGTCGATATGGCGCATATCGCCGGGTTGGTCGCCGCAGGAGAACATCCCAGTCCGGTGCCTTATTGCGACATCGTGACGACGACGACCCACAAGACGTTGCGCGGCCCCCGCGGCGGTTTGATCCTCTGCCGCGAAGAGTATCTCAAAGCGATCAATTCCGCCGTCTTCCCCGGTCTGCAGGGCGGCCCCCTCGAACACGTCATCGCCGCCAAGGCGGTCTGCTTCAAGGAAGCGTTGAGCGACGATTTCAAACGCTATCAGCACCAGGTGAAACTCAACGCGGCGAAACTCGCGGCGGAACTCGCGGCGCGCGGCTTCCGCATCGTTTCCGGCGGTACGGACAACCATCTGATGCTCATCGACCTGCGTCCCAAAAACGCGACCGGCAAGGCGGTGGCGAACGCCCTCGATCTGGCGCATATCACCGTCAACAAAAACATGATCCCCTTCGACCCCGAGAAACCTTTCGTTACCAGCGGCATCCGCATCGGGACTCCCGCGGTGACCACCCGCAATCTCAAGGAAGCGGAAATGGTCCGGATCGCCGATTTCATCGAGCGCGGCGTCGCATTCCGCGAAGATGAAACGGCGTTGCGGAAACTCGGAGAAGAAGTGCGTGAATTTATGACGGCTTTCCCGATGCCGCAATTTTAAGGAGTCCAAGCAATGCTGGATATGAAACTGATCCGGAGCAATCCGGAAATGATCCGGAAAAACTGTGTCCGCCGCGGTTTTGACGTGGACGTCGATGCCCTGCTCGAACTGGATGTGCAATGCCGCCAACTGACCGGCGAAGTGGAAACGCTCCGCGCCGAACGCAACCGGTTGAGCAAATGTTGCGCCGCCGATCCCGCCGCCCGCGAAACCGTCAAGGCGATGCGCGGCAAAATCGCGGACAAAGAAACCGCGCTCGCTGAAATCCAACGGAAAATCGACGGCATCGTCGCATTGATGCCGAATCTGCTTTCCGACGACGTGCCCGACGGGAAAACCGACGCCGACAACCTTGAAGTGCGCCGCGTCGGCGAGATCCCCGTTTTCGATTTCAAGATCCGCGACCATCAGGAACTGGGGGAAACGCTCGACATCCTCGACATCGCGCGCGGCGCCAAAGTCGCCCAGACGGGATTTTATTACTGGAAGGGCAAGGGCGCGATCCTCGCCCAGTCACTCTTTTTCTGGGTGCAGAAATTCCTTGTAAGCCGCGGTTTCACCGCCTTTATGACCCCCTGCGTCGCCAAGGAACGTACCCTTTTCGGCACCGGCTATCTGCCCTTTTTCGCCGACCAGACCTACAATCTTGCGAAAGAGGATCTCGCGCTTATCGGTACCAGCGAGCAGACGCTCGTCGGGTATCACGCCGACGATCTCCTCGACGGTGCGAAACTGCCGCTGTGCTATACCGCTTTCACACCGTGTTTCCGCACCGAATCGGGCAGTTACGGACGGGCTTCGCGCGGGATCTTCCGCGTCCACCAGTTCCACAAGGTCGAGCAGATCATTTTCTGCCGCCCCGAGGATTCGGTCAAGTATCACGAATTCTGCCTCGAAAACGAGGAAACGATCCTGAAAACGCTCGGACTCGCCTACCACGTCGTCAACGTCTGCGTCGGCGATCTCGGTGCGCCGGGGTACAAAAAATACGACATCGAAGCGTGGTTCCCCTGCTTCAACGGTTACCGTGAGGTGACGAGCAATACCAATTTGCTTGATTTCCAGTCGCGACGGCTCAACATCCGTTACAAGGACGGCGACAAACGGGAACTGGTCCATACCATCAGCGCGACGGCGGCGACCGACCGTATGCTGATCGCGATCATGGAAAATTTCCAGCAGAGCGACGGGTCGATCGTCGTGCCGGAAGTGTTGCGGCCCTTCACCGGTTTCGACAAGATCGAAGCCCCGAAAAAATAGAAGGACGCGCGGCATCATGGATGACGGTCTCAATCCGGCGATCAGTGCGTGTCTCGGCAAAGGATCGATGATCCGCCGGATGTTCGAGGCGGGCATTGAGTTGAAAAAGCGTTACGGCGCCGATCAAGTCTACGATTTCAGTCTCGGCAATCCCGATCTGCCGCCGCCGCCGGAAGTCGGCGAAGCGTTGAAGGAATGCGCGCGCCGCGCCGCATTGCCGTTTTCGATCGGGTATATGCCCAACGCCGGGTATCCCGAGTTGCGCGCGCGTCTGGCGGAAAAGGTCGCGGCGGAACAGCAGTGTCCCGTGCCGGCGGAAAATCTCATTGTCACATGCGGCGCGGCGGGCGGCATCAACGTATTCTTTCACGCGGTGCTTTCCCCCGGCGACGAAGTGATCGTGCCCGCACCCTATTTCGTCGAATACGGATTCTACGCGGCGAATTTCGGCGGAAAACTCGTCCCCGCGCCGTCGCGCGATTTCACTTTTGAACTGGATTTCGATGCGCTGGAAGCTGCTTTTTCCGCACGCACGCGCGCCGTCATCATCAATTCACCCAACAATCCGACCGGACGCATCTACACCCGGGAAGAATGTTGTCGGCTCGCCGCGCTGATCGACAAAATGCAACGCCGTTTCGGCCGCACGATCTATCTTGTTTCCGACGAACCCTACCGCTTTCTCAATTTCGACGGCGCGGAAATCCCGTCGGTTTTTGAAATTTTCGGGAACAGTTGCGTCATCGGCAGTTTCAGCAAAACGCTGTCGCTGGCGGGCGAGCGCATCGGTTATATCGCGGTGTCGCCGAAAATCGCCGGCGCCGGAAAATTGACGGCCGCGCTGACGTTTTGCAACCGGATCCAGGGATTCGTCAACGCTCCCGCGCTCGGACAGCAGATCCTGTTGCGTTGTCTCGACGCGCAGGCCGATCTGGAAATCTATCGCCGCCGCCGCGCGGCGATGGCGAAAGTCCTGTCGGACGCTTCCATCGAATTCACGCTCCCCGGCGGAGCGTTCTACTTTTTCGCCCGCAGTCCCGTGCCGGACGAAAAGGTTTTTGTCGACGCATTGCTCGCGGAACGCATCCTTGTCGTGCCCGGTTCCGGCTTCGGCCGTCCCGGTTATGTGCGGATCGCTTTCTGTGTGGATGAAAAAGTCATTTCCGGCGCTGCGGAGGGGTTCGCCGCCGCCGCCGCCAAAGTGACGGGCAAAGCATAAAAAATTTACAGCGGAAAGGAATCCCCCCGTATGAATTACAAATTCTCCCGCATCCTTTTGAAACTCAGCGGCGAAGCGCTGAAAGGTTCGCTCGATCACGGTTATCAGGCGGAAGCCATTCGCGGCATCGTCGCCAAAGTCCGGCAGGCGATGAACGAGGGGATCGAAGTCGCGATCGTCGTCGGCGCCGGAAATCTCTGGCGCGGCGTCGCCGGCGCCAACGAAGGTATGGAACGGGTCAACGCCGACCAGATGGGAATGCTGGCGACATTGATGAATGCACTCGCTCTCAAGGAATATTTCCGTGCCGCCGGTCAGGAGGTGCTGTTGCAGTCTTCTTTCGGCATCGACGGCGTGGTCGAGCGCTTCAACCGCGACCGCGCCGTCAAAGCGCTCGAAGCGGGGGTTCTGGTCATTTTCGCCGGAGGGACGGGAAAACCGTATTTCACGACGGATACCGCCGCCGTGATCAGCGCGCTTGAAACGGACTGCGACGCCGTACTCAAAGCGACCAAAGTCGACGGAGTTTATTCCGCCGATCCGATGCGCGACCCCAACGCGGTACGCTATCCGGCGCTTTCTTTCGACGAAGCGCTTGACAAAAAGCTGCGCGTGATGGATGCCGCCGCCTTTTCGCTTTGCCGTGACAACGATCTGCCGATCGTCGTTTTCGATTTCGCCTCCGAAGACGCGCTGATGCGCGTACTCGCCGGGGACCCTGAAGCCGGTACGATCGTCAGCTGAAAAGGGAAAAAAATGAAAAAATTTCGGATCGGACTTGTGTCGGCGGCGAGCGTGCTTGCGCTCTTTTTTTCGGGATGCGAGAAAATCCTTTTGCGCATCGACCCGCAGAAACCGGAACTCGGTCCGGTCGGTGTCGCGCTGGTCACGCCGCTTTCCGGAGAAAATTCCGTTTTCGGCAAACAGATGTTGCGCGGCGCCCAGATCGCCGTCGAAGATCTGAACCGCGGCCGCGGCATCAACCGGCGCCCCGTCCGGCTGATCGTCGTCGACAGCGCCGTCAGCACCGACCCCGTGCGCGAAGCGGCGGAGCAGGGCGCCGTCGCACTGGTCGCCGGATACAATACCGTCGATGTTTCCGCGCTGGTCAATTCCGCGGAGGACAATATGTTGCCGACCGTGATCCCGCTGGCGACCGACGACCGCCATCTCGGGATCAATCCTTTTATTTTCCGCAACGCCTATACCGACAGCCAGCAGGCGGAAACGATCAGCGGTTATCTCTGGTACTGGCAGCAGATGATGCGCATCGGCGTGATGATCGATATGGCGTCCGGAGCCGAATATGAACGCAACATCGCCCGCGGCGTCGCGCAGGCGTTTCAGGATCTGGGCGGCGAAACGATCGTTTCCGCGGAATACAACGGCGACGATTTCGAGGCGGCGGTCGATCAGGTGATTTCCGCCAATCCGCAGGCGGTGACGGTCCCCGCGCCCGGAAAACGGAGCGCCAAGATCATTCTTTCGCTTCGCCGCAAGGGCTATCGCGGTCTTATCTGCGGTCCCGACAGTTGGGACGACGAGGATCTGCTCCGCGGTCTCGACGGGGCCCGCGACATCGGACGTTGCATTTTCATTTCGTTTTTCACCGAAAAGAACCCGTCGGAAGAATCCCGCAATTTCCGCACGACGTTTCTGGAGCATTTCGATTACGAACCGGGCGCCTGCGAGACTCAGACGTTCGATGCGTTCAAAATGCTGTGTATCGCGCTCAACAATGCGCGCACTCTCGAGGATTTTACCGATAACTGGATGAAATTTCACAACTATTTCGGCGCCGCGGCGGTCTACACGATGCTTCCCGGCGGAGACATCGACCGTACGCTTTACATCAGCGAAGTCGTCGTCGGCAAGACGCCCTATCCCTGCTTCCGGTTGCTCCGCCGGCTGCAATATTCCAAGATCAAAAGTTACCGCAACGATTGAAAATGCGTTTTTTCGCGCAGCGCAAACGGAAAAAACTTTACCGCGAATTGCACGGATTGCGTCATTCGCAGGACGATCTTCTTTCGCCCGCGGAAAAAACGCATTTCGACGGTGTTTTGCGCGAGTTGCGCGACGATCCCGATCCGGAGCATGCGGTGCAACGCGCGGAAAACGCGATGCGTTCGATCAATCTGCACGGAAATTTCGGATGGCTCCGCAACCTTTTGGATCTGCTTCTTGTGGTCGGAGCGGTCGCATTCGGGTTGCGCGGTCTCTTTTTTCAACCTTTCCGCATTCCGACGAGTTCCATGCAGCCGACGCTTTACGGGATTCATTACCGGACGAATCTGCCCCGCATCCCCGCTTTTTTGAAGACGGTTCTTTTCGGCGCCCGCCGGGCGGAAGCGACCGTGAAACACGGAGGCGAGATCACCGCCGCCGCCTACCATCCGGGCGTTTTCGACACCTGTTCGCTTTGTATCGGCTCCGATTGCTATGACTTGCCCGGCGATCCCGCGAAAGTCGGCGATTACGCCGATCTTTTCCCCGGAAAAATTTTCCGTGCGGGCGACAAACTCGCCGACGGCGATCTTGTCATCGGCGATCATCTTTTCGTCGAAAGATTTTCGCTCTATTTCGCTCCGCCGCGGCGCGGGGACGTGATGGTTTTCACCACCGACGGATTGGTTTCCTCCGACGGCAGGCCGCTCGCGGAAACCGGCGGCGCCTACTACATCAAACGGGTGGCGGCGCTTCCGGGCGACACCATAAAACTTGAAAACGACCATCTTTTCGTCCGTCCGAAAAACGCCGGAAATTTCGTTCCCGTGGAAGAACTCGATCCGCGCTTTGAAAAAGTCTATTCCGGCAAGGGGGGCTACCAGGGGCATAATTCGGATATGTCGGGGATGATCCGCTACGGGAAAGAGGAATATTCCGTGCCGGAAAATCACTATTTTATGCTCGGCGACAATTCCCGTTTCAGCGGCGATTCCCGCTTTTTCGGGTCCGTTCCCCGCGCCAATCTCGTCGGGCGCGCATTTCTTGTTTTCTGGCCGTTGTCCCGCCGTATCGGACTCGCCGATCACGCCGATGCGCTCGATCTGCCGACGGGGGAACCGCGCCGCGCGACTTTCCCCGTGATGTGGGAACAGTAAGCGGCGCGACCGCGGGTTTTCCCGAGGGGATCGTTCCCGCCGTGCGCCGTGAGATCCCGTTTTCCGTATCGCCGCGAGCATTTTTCCGTGAAAAAGATTTGCAAAGCTTTTTGAGCGGTGCTATATTATAAGACCGTTTCGCGC
>JAKSOG010000060.1 GCA_024405715.1 Victivallaceae bacterium | reverse complement strand
GAGAAAAAATGTTGAGATTTTTCGGATATTGCATGCTTTTTGTGATCGGCTATGAAACGGCGAAACATTGGGACGAGTGGACCGCCGACGAAAAATGACGGCGCGGCGATGACGGACGAAAAGAAAAAACAGATCGCGGCGGCGTTGGAGGCGGGCGCGCGGAGCGTTTCACCCGAGATCGCGCGCGCCGTCGTCGAACAGGAAGCGAAAGTGCGTCCGCTTTGGGAAAAACTCGGCGACGGACGCGATGAATACCGGACGCTCTGGATGATCCTGCAGGATGCCGTTTCCGGAGTTTGCCGCGACATACCGTGGAATTTTGTCGCCGCCGCCGCCGCCGCTTTCGCCTATTTGATCTATCCTTTCGACGTCATTCCCGATTTTATCCCGTTGAGCGGATATGCCGACGACATCCTGATGCTCGATTGGGTGGTCGCGCGCTTCGCGGATGTCATCGACGGCTGCCGGAAAAAGAAAATCCCCGCGCGGAAGCGCGGCGCGAAACACCACCCGGAAAGAGCGCGCTGAAAAGCCATGCGGTACGCACAATGCGCCGGAAACGTTTGAAAAGCATTTCCGGCGCTTTGCTTTTTCCGCGAAGTGGGGCTATATTACATATGTATAATTAGAGAAACGTCATCGGGAGATGTGTGAATATGAAAACGTTTGAAGGACTTTTCGCGGAGTTGCAGGCGAAAGCCGCCGCCGCCGATCCCGCTTCCGGCACGGTCGCGGAGTTGAAAAAAGGTACGCATTTCATCGGCAAAAAGATCGCCGAAGAGGCGGGCGAGGTGTGGATCGCTTCGGAATACGAAGGCAGGGAACGCACCGCCGAAGAGATTTCGCAACTGCTTTATCATCTTCAAGTGATGATGATCGACCGGCAGCTTACTTTGGAAGACGTCTACAAATATCTGTGAAAGAATGGAAAATCGTCTGAAAATCGCCGTCCCCAACAAGGGGGCGCTCTCGGAAGGCACGGTGGAACTGCTCACCGCCGCCGGATACAAATGCAAACGCTCCGGCCGTGAACTGATGGTCGGCGATTGCGCCAACGGCATTGATTTCGTGTTTCTGCGGCCGCGCGATATCGCGCTTTACGTCGGCAAGGGCGTGGTCGATCTCGGTATCACGGGGCGCGACCTCGCGCTCGACAGCGGCGTCGGCGTCGCCGAACTTCTGCCGCTGGGCATCGGCAAATCGCGTTTCTGCTTCGCCGCGCCCAAGGGGAAATACACCGACGTCCGGCAGTTCGATCATCTGCGGATCGCCTGCAGTTACCCCGTGTTGCTTCAAAGCAAACTCGACGGGAAAAAACTCGATTGCACGATCGTCCGCCTCGAAGGCGCCGTCGAAATCTCGATCAAACTCGGTGTCGCCGACGTGATCGCCGACGTCGTCGAATCGGGGACGACGTTGCGCGAAGCGGGCCTTGAGATCGTCGGAGAACCTTTGCTGGAATCGGAAGCCCTGCTCATCGGCCGCGACGCGCGGATCGCCGAAACGGAATGTGTCCGCCGTCTGATCGGGCGCATCCGGGGGATTTTGCTGGCGCGCAACTATCTGATGATCGAATACGACATTCAGCGCCGGGATCTCGAAGCGTGCTGCCGCATCACCCCGGGCATCGAAGCGCCGACGGTTTCGCCGCTCGCCAATCCCGACTGGGTCGCCGTCAAGGCGATGGTGCTCCGGAGCGACTGCAACCGCATCATGGATGAACTTTATGCACACGGCGCCCGCGGGATCATCACCACGGACATCCGTTCGTGCCGGCTGTGAGGAGCGTGGAAATGGATCGTTCGGTTTTGGAGCGCGCCCGCGAAGTTTTCGATATCGAAGTCGAAGGGATCAATTATTTGCGCGACCGCCTTTCGGAGTCGTTCGCCGAAATGGTCGAACGCTGCGCCGGCGCGCTGGACCGCGGCGGCAAACTGGTCATCACCGGGATCGGCAAATCCGGTTACATCGGCAAAAAAATGGCGGCGACGCTTTCAAGCGTCGGAAGTCCCGCGATCTTTATGCATCCGGTCGAGGCGCGGCACGGCGATCTCGGCATCCTGCAGAAAAACGATCTGCTCATCGCTTTGAGTTACAGCGGCGAGACCGAAGAATTGCTCGTCGTGCTCAATCCCGCGAAACGCCTCGGCGTGGAACTCGTTTCCATCACCGGAAACGCGGAATCCACGCTGGCGAAAATGAGCGATCTCGCCGTGGCGATGCCCGTGCCGCGCGAGGCCTGTTCTTTCGGACTGGTCCCGACGACGACCACCACCGCGTTGCTGGTGCTCGGCGATGCGCTGGCGATGGTGTTGCTCGACAAACGCGGTTTCACCAAAAACGATTTCGGACGGCTCCATCCGGGCGGCGCCATCGGACGGATGGTCACGATGCGCGCTTGTGATATGATGCGTCCGCTTGAACGCACGGCGCTGGTCTCGGCCGACCGTACGGTGCGCGATGCGATCTGCGAGATGGGGCGCGTCCGCGGCGGCAGCGCCGTCGTCGTCGACGATGAAAGCCGGTTGCTCGGCATTTTCACCGACGGCGATTTCCGCCGTCTTGCGGAAAAGGGCGGCGACCCGCTGTCGCTGAAAATGCGCGACGTGATGACGGCGAACCCCGTTTCCGTCGATGCGGATATGCTCGCTGTGGAAGTGATGAAAATTCTGGAAAAACGCAAAATCGACGATCTCGTCGTCACGGGAAGCGACGGCAAGGTCGCCGGAACGATCGATATCCAGGATCTTCCGGGAATGAAAATGCTGTGAAATGAAAAAGAGTTTCCTTTCATTTTTCTCTCTGTTCATGCTCTGCGCAATGGCCGCGGCGGATGATGCGGAAGCCGTGCGCCGTTACGAGGACGGGTATGATTTGTACGGCAAGGGCGATTATTATCACGCCGCCAAAAAATTCGAGGAGGTCGAGATCGAAGCGGATTCGCCGCTGATCCGTTCCAACGCTCTGCGCGCGCAGGCGGGAGCGTGGCGGATGTCGGGGATGATCTACCGCGAATTTCAGGCGTTGGAAAAATTGATGACGCTCTATCCTGAATTCGCCGACGTCGCGATCCTGGCGACGCGGGAATACGAGATCGCCGAAAGTTATGTCGACGGCGAACGCGAACCCGCCTTTTGGCATCTGCGCTGGATCCCGTGGCTCGATACGGGGGACAAAGGATTGGAAATTTTCACGCAGGCATTGGCGCACGCGCCTTTTGCCGAGTGGGCGCCCAAGGCGCGGATGCGCCGCGCCTGGCTGCTCGATCAGGACGGTCAAAAAGTGGAGTCGGTCGAAGAACTGCGCATCGTCGTCCGCGATTATCCGCACGATTCGATCCATAAATACGCGATGCTCTCACTGGCGAACGGTTTGTTCGATCTGGCGGAACGCGGCGACGGCGACGGCGCGCATCTGCGCGAAGCGCATCAGGTGCTCCGCGATTTCCAAAAGCAATATCCCGACGCCACCGAAAACGGCTGGGTGCGCCGACGACTCCTTTCCTACAAGGATGCGCAGGCGAAACGGTTGTACGAGATGGCGCAGTATTATCGCAAGGAAGGACGCACCGATGCCGCCGAACGCTATCTCGCCAAAGTCCTCATTGATTATCCCGACAGCGAATCGGCTCCGGATTCCGAGGAGGCGCTCGCCGAGTTGGACAAAAGTTACGTTCCCGACGCTTTTCTTCCGGATGCCGGTTCGCGTCTTCCCCGCATCCATACCTACCAGATCCCCGGCGAAGCATCCGGAATTTTGCTCAATCCCGGGGAGAACGGCAATCATTATATGCTGATGGTCCCCGATCTGCATTTGCATCCGGAAGACGGAAAAGGAGAAAAGTGATGCGAAAAATGAAATATTCTCTGGCACTTTGCCTGGCGCTGACGCTTTGCGGTTGCGGTTACCGCATCGGGTATATCGGGCATCCCCAGCTCAAAACGATCGGCATCGGTCCCGTGACCAACGAAACGCTGGCGTACAATCTCAGCACGCAGATCCGTTCAGTCCTGGCGGAATGTTTTCAGGTGGACGGCACGATGAAAGTTACCGACGAGAAAAAGGCGGACTGCATTTTGTATGCCAAGGTCGTTTCCTACAAATACTCCGAAATATCCTGGAGCAGCGATACCGACGACGATGATCTGCGCCCCAATCAGTGGCGCGTATCGATTTCGATCACTTATTCCGTGATGATCCCCGGCCGCGCCGCGCCGCTGATCAAAGACCGCACGGCTACCGGAAGCGCGACGTTCATGTCGGGACCCGATCTTGAAGTCAGCCGTACATACGCGCTCCGTCAGGCGGGGTATGAGGCCGCCAAAAATATCGTCGTCCAGGTCACGGAAGGCTGGTAAGCGGAGTTTCTGCGTATGACCTATACGTTCGTCAAACGCGGGCAATTGCTGTTCCTTTTTTCTTTCGCCGTACTGATTGCCGTCGGCACGCTGCTGTTGAAGTTGCCGTGGGTTATGCGCGCCGACGGGTCGTTGCGCTGGATCGACGCCTTTTTTATGGCAACGAGCGCCGTTTGCGTGACGGGTTTGACAAGTGTCGGGATCACGGAATTTTCTCCTTTCGGGCAGACGTTGATCGTACTGCTGGTTCAGGCGGGGGGGATCGGGGTGATGACGTTGAGCGCGTCGATCCTGCTCGCGCTCGGGCGCGGACTTTCTTTCAGCGACGCATTGCTGATCTCGCGGTTGAACGACAATTTTTCGTTGCGCGGTTCCGAAGGATTGACCCGCACGGTTGTCGGATATATGCTCGTCAGCGAGGGGTGCGGTTTCATCGTGATCTACGTCGGAGCATTGCTCAACGGCGCCGACTGGTTGCTTGCCGTTCCCCGTTCGGCGATGGTCGCGGTCACGAGTTTCTGCAATGCCGGTTTCACCCCGTTCCCCGACAGTATGGCTTCGCAGGGGCGCATCTGCCAGATCGGATGTGCCGCGTTGAGCATTCTCGGAGGGCTCGGCGTCTATGTGATCTACGACCTCTGGCAGGCGGTCAAATACGGTCGCGGTTTGAGGTTGCATTCCCGGATCGTGTTGTGGGGAAGTTTTTTTCTGTTGATCGGCGGGACGGTGCTTTTTTATCTTTTCGGACTGCACGTCAACGACCGTCTGGATTGGTTCGACGCCTTTTTCCTTTCGGCGACCGCGCGGACGGCGGGGTTCGGGACTTTCCCGCTGTCGGAATTGCCGCCCGTCAGTGTGGCGCTGGTCGTGATCCTGATGATGATCGGCACGGGTCCCGGTTCCACCGGGGGCGGCATCAAAATCACGACGGCGGCGATCGCCGCGGGGGCGATCGCCAGTACGATTTCGGGCGAACGAGCCGTATTGCTTTTCAAGCGGCGGATGGCGCAGGAAACCGTGTTGCGCGCTTTTTCGATCATCGTCATTTTCATCGTGATCGGTTGTTTTGCCGTGATCGCGATGCAGCTTTTCAATCCGGCGGGCGGCATCGGCGACAACCTTTTTGAAGCGGTTTCCGCGCTGACGACCACGGGGTTGTCGTTCGGCGTTTCCCAGCACATCAACTTTTCCGGAAAACTTTTCATCATCGCGCTGATGTATCTCGGAAGACTGGGACCGTTCACGTTTATGCTTTTCCTGATGGGCAGGGAAAAACCCGGTGTCGTACAGTATCCGTCGGAACGGGTGATCATCGGTTAAATTCGACTTTATGGAATAAGGAGATACAACGCATGGGCAAAAACAATTACGCCGTTTTCGGACTCGGTTCCTTCGGCACGAAACTCGCGCTGGAATTGAGCGGCGCGGGCAATACGGTCATGGTCTGCGACGTTTCTTCCGAACGCGTGGAGGAAGTCCGCGACAAAGTGACCGACGCGGTGATCGCCGACGTGACGCACGAAGATGCGGTGCGCGAACTCAACGTCGGCAAATTCGACGCGGTGATCCTCGGGATGAGTTCCTATTTTGAAAAACAGGTTCTGGCGCTGACGCTCCTCAAACAGGAAGGCGCCCGGCGCATTCTGGTCAAAGCGACGAGCGACATTCAGGAACGCATCCTCTACCGGCTTGGCGCGGACGAAGTGATCCAGCCGGACCTCGACGTCGCCCGCCATTTGTCGCGCCGACTGTCGCTGGCGAACGTGACCGATCTTTTTTCCTTCAAAGGTTCCGCGATCGCCGAGGTCTTGGTCCCGGAAAAACTCGCCGGAAAAACGCTCAAGGAACTGAATCTGCGCGGACAGTATCATGTAACGGTTCTGCTGTTCAAAAAAACCAATTCCACCGAAAACGTTCAGCCCGGTCCCGACACGATGCTCGAACAGGGCGATACGCTGACGGTTTTCGGCGATCAGAATTCGATTTTGAAACTTTTTACGGAGAAATAAAATGAGCGACTGCATTTTCTGCAAAATCGCGGCGGGCGAGACCCCGCCGGCCAACATCTACGAAGACCCTCTGCCCTATGCCCCTCCCGATCTCGGACCGATCAATTTCGGCCATACGCTGGTCATCCCCAAGGAACATCACGAATCCGCTTCGACGATCCCCGAAAGCACGGCGGGCAGGATGTTCCGGGTCGGAAGCCGCATCGGGATCGCGTTGAAACGTCAGGATCTTTACGATGCGTTCAATTTGCATCTCGCCGACGGCACCGCCGCCGGACAGGTGGTCATGCACGCTCATTTGCACGTCATCCCCCGCGGCGTCGAAGACACTTTCCGCTGGAATTGGCGCCAACTTAAATACGCGGACGGCGAAATGGAAGCGACCGCCCGGGCGATCATAAGCAAATTGAAACTGGATTGAGGAGAGTTCCTGTATGCCCGCGAAAATCATTGATGGCAAGGCGATCGCCGCTTCGATCAACGAAGAAACGAAGCGCGAGGTTGAAATTTTTCGCTCGAAATACGGTCGCGCTCCCGCGTTGGCGGTGATCCTCGTCGGCGACGATCCGGCTTCGCAGGTCTATGTGCGCAACAAGATCCGCACCTGCGCCGAAGTCGGGATCCGTTCCGAAGGGATCCCGATGGCCGCCGATACGCCGGAAGCCGCGTTGCTCGACAAAATCGCGGAACTCAACGCCGACGATACGATCGACGGCATTCTCGTACAGTCTCCGGTGCCGGAAACGATTGATGAAGCGCGTGTGATCCGGGCGATCGACCCCGCCAAAGACGTCGATTGCTTCTGCGAATCCAACGTCGGAAAACTTTTGATCGGCGGCGAACGGGGATTGATGCCCTGTACGCCGTTCGGCGTTCTGGAATTGTTGCGGCGTTCGGGCGTTTCCTGCCGCGGCAAGGACGTGGTCGTCATCGGCAGGAGCAATATCGTCGGCAAACCGATGGCGGCGTTGCTGATGCAAAAAGCTCCCGATGCGGACGCGACGGTAACGGTCGTTCATTCGGCGACCGAACATCTTGCGGAACACATCGCCCGGGCGGACATCGTCATCGCGGCGATCGGGAAACCCCGTTTCGTCAAGGGCGCGATGCTGAAAAAAGGCGCGGTCGTCATCGACGTCGGGATCAACCGCATCTTCGATGAAAAGACGGGCAAAAACCGGTTGGTCGGCGACGTCGATTTCGACGAAGCGCTTCCCGTTGCCGGGGCGATCACGCCCGTCCCCGGCGGCGTCGGTCCGATGACGATCGCAATGCTGATGCGCAATGCCGTGACTGCGGCGAATCTGCGGCGCCGGGATGCGGATGCGGCGGAAAAAAAGTGAAAACGCCGGAAACATTGCTCCTTCACATTTGTTGCGCTCCCTGCGGCGGCGGTTGCGTTTCCGCTTTGCAGAAGGAAAGACGCGCGGCGCGGCTTTATTTTTCCAACAGCAATCTCGCCGACCGCGCCGAATTCGACCGCCGGCTTGAATCCGTGAAAAAACTGGCGGCGCTTTGCAAAATGGAACTGGAAGTCGATCCTTACGACCACGGTTCCTGGCTCGAAGCCGTGCGCGGTCTTGAAAGCGAACCGGAACACGGCCGCCGTTGCGACCGCTGTTTCCGCTTCAGCTTGCTCCGCACGGCGGCGCGCGCCGCCGAAACCGGAGAAAAATTCGCTACGACGCTGACCGTCAGTCCTCATAAAAACAGCGCGCAGATCTTTGCGGCGGCGGAAAATATGTCCGCTTTTGAAGCGATCGACTTCAAAAAGAACGGCACCTATGCCGAGAGTTGCCGGATCGCCCGTGAAAACGGTTTCTACCGGCAGAATTTCTGCGGTTGCGAATTTTCCCGGAGAAACGGCGCGCTGAAAAAATAACGGATCCCGTTTCTCCTGTTTTTTCTTCCCGCCGATAAAAAAACTCCGGCGGCGAAACTGCCGTCGGAGTCGCATCACACTTGAAATGCGGCGTCAGAGGGATTTTCCCGCAAGCATCCGATAGGCTTCGAGATATTTTTCCGTCGTCTTTTTTGCCACTTCGGCGGGGAGGGAAGGACCGGGGGCGGATTTGTCCCAGTCGAGCGTTTCAAGATAATCGCGGACGTACTGTTTGTCCAGACTGACGGGACTCGTCCCGACCTGATACTGATCGGCGAGCCAGAAACGGCTCGAATCGGGCGTAAGCACTTCGTCGACGAGAATGATTTTGCCGTCGACTTCGCCGAATTCAAATTTGGTGTCGGCGACGATGATCCCTTTCCCGGCGGCATAGTCGCGGGCGGCGGAATAAATTTTGAGCGCCATATCGCGCAGGATCGTCGCTTTGCCGGCGCCGATGATCTCGGCGGTGCGCTCGAAACTGATCGCTTCATCGTGGTCGCCGACGGCGGCTTTGGTCGAAGGCGTGAAAAGCGGTTCGTCGAGTTTGGACGCCTGCAGATAACCGGGACGCAACCGGATGCCGGAAACCGTGCCGGATTTCTGATAATCTTTCCACCCGCTGCCGACGAGATAACCGCGTACGACGCATTCGATGGGCAGGACTTTCGCTTTTTTGACGATCATCGAACGCCCCTGCAAATCTTTCGCATAGGGGACGAGTTCCCTGCGGGTCGTCACGTCGGCGGAAAGCAGGTGATTGGGAATGTCGCCGAGCAGTCCGAACCAGAAAAGCGAGATCTGCGTAAGCACTTCGCCTTTGCGGGGGATGCCCGTCGGCAGGATCACGTCGAAGGCGCTCAAACGGTCGGTCGCGACGAAAAGCAATGCGTCGCCCAGATCGTAAACGTCACGCACTTTGCCGCGGTTGACAAGCGGCAACGGCAAATCGGTGCCGACGAGGGCGCCGTTGACATCGTAATTCATCGGGATTATCTCTCGATCGCGCCGATCTCGACGCGGCAGAGCGTCTGGCGATGACCGTGCGTGCGGCGATAACCCTTGCGGCGTTTCATCTTGAAAACGACGATCTTTTTGGCGCGGAAAATGTCCAGCACCTTGGCGGAAACTTTGGCGTTTTCGACGAGCGGCGTGCCGACGTCGAGTTTGGCGCCTTCTTCGCCGACCGCGAGAACCTGATCGAACGTTACTTGCGCGCCGACTTCGGCGTCGAGTTTTTCGACTTCCACGATGTCGCCCGTTTTGACGGTCAGTTGCTTTCCGCCGCATTTGATGATCGCGTACATAATTTTTTCTCCTGTATGGTTGACAAAATTATTGACAGCTTATGGATAAGTTTAATAATATAATGCCCGAGCCCCGCGATTGCAAATGAAAAATGCGTTTTCGGTGTCTGCAAGGCGTATTTTTTTATAAAGGGGAGCCGTCCGGCTTGAAAAGCGACCGCTTGCACGTTATAATATGAAATGCGATCTTGAAAGGATTTCCCTGCCCGGGAAAAGGAGTTTAAATGGCGTCCCGTTTCATTTTTACGGCTTCGGGCGAAAGCAACCGCGGCGCGGTGCGAGCGAACAACGAAGACGCTTTTTGTCTGACGGAAAAAAATGACTTCCTGCTCGCGGCGGTCGCCGACGGAGTAAGTTGTCAGGGACACGGCGACGTTGCCAGTTCGGCGTGTTGCAAATCGTTCGCGGCATCGGGGAAAGCTGCGGTCGTGGAAAGACTCGCGATCCGGGAAGAGTTGGAAGTTTTTTTGCGGGGCGCGCTTTTGCAGGCGAACAGCGATGTCCGCGCGCTCGACCGCGCCCGCAAGATCAAAGCGGAAACGACGCTTTGCGCGCTTGCGCTCTGCGCGGGGGGCGCGGGGCTTATCCACGTCGGCGACAGCCGCATCTACCGTCTGCGCGACGGCGCGCTGTCGTTGTTGACGGCGGATCATACGCTGTCGGAAAAATATCTCGCCGAACACGGTTGTTTCCCCGCCGAACGTGAAAAATTGAGTTGTATGATCTATCGCGCCGTCGGCTCGAAAAAGACGATCGAAGGGGATTTCAGATACGAAAAACTTATGCCCTGCGACCGTTTTCTGCTTTGTACGGACGGTCTTTACCGGGAAATTGATTTCGAGGAAATCGAGAAAATTTTGCGTGATTCCGATTCGCCGCGCCGTGCGGTCGACAAACTTATGCGCGCGGGATTTCTCGGCGGCGCGCACGACAATATGACGGCGGCGGTCGTTTTTGCGGACGAGGTGAAATGAGTACGGCTTTGTTGGAAGTTCAGGGGCTCTGCGTCGATTATCCGGTGCGCGGAGCGTGGTTCCGGAAAAAACGTTTTCTGCACGCGGTGAGCGACGTTTCCTTTTGTCTGCACGCCGGGGAAACGATCGGTCTGGTCGGTGAATCCGGATGCGGCAAAAGCACGCTCGGACGTGCGCTCGTCGGGCTCGTGGACGTTTCGCGCGGTTCGATCCGGCTTCAGGGTGTGGAGATCGCCGGGACGAAAAATCTTCGCGCCCGCAAAAAAATGTGCGGCAAATATCAGATGATCTTTCAGGACCCTTACGGATCGCTGAATCCGCGGCTGACGATTTTCGAGTCGCTCGACGAAGTGCTCCGGCTTGCAGTTGCGGCGCCGCCGCGTGCCGTCCGGCGGGAAAAGGCGGCGGCGCTTCTGACGAAAGTGGGTTTGAAAGCGGATGCGCTCGACCGTTATCCCCACCAGTTTTCCGGCGGACAACGCCAGCGGATCGGGATTGCGCGCAGTTTGGCGGCGGACCCGCTTTTCATTGTGGCGGACGAACCGGTTTCGGCGTTGGACGTGAGCGTGCAGGCGTCGATCGTCAATCTTTTGGACGACATCCGGCGTGAAACGCAAACGAGTTTTCTTTTTATCGCCCACGATCTTGCGGTGGTCGAACATATTTCCAACCGGATCCTTGTGATGTATCTCGGTCGTGTGGTCGAAAGCGCCGGATCCCGCGAACTGATTGCCGACGCGCGCCATCCTTATACGGAAGCGTTGATTTCCGCGATCCCCCGCGTCGACCAGCCGGAGCATCAGCGGATCATTCTGCAGGGCGACGTGCCGTCTCCGCTTTCGCCCCCCGAAGGGTGTACGTTTCATCCGCGTTGTCCGTATGCGACGGAGCGCTGCCGGCGTGAAACGCCGGAATTAAAGGAGATTTCGCCCGGGCATTGCGTCCGTTGTTTCCGCGCTTTCGGCGGGCAATAAGTTCTTTTTGCGGAAAAAGCTCCCGTGCGGCTTGACAAAATCTCCGCTCCGCACTATATTAAGCAAACCTCTACGAGGCGTGGTAGCCAAACGGTTAGGCAGCGGTCTGCAAAATCGCGTAAACCGGTCCGACTCCGGTCCACGCCTCCATTTTTTTGCCCAGCGGCAAAAAAATCAACGGAGCCGATGCGAACAAAATCGCGTAAACCGGTCCGACTCCGGTCCACGCCTCCATTTTTTTGCCCAGCGGCAAAAAAATCAACGGAGCCGATGCGAACAAAATCGCGTAAACCGGTCCGACTCCGGTCCACGCCTCCATTTTTTTGCCCAGCGGCAAAAAAATCAACGGAGCCGATGCGAACAAAATCGCGTAAACCGGTCCGACTCCGGTCCACGCCTCCATTTTTTTGCCCAGC
>JAKSOG010000006.1 GCA_024405715.1 Victivallaceae bacterium | reverse complement strand
ACACCCCGATCGATTACGGCAATTTGTCCAAGATCGGCTCGATGATGGGTTCCGGCGGTATGATCGTGCTTTCCGACAAGGACTGCATGCCCGCGATGGCGAAATTCTACCTCGGTTTCACCAAGGACGAATCCTGCGGCAAATGCACCCCCTGCCGCATCGGTACCCGCCGGATGCTCGAAATGCTCGAAAAAATCTGCGACGGCAACGGCGACGAAAAAATGCTCGACGATCTCGAACGGCTCGCCAAAACCATCGCCGACACCGCCCTCTGCGGTCTCGGGCAGACCGCGCCGAATCCGATCCTCAGCACGTTGCGCTACTTCAAGGACGAATACATCGCCCACGTCCGCGACAAAAAGTGCCCCGCCGGCACCTGCCGCAAGCTTTTCAAACTGACGATCACCGACGCGTGCATCGGTTGCACCAAATGCAAACGCAACTGCCCCGTCGGCGCCATTTCCGGTGAAATCAAACAAAAGCACGTCATCGATCAGAGCAAATGCATCAAATGCGGCGCCTGCATCGACGGATGTCCGAAAAAAGCCATTGTCAAGGACTGATCACGATGAACAACACTACCGTCAATCTCACCATCAACGGGAAACCGGTTTCCGTGCCGGTTGGTTCCACCATTCTGGACGCCGCCCGGAAACTCAACATCAAGATCCCGACGCTCTGCTATTGCGAAAAACTCGGATGCGGCGTTTCCAACAAACCCGCCTCCTGCCGCATCTGCGTCGTCGAAGTCGAACGCCGCCGCAATCTCGCGCCGGCGTGCGCCACCCCCGTCGCCGAAGGCATGGTCGTGCATACCAACACCCAGCGCGCGCTCAACGCCCGCCGCACCGTGCTTGAACTGATGCTCAGCGACCATCCCCAGGATTGCCTTGTCTGCCCCAAAAACCAGGAGTGCAGTCTGCAAAAACTCGCCGCCGATTTCGGCATCCGCGAAGTCGAATACAAGGGCGAAGTCAATCATTTCGACGTCGACGTTTCCAGCGAAGCGATCATGCGCGATCTTTCCAAGTGCATTATGTGCCGCCGCTGTGAAACCGTCTGCAACAAAGTCCAGACCGTCGGCACCCTCACCGGTTTCGGCCGCGGTTTCAACGCCAAGGTCGGCACCGCCAATTTGATGCCGCTTGCGGACACCAGCTGCACGTTCTGCGGACAGTGCGTGAACGCCTGCCCCGTCGGCGCGATCACCGGCATCAGCTACGTCAAGCAAGTCTGGGCGGCGATCAACGATCCTTCCAAGACCGTCATCGTCCAGACCGCTCCCGCCGTCCGCGTCGCCGTCGGTCAGGAATTCGGTTTCGAGCCGGGAAAACCCATCACCGGTAAACTCGTTTCCGGTCTCCGCGCGCTCGGATTCGACAAAGTTTTCGACACCAACTTTTCCGCCGACTTGACCATTATGGAGGAAGCCCACGAGATCGTCGAGCGCGTCACTTCCGGCAAAGACCTGCCGATTTTGACCAGTTGCTGTCCCGGATGGATCAACTTCATCGAACACAACTTCCCCGATCTGCTCCACATCCCGTCAAGCTGCAAATCGCCCCAGCAGATGTTCGGCGCGATCGCCAAAAGTTATTACGCCGAAAAGATCGGCGTCAAAGCGCAGGATCTCGTCGTCGTTTCGGTCATGCCCTGCCAGGCGAAAAAATATGAAGCCGCCCGTCCGGAATTTTCGCGCGACGGCGTCCGCGACGTCGATTTCGTCGTCACCACCCGGGAACTTTGCCGGATGTTCAAGGAAGCCGGCGTCAATCTCGCCAATATGGAAGATTCCGATTACGACAGCCCGCTGGGCGATTCCACCGGCGCCGCCGATATTTTCGGCGTCACCGGAGGCGTCCTCGAAGCCGCCTGCCGTACCGTCTATTTCATCCTCAACGGCAAAAATCTCGACGGCGACGCCATCAACTTCCGCGCCGTCCGCGGACTCGACGGCCTCAAAGAAGCGACCGTCGAGATCGCTCCGGGAAAAAGCATCCGTGTCGCCGTCTGTTCCGGACTGGGCAACGCCCGCAGGGTCCTTGAAATGGTGCGCAAAGACCCCGCCCGTTTCCAGGCGATCGAAATCATGGCCTGTCCCGGCGGTTGCATCAACGGCGGCGGGCAGCCCTTCCTCCACGGTCAGGCCGATCTTCTTGAGAAACGGATGAAAGGACTCTATTCCGAAGACGAACGCAAAACGCTCCGTTGCAGCCACGACAATCCCGACATCAAATTGCTCTATCGGGATTATCTCGGCACGCCCGGCGGCGAAAAAGCGCATCACTTGCTCCATACCATCTATCACCAGAAATAAGTGATACATCCCCGCTCCGGAACGGGCTGTCCCCCGTTCCGGAGCCGCGACCCGGTTATGAAAAAAGTCCTGATCACCGGCGGCGCCGGATTCATCGGCGGTTTTCTGACGGAAGCTCTTCTTGATCGGAATTGCTCCGTCACCGTCGCCGATGATTTTTCCACCGGGTCGCTCCGCAACCTCGCCGCCGTCGCCGGTCATCCCGCGCTGCATATCGAAAAAATCGATGTCACCGGATCCGGCGACCGTCTTGAAAAAATCGTTCGCGCCTGCGATACGATCTTTCATCTCGCCGCCGCCGTCGGCGTCGAAAAAGTCGTCGAAGATCCCGCGCAAACGATTTTTACCAACGTCCGCGGCACCGAAAACATCCTTTCCCTCGCCGCCCGCTACAAACGCCGCACGATCATCACGTCAACCAGCGAAGTCTACGGCAAATCCGCCAAAGGCGCTTTCGCCGAAACCGACGATCTGCGTCTCGGGTCCCCTTACCGTTCCCGGTGGAGTTACGCCTGTTCCAAACTCCTTGATGAATTTCTGTTGATGGCGTTTTGCCAGAACCGCGATTTTCCCGGAACCGTCGTGCGTCTTTTCAATACCGTCGGACCGCGGCAGACCGGAAAGTACGGCATGGTCCTGCCCCGTTTCGTCGACGCCGCGCTTCACAACCGGGCCCTCCGCGTCTACGGCGACGGCAGGCAATCCCGATGCTTCTGCCACGTCCGCGACGTTGTCCGTGCCCTCATTCTTCTCGCCGATGAAAAAAAATCGTTCGGCAATATCTACAACATCGGCGGCACCGACCTCATTTCCATTTCCCGTCTCGCGCGCAAAGTCATTGCCCGCACCCGCAGTACCTCCTCCGTCGAATTTATCCCCTACGATTTGGCCTACCGTCCCGGATTCGAAGATATGCGCCGCCGCAAACCCGATATTTCCGCCATTTCCTCCCTCACCGGATGGTCTCCCCGCCATTCCCTCGATGAGATCATCGACGACATCGCCGATTCTCTCCGGCAAAATTAAGAATATAAGCCCCCTTCTGATGCCACGCCGCAGTCGGGAAAGGTAAAAAAAAAGGGGGGCGGAAAGCCCCCCGTATCTCCGGTCTTGAGCGTTACACATTCATGGCGGCGCGATAGGCCTTGATGGTGATGTCCAACCCCTGAGAGAACGTATATTGGCGTATATACCCCGCCTGATCGAGACGGTCGGTGCATGCGCGGGAATGCTTGACGTCGCCGGGACGTTCCGGGAGATGGACGATTTCGGATCTGGATCCGGTCAGGCGGATGATCTCGCGGGCGAGATCGTTGATGGTGATTTTTCCGCCGCAGGCGATATTGTAGACGCCGGTCTTGTCGTTCATCGCGAAAAAGGCGTTGGCGCCGACGATATCCTTGACGAAGATGAAATCACGGGTCTGCTCGCCGTCGCCGAAAATCGTAAGCGGTTCATTGTGAAGTGCTTTTGAGATAAAAATCGGTACGGCGGCGGCATATGCGCTTTTGGGATCCTGACGCGGTCCGAAGACGTTGAAATAGCGCAGGCAGGCGGTGGGCAATCCGCGTTCGGCGGTAAACATTTTGCAATAATATTCGCCGTCGAGTTTGGTGACGGCATAGGGACTTTTGGGTTCGGGGAACATCGATTCAAGTTTCGGCGTCACCGGGTTGTCGCCGTAGATGGCGGCGGACGTGGAAAAGCAAAGTTTTTTGACTTTGGCTTTGGCGGCGGCTTCGAGGACGTTGATCATTCCGAGGCCGTTGATGTCGATGCATTCGGAAATTTTGGACATCGACTCGGGAACGCTGATCATTGCCGCGAGGTGGAAAACGTAATCGACGTTTTGCATGGCGTTTTCGACGGCGTCGCGGTCGCGGATGTCGCCTTCGATGAATTCGACGTCCATACCGTCGAGATTTTTGCGGTAGCCGGACCGCAGACTGTCGAAGACGCGGATGTCCGCTTTGCCTTGAAAGTGTTCGACGATGTGACTGCCAATGAAACCGGCTCCTCCTGTAACGAGAATACGCATAATGAAAACTCCTTGATTTGGGATGGGAAAAACGTTATTTGACGTCGAGCATCCGGCTGATGGCGCAGTGGGCGTGTTCGGCGGCGTCGGGATCCAGTTCGACGGCGGGTTTGAGGTCGATGAGCGCGTCGCGGACCATTTCCAGTGTGATCTTTTTCATATCGGCGCAGACCAGACGGGGTTCGATCTCGAAAAATTCCTTTCCGGGATTCTCGTTGCGGAGCCGGAAAAGGATACCGCATTCCGTGACGATGATGAAACGTTTGTTGCCGCTTTCGCGGACGTGGCGCAACATTCCCCCGGTACTCAACGCATGATCGGCGGCGGCGACGACTTCGGGACGGCATTCGGGATGGACGAGCACTTCGGCGCCGGGGTGGATCTTCCGCGCCGTTTCGATCATTTCGACGGTAACGGCGTCGTGGACGGGGCAGCAACCGTGCCAGCAATTGATCTCGCGGCCGAGTTTGGCGGCGACGTTGCGGCCGAGATTGCGGTCGGGCAGGAACAGAATGGAGTTCTTGCGCGGGATCGACGCGACGATCTTTTCGGCGTTCCCGCTGGTACAGCAAATATCCACCTGCGCCTTGGTTTCGGCGGTGGTGTTGACATAGGCGACGAAAGTCGCATCCGGCATTGCGGCGCGGGCGCTGCGGACGGCGTCGCCGGAAGCCATTTCCGCCATCGGGCAAAGCGCGTCGGCGCAGGGCAGCAGCACGAGCGCGTCGGGGGAAAGGATCTTGACGGTTTCCGCCATAAAGCGCACGCCGCAGACAACGAGGACTTCGGCATCGGTTTTCGCCGCTTTGACACTCAGTTCGAGCGAATCGCCGCAAAAATCGGCGATCTCCTGAATGGCGGAATCGACGTAATTGTGTGCGAGGATCAGCGCGTGGCGCTGGACTTTGAGCCGGAGGATCTCTTCCTGCAAAGCGTTTATCGGCATAAGGACTCCTTTCTCAACAGACGACCCAATTGATAAAATCCTTCGACGCCGATGCGGTCGGGGCGGATCTCCAACGGGAATCCGGTTTCCGCAAAGGCGGCGGCGACCTTTTCGGGGTCGTAACCGCCGCGGCCGAGCACTTTGCCCAGTTGTTTGCGTCGTTGACTGAATGCGAGTTTGACGACGGCGTCGGCGCGTTCGCCGATCCCGTCCCCGAGGTCATAACGGTCGTGCCGGACGAATTTCACCAGCGCGGAATCGACTTCCGGCGCCGGATAAAAGACTTCGGGCGGCACGATGCGCACGAGCGAAACATCGTAACGCAATTGACAGCGCACCGACAATGCGCCGTACGCTTTGCTCCCCGGTGCGGCGGCGAGGCGTTCGCCCATTTCCTTTTGCAACATAAAGAGCATCGACTGCGGCTTCGCCGCGCCGTCGATCAGCGCGGCGATGAAAACGCTGCTGATCGCATACGGCAGATTGGCGATCGCCTTGAAGGGTTCGTCGCCGAAAACCGCATGGTAATCGACGCGGCAGGCGTCGGCTTCGATGATTTCCAACTCTTTGCCGTCGAACCGTTTGCGCAAATAGTCGGCGAGCCGGTGATCGAATTCGACGGCGGTGACCCGGCCTTTGGCGGCGAGTAATTTTTCGGTCAGCGCGCCGAATCCGGGACCGACTTCCAGAACGCGCTCTCCGGCGGTCAGCGCCGAAGCGCGGACGATGAAATCAAGAAGATTGCCGTCGAGCAGAAAATTCTGTCCCAGTCCCCGTCCGGGGCGCATATCAAGCGCTTCGAGCGCCGAGATCAACTGTTTTTTGTTCATCGCATCAATGGTGATGATGACTTCCGCACCCGCATCCGCAGGAGCATCCCGACGATTCGTGCGGACAATTGCCCGAAGCGGCGCAACGTCCGGATTTCCCGGTCATTGCGGCGAACGCGGTGTTTTCGCGGCGCAGGTCGGCGTTTTGACATTGCGGACAACGCGCCGGCGCATCGAAACGCGGCAAAAGCAATTCAAACGCGCGGTCGCATTTTTCACAGTAAAAACGAAAAATCGGCATATCCGTTTTCTCCATTGCTGTTAATATAGCGCAAAAGAGCCGGATTTTCCATTTCCGGCTCCTTTTTTGCACCGCATCGCAACGATTACTTATGCCAGGTGGCGACGTCGTCAGCGGTGTTGACGCCGTGATTGTCCGTTTCGACGTTGCACCCGTTGTTGTCGGTTCCGTCAGGACCACAGGAATAGAGGGCGACGTCGGCGTAGAGGTTATGCGTCGTGCCGGAGGCATGGACATTCATAAAATCGTTGCCGGGAGCGCGGAACAAAATCACATACGCGGTTCCCCAGGGATCCAGCCAGTTGTTCGCTCCCGGCTTGCCGCCGTCGTAATCGGGGGACGGATCAAGATAACGGATCTTCCGTTTGTTGTTTTTCACGGAGTTCGTATCGTCGGGGTTGCTCAATTCCCAGATCACCCAGGGCGCATTGGCGGCATTAAATTTGACGGTGCCGTTTTGGGGGGCGACGGAGACGTTGCCCCATTGGTAACTGGAACGGCTGCCGCTCCCGGTACTCGCGCCGAGATATTTCCCGCCGTTGTCGGAAGCAAATGCCGCCAGCGCCATCGAGATCGTGGACATATCCGATTTCGCCTGGGTGATGCGTCCCTGTTTCTGCACGCCGGAAACGGCGGGGATGAGCAGTCCCGCCAGCACCAGGATGATGCCGATGACGACCAGAAGTTCGACGAGGGTGAAGGACGATTTTTTCATTGCTTTTTCTCCTATGAAAAAAGATTCACGGCAAAACGATCTTGACAACGACGGGCGCGTGATCGGACGGGAAAATCCCGTCGATTTTTCCGACGTCGGTGTAGTGGGAAAGCACCTTGATCTGCGACGAAACGAAAACGTAATCAAGCACGGCGCCGATGCGTCCCGCCGGAATGTCGCGGAATCCGTGAAACGTATATTGCGCGCCGGCGACCTTGTTCGCGGCGGTGCGCGCATCGCGCAGAAATCCCGTCGCCGTCCGGTAGGTGGGCGAATCGGGAACCGCGTTGAAATCTCCGGTCAGGATCAACGGCAGATCGGTCGCCGATTTTTCCGCGTGATGCACGATCATTTTGATCCCTTCCTGACGGGAAACGACGCCGATGTGGTCGAGATGCGTGTTGTAGACGACGAGTTTCTTTTTGGTGCGGCGGTCGGCAAAGATCGCCCACGTCGCGATGCGCGGGAAACGGGCGTCGTAACCGACCGACGGCGTCCCCGGCGTCGGCGACAGCCAGAACGTGCCGGAATCGACCAGCGACAGCCGCCGCGGATCGTAGAGGATCGCCGAAAATTCGTCGCCGCTCAAACGGCCGTTGCGGGCGATCCCGACGGAACGGAACTGCGTCGCCTGCAAGATCTCGTTGAGCTGATAATCGCGCAATTCCTGCGTGCCGACGATCTGCGGCCGATGCTTTTTGAGGATCTCCAGCACGGCGGGGAAACGGACGTTCCAGTCCAGCCCCTTGGCGGCATCGTTTTCGCGCGCGGCGCCGCCGGTGCGGAGATTGTAACTCGCCACGACCAGCGGATGCCGGGCAAAACGCCGGAAAACACCGAACAGGATCTTGCCGAAAAAACCGGGACCTTTCATTTGCCGCACCGCCCTTTCAAGTTATCACGCTATGAACAGTAACACCGTATGCGTTATTTTTCAATCGTCAAAAGATGATTTTTACAAAAAAACGCGGCTTTTATCCGCTTGCGGCTTGACAAAACGCCGCCAAAACAGTATCCTATAAAAAAGGATGCGTTGCACAAAACAACCGTCAAAGGAGATCGGTCATGAAAAAGCGCGGCTTTACGTTGGTGGAACTTCTGGTCGTCATCGCGATCATCGGGATTCTGGCGGGATTACTTTTCCCCGTACTCGGATCGGCGAGCGCCGCCGCCGACAAAACGCAATGCGTCAACAATCAGCGGCAGACGGCGGCATCGCTGCTCAGCGCGATGGGAGCCAACGGCGGTTTCCTCATTTCAGGGAGCACAGACGTCAACCAGATGCCCTCCGGTACCGGACCTCATGATTTGAACTGGGCAAGTTATTTGTACTGCACGGGGCGTCTCTCCGATATGAAACCCTACCGTTGCTCCTCTCTTACTTACACGGAGGAAACCGATCCGGCGAATTCCTCCGCGGCGCTGAGCGGATGCTTCGGTGTCGTCAGTACGGGAAGCACCGCGACCCTTCCCAACGGGACCCGGTTTTCCGGTACACTTGATTTGCGCGGGACGAAGTATACGATGACATCTTCATCACCCCGGAGAGAGATTTCCGCGGCTTCGCTTCTGCTCGGCGGTTGCTATGTCCCCGGGACGCCGAACATCGCGGCTCCTTCTTCGGACGGAAGCGCCGTTGCGCTCCAAAACGCCCACCGCAACGAAGTCAACATCTTTTGTCTCGACGGTCACGCGGCGACCATTCCTTACCAGTCGGGGGATCTCCCGTGCTATTTCCCAACTTCCACCGGCGCGAAAAAAGTGAAACTTTAATAACGGACGGATTCTTTTATGGAAATGCTGCGCAGCGCATCCGTATCCCGCAAAACCCGGGAAACCGACATCAACGTCACGCTCGTCATCGACGGGAGCGGAAAAAGTTCGGTTTCGACCGGAGTGCCTTTCCTCGATCACATGCTTGAATTGTGGGCGCGCCACGGATTTTTCGACCTCGAGATCAAGGCGCAAGGCGACCTTCAAGTCGACGGTCACCACACCTTCGAGGACCTCGGACTCGTCCTCGGCGAAGCGTTTTTGAAAGCCCTCGGCGACAAAGTCGGCATCCGCCGTTACGGGCAATGCCTTTCCCCGATGGACGAAACGCTCGCGATGATCGCGCTCGACCTTTCCGGCCGTCCGGGACTCTATTACGACGTTTGTCCCCCCGCCGAACTCGTCGCCGGCTTCGACGCCCGGCTGTTTCACGAATTTTTTCAGGCGTTCTGCGTCAAATGCGGGCTCAATCTCCATATCCGCCAAATCGCCGCCGGAGAAAATCACCACCTCTTTGAAGCCGTCTTCAAAGGTCTCGCCCGCGCCCTGGATGCGGCGACCCAGATCGACCCCCGCATCAACGGCGTTTTGTCCACCAAAGGATCCCTCTGATTTCCTCCGACGGAAACGAAACGGTACGACACAAAAAAAGCGCGGCGGAAATCCGCCGCGCTTTTTTTTGCGTCCGAATCACTTTCTCCCGATCAGAAAGATCGTTTCCGAAGCGATGTTTTTCAGATCTTCCGGCGAAAAATCGCGCATTTTCCCGTCGGGGATCTGCGTCTTTTTGATTTCAAATCCGTCGGGAAGATCCAGTTTCAATTCTCCGACATTGTCCCAGACGAAAACGGCGCCGCCCTTGTCGTTGATCCAAGTCGTACCGTATTCGGTCGGACGGATGAAAGGCATCCCGAAATCGAGCGCGGCGTTGATCGCCGGCAGAAGCGACGCGATGTGATCGATCGTCGCGATCTCGCCGGGACAACGCTCGAAATTCTGCGCGTAGCCGTCCACGTGAAAGCGCGAAAAAGCGCCGTACATCGCCGTGCGGAAATACCGCAGCGTGAAAGAGGAATCCTCGTTCGTCCCGATGCTGGCGCCGAGCGTCGCGAACTCTTTGCCGCCCATCGGCAGATACAAGTTGGAACGATACCAGTAATTGTCGATGACGAGCGCGTCCATCCCCTCGACGCCGCAGAGAATATTGTTGTCGTGGTAATAGCGGAAAATCGGGATCTGGTTGAGCAGTCCCGGATTGCTTTCCGCGCCCGCGAAGTTGACGTTGGTCGACGCCTGACCGCCCATATCCATATAGACGTAGCCGACGCCCGCGTCGAAAATGTTTTTGAGTTTTTTGAAGTACCAGTCGAGGAAATCCCGGTTGGAAAGGTCGATGACGCGGTGATTGGTGAAATAGGCGTAAATACCGCCTTTTTCGTCGCGCATAAGCCAATCCTGATGATTCCGGAAGATCCAGTCGCCCGTGCCTTCCGTATAGTCGCACGCCGTCCACGGATAGGCCTGCATCCCGCATTCTTTGATCTTGGCGTAGATTTCCATATTCTTTTCGCTGTCGATACTGCTGATCGACGAGGGACAAAGCGGCAGATTGCAATACGGTGCGCCCAGTTTTCCGGCGGCTTCGATCGCCGCGTCGATCTCGGAAGGCGACGCGGTGTTGGTATATCCGACGGTGGGGCGCATCGGCATTTCCTTCAAACCGGCGCTCTGCCGCAGCAAATGACGCGCGAACTGCCACAAGGCGATGTATTCGGCGTGGCCGTTTTCGGCGCCGTTGCTGTAAAGTTGCCAGACGAATTCGCCTTCGACGGGAGCGTTGCGCCGTCCGATGAGTTGCGTGATGTTGGCGGAAACGACCTTATCGCCTTTGGCGACCGAAAAACGGACTTCCGTCGGAAGCGGCTTTTCGACGATCTCGGCGAAAATGCCGTCTTTCGTGCTGATGTACCCGAAGGGCTGACTGTTGAGGAAGAAATTGCACCGCTGGGTGTCGGATGCGACGGCGCCGCTCAAATCCATATCGCAGTAACCGCGCGGCGGCTGATAGCAATTCATCCGGCGGGCGAAAGCCGCGTCGATGTCGAGTTTGAAATCACAGGCAAGCGAACTGGTCTGCGACGGAGCGGCGAGGATCTTCGCCTTTTGCGCGATCCCTGTATAAGTGCGGCCGTCGAGATCGAGTTTGCCGCTTTTGAAGACCCATTGCATTGCGGCGCCGTTGTCGGAGCGGTAGGAAAGGACCGCATATTTGCCGTCGGCTTCGAGTTTCCCGAATTTCCAAACCACGTTGCTGACGCCTTTTTCCCCCATTTCGACCGCTTCGCTAGTCCCCGACGTAAGTTTCTGCTGGGCGACGCAAAGGAGCAGTTTCGGCGCCGTCATCCCGACGGCATAGGGTTTTTCCGCACCGGGCATAAAGAGCGAGACCGCGCCTTTTTCATCGACGGCAAGTTTCGCGCCGTCGGAAAATTTCGCCGTGCCGCCGTCGATCTCAACTGCGCCTTCACTGTCGGAAAGCGCCATTTCGGGAAGTCCGATGCGCGTCGTGACGGCGCCGAGTTTTTCCGGAGCGGGATAAGACGCCTCTTTGAGGACGAGTTCCGTCGGCGTCAGATCCAGACCGGAAACTTCCGCGAGCATCGCCGCCATCAGCGCGCGGCCGTATGCCCAGGAGTAGAGCATCGCCACTTTGCCGAGACGGGCGAAACTGCCGTTGAAAAAGAGGACTTTGCCTTTGCCGAAATTCCGGACGACGATGTACGGAGCGACTTTTTGTCCGTCTTCGGAAACGAGATCGGAAAGCACCGTCGCATCCGCTTTGGCGCGAACCATTTTGAACGGATCGAAATTACGCCATTTTTCCGGCAGGAACGCGAAATTTTTCCCTGCGGGGCGGGTCGCGAAAAGTTCCAGCGACGTATCGCCGTCGTCTTCCACCTCGACGGGCAGAAGTTCGCCCAGCGTATCGGGCGCTTCGCGCGTCAAAAACAATGCGCCTCCGTCGGAAACGTATTTTTTCAATGCTCCGACGCGTTCGGCGGTGAAGATGTTTTTCTGATTCTTCCCGGGAATATGATTTACGACGACCGCTTTATATTGAGCAAGTTGCGCAAATTCCGGCGTGATGCGGTCGTCGGGCGTCGGCTCGAACGAATCGCCGAGCATATCGCGTATGGGCGAACCGCCCTGTCCAGCCAGATAACGGGAATCAAGGGTCTTCGTTTTGGCTCCGGCGTCGGAAAGATATTTCCCGAATTCGACACCCGTCCACGGACGCCCGCCGGCAAGCACCAGAACCGCACCGCCCTTTCCTTTGAAATCCGGCGGCGCGAACGCCGCTTTTTTAACGCCTTCGGGCGGAGGCAGTTCCGCGATCTCTTTCAGATCCTTCGCCGAATCGGACGGCACAAAAGCGGGATCGGTCGTCAACACGATCGCGTCGATGCGCGCATACGGCGAGACCGGCACGATCTGCACGACCATCTTTCCGGCGGGAAGTTCCAGCGTTTTTTTCGCTTTTTCCCAGCGCAGATCGGGATTTTTTTCACCTTCCGGGATCGCGGCGTCGCCGAACGTGCCCAAACCTTTGTTGGCGATGAAAAGTTTGACTTTGCGCGATTCCTGACCGAAACTGAAACAACGCACCCAGACGTAATACGTTCCGCTTTCGGGAAGCGTAAAGGTCTCGGAAATCGCATTTTTCTGCGTCGAAACCGCCGTCAACTGGCACTTCCCGGAAGTGTTGGCATCAAGACTCCGGCGCCAGGATTTCGTGTCGTTGAAAAATTCCGGCTCGATCCGGAACTCCGCCGCCGACACGACCGCCGACAACACCGCCGCCATCAGGAAAAAACTTTTTTTCATCGCGCGTCCCTTTTGGGTTGGAAACTTTGACAAAATGTCGGGGAACGATCTGAATATATCACGTTAACCGGTTTGTTTCAAATCGAAGCGGTCTTTTTTTCCGGTAAAAACGATGAAAAAAACAGCGGTCACTGCATCAGACTGAAATCCGCCGCGATATTCACGCTTTCGTCGAGTACGGGATCGGAACTCTTTTTGTCCGTCGCGTCGGCATCCGAAAGGACTTTGTCCGCCTCGTCGGCGGCGCGTTTTTCCTCCAGATATTCCCGGTAACGGATCTCCTCGTTGAGCGAGACCTCCTTGCGTTCGCGGCGCGAGCGCACCAGCGCGATCTGTTCAAGCATTTTGCCGTATTCGGGGGAAGCGGCGATGCGTTCCGCGGAGTGTTTCGCGAGGATCCTGATCTTTTCGGGCGTGACCGCTCCGTATCCCGGACGCGTCACCGGACGGATCGAATCCCACGGAAGATGATTGTCCATAAACATTTCGCCGATCTCCATTTCCTCCGAAAAACTCGGCAGCCGGATATCCGACGCAAGTCCGAGCTGTTGCACGGACGCGCCCGACGTGCGGAAAAACATCGCGTTTTCACAGGTAAGACTGCCCGCCGGGATCGTTTTTCCGAAAAAAGCGGGGTAAGGTTCGAGTTTCAGCACTTCAAGCACCGTCCCCTTGCCGAACGTCCGGCTGTCGCCGACGATCAGCGCCCGGTTGCAATCTTTCAGCGCCGAAGCGAAGATCTCGCTTGCCGACGCCGAAAGTTTGCTTGTCAAAACCACCAGCGGCCCCGCGTAAATACACTCGGGATCGGGGTCGCGCAAAACGCCCACGTCGCGGTCGCGGTCGCGCACCTGCACCACCGGACCGCTCCGGAAAAAGAGTCCGGCGAGCGTGATCGCTTCGGGCAGACTGCCGCCGCCGTTGCGGCGCAGATCGACGACGACGGCGTCGACTTTCGCCGCGTTGAAGTCTTCCAGAATGCGGCGCACATCGACGCTGCAGCGCCGGGCGTCGGGATCATGGCGGCGGAACCCCTCGAAGTCCAGATAAAATCCCGGCAGCGTGAGAACACCGATCTTGCGCGCGGAACCGTTGAATTCGATCTCGCGCACTTCCCCTTTCGCGGCGCTGTCGACGAGGTCGATCTTTTCGCGCACGATCGTCAACGTGCGGGGCATCGCGCTTTTGCCCTGTTCGGCGGGCAATACGGTCAGCGTGACGCGCGACCCCACCGGACCGCGGATATGACGCACCGCTTTGGAAATCGGCATATCGATCAGATCGACGGTCTCGCCGTTTTCCTGCGTGACCGAAATAATGCGGTCGTCGATCTGCAGATTGCCGTCGCGGGCGGCGGGGCCGCCGGGCACGATCGAAACGATCTTGACGAAACCGCCGTCGTTGGTCAGCGTCGCGCCGATGCCGGAAAGCGACAATTTCATATGGATGTCGAAATCCTCTTCGCGGCTCGGTGAATCATATCCGGAATGCGGTCCGAAAACCCGCGCCAGCGTGTCGAGATAAATGCCGAGGATCTCGATCTTTTCACGGTCGCGCACGTCGTTGTCCAGATCGCGCAGACGGCGCAAAACGCGCTCTTCCGGCGCGAGATCGAACGCCGCAGTCCGTTTTTCGTCCGTGACGGCGCCGGAATCCATCGCCCTTTTGAGCAACCGGAAATAAAGAACGTCGTTTTTCAGTTTTTTGCGCCACAACTGCGCGCGTTCCGCATCGTCGGCGGGGAAAGGTTCTTTGGAACGGTCGATGATCCACGATTCATCGACCGTGAAGTCAAACGGCGTCTGCAACGTTTTTTCCGCGAAACGGCGGAATTCACCGACCCGCTTGCGGTAAAGTTCGTACGCCTGAAATCCGAACGAGGCGTCGCCGTTCTGCAACTGTTGGGAAACCTGGTCGCGACTTCCGGAAAAGCGGTCGATTTCTTCCCGCGTGAAAAAAACATGCGCCGGATCGAGCGTTTTGAAATATTCGTCGAAAAGCGCGCGCGACAACTCCGGTCCCAGCGGACGGCCGCGGTAATGGTGTTCGACAAGCGTCTGAACCGCGACGCGCGCGATCTGCGCGAGATCCGCTTCGCGGTAACGGTAAAGCGGCGCCGCCGCCAGAAAACCGGCGCAGAAAAGCGCCAAAAACGTAACGGACACCGTTCGCCGCATCGGGAAAATCCTTTCACAAAAGTTGCGCCGCCAGCGCCGCGAGATCGCTGCGTTCGCTTTTGGCGAGGGTGACGTGACCGAAGACCGCCTGGCCTTTCATCCGTTCGACGGCGTAACTTAAGCCGTTGCTCGAAGCGTCGAGATAGGGGTTGTCGATCTGCTGGGGGTCGCCGGTCAGCACCATCTTGGTGTCGTCGCCGCCACGGCTGCCGATCGCTTTGACTTCGTGCGGGGTGAGATTCTGCGCTTCGTCGATGATGACGAACTGGCGCGAAATGCTGCGGCCGCGGATATACGTCAACGCTTCCAATTCCAATTTATGGCTGTTGATCAGCGATTCGACCGAATAATGGGCGCTGCTTTTCGGCTTTTTTTCGGTGTCGCCGCCGATCAGAAATTCGAGATTGTCGAAGATCGGCTGCATCCAGCTCGAAAGTTTCGCCCCCTTGTCGCCGGGGAGAAACCCGATGTCGTTGCCGAGCGGAATGATCGGCCGCGAAACGAGGATCCGGTCGTAGAGCGCGTCGCGAAGCACCGCCTGCAACGCCACCGCCAGGACCAGCAGCGTCTTGCCTGTGCCGGCGCCGCCGACGAGCGTCACGAGACGCACGTCCGGATCGAGCAGCACGTCAAGCGCCATGCGCTGTTCCTTGTTGCGCGGGAAAACATTCCAGACGCTTTCGCGGAAAACGTCCAGCAAATGGAGTTTCCCGTCGGACCGGAGCCGCGTCAACGCCGATTTTTTGGCGTTGCCGTCGGCGTTGAGCACGACAAATTCATTGGCGAGCAGACTGAATCCCGTCGACGGGATCTCCCGCTCGCGGTAAAGGCGGTCGATCTTGTCGGAAGCAACGTTCGCCGCGACGAATCCGGTGTAAAGCGCGTTGCCGTCGACTTTGCCGCGCTCCATATCCATCACTTTCAGACCGAGCGCGTCCGCTTTGAGCCGCAGATTGATGTCTTTGCTGATAAACGTGACATCCTTGCCCTGCGCTTTGAGTTCGCAGGCGACGCGCAGGATCCGGTTGTCGGGCGACCCGAGATCGAGTTCACTGCCGAAGACCGCGTCCACGGCCTTTCCGACGTCGCTTTTGCCGACCGGCGCGCAGATGACGTAAAGTTTCCCGGAAGCGACGCTCGAAACGTTGCCGAGCGGCACGCCTTCCGCCAGTTTGCCCGCGCCCTGATCGGCGACGGACTGCCGGAGACGGTCGAGCATCCGGATCACCCGGCGCGTGTTGCGTCCGAGTTCGTCGGAATTCTTTTTGAACTTGTCAAGTTCCTCGACCACCGCCATCGGGATGACGACGTCGTGCTCCTTGAACGCCTCTATGCTTTGGGCGCTGTGGAGCAGGACGTTGGTATCGAGTACAAACGTTTTCACCGGCGCGACGGCGACGGCTTCCGATTCTTTTTTCCTACGGCTCATTGTCGAAGTCTTTCGCCGCCTGACGCATCGCCGCATCGCGGCTGCGCACGCCGGTACCCGACGCCTGGATCGACTCGATCGAGAAAATAAAGTAACTGTAGTCGGCGGTATACGAGACCTGCGGATTGACCAGCCGGGTGGCGCCTTTGCTTTTGACTTCCTTGGTCAGGAGGTAAAGCGCATTTTCCTCCGTCAGATTGAAGCAGAACGCCGTGCAGGTGCCGTCGCCGCGGGTACTGCCGACGACAAGCGGCAGGCCGCAGAAAAAAAGCCCCGTCATTTTGACGAATGAATGGCAGACCGCCTTTTCATCGCCGCTGCCGAGCGAAATCGCATTGAATTTCTGGGTGGATTCCACCGACGTGCAACCGGCAAGGAGCATCCCCGCCAGCACCGCACCTGCGACAAAACGTTTTTTCATCTTTCAGACTCCTTCGCTGTTTCAAGGGAAAAATCCCATTTGGAAATAATATATCTTCGCTTTCGTTAAAATCAAGACGGCGCCGCAACAAAAACGCGCCGGATCTCACCGCAGGAAAATCTCGATGACAGGCACTTCCGCCGCCGGACGCAAGGGCGGAAGTTCCAACGCGATGTCGCCGGCGGCGACGTTGGCGTCCATCGGCAGATTTTCGTCGACGTGCCCGCGGAACTTCACTTCGCTGCCGTCGTGGAGGAACTGGGCGTAACGCACTTTGCCGCCGAGATTTTTGAGCGTTACGTGCTTGAACGGCCAATTCATCAGATGCAGATAGAGCCGTTTCGTTTTCGCGTTGTAGGTGTAACGCCCGTCGCGCGGTTCCGGGAACGACTCCGGCGCCATTGCGCAACCGTAGATCGCGCGGGCGTGGTATTTCATCCACCCGGCGAAACGTTCAAGGATCGCGACCGCGCGCGGATCCAGATACCCGCGGCTGGTCGGCCCGACGTTCATCAGCAGATTGCCGCCGCGCGAAACGTGATTGATGAGCATATCGATACACTGTTTCGGGCTTTTCCAGGTGTTTTCGTCGCGGAAATCTCCCCAACTGCCCGACAACGTCTGACACCCTTCCCAGACCGCGCCCGACCCGTCCCCGCTGCGCATCGCATCGTCGGGCGTGTACTGCTCCGGCGTCTCGAAGTCGCCCTTGCCCGGCAGATCCAGACGGTTGTCCATGATGACTTGCGGTTGAAGTTTGCGGATCAATGCGAGCAATTCCTCGCTGCCCCAGTCTTCGCGGCCTTTGCCGAACCAGGCGCTGCGGTTGTCGCCCTCCTTGTGCGGCACAACTTTTTTGTACGAAAAATCAAACCACAATACGTCGATCTTGCCGTATTGCGTCAGCAATTCCGTGATCTGGTCTTTCATATAACGCCGGTAACGCGCCATATCGCACTTCGCGTTGTAGGCCTCGCGCTCCTCGAAAGGCCGGTTCCGCAACGGGTGGAACTTGTCGATGGTAAAATCGGGATGATGCCAGTCCAGCAGTGAATAATACAATCCGATACGGATGTTTTCCGCGCGGAAAGCATCCACGATCTCGCGCAGAGCGTCCCGTCCGAAGGGGGTATTGGTGATCTTGTAGTCGGTATATTTGCTGTCCCACATACAGAAACCTTCATGGTGTTTCGCCGTGAATACGACGTAACGCATCCCCGCCGCCTTCGCCAGACGCGCCCATTCCTTGGGATCGAACATATCCGGATCGAAAAGTTCAAAATATTTTTCGTAATCCTCGTTTGGGATCTCCTCGAAATTCCGGATCCATTCGTGCCGCGCGGGCATCGAATAAAGCCCCCAGTGGATGAACATCCCGAAACGCGCATCCTGATACCAGCTCAAATCCGCCGCCATAAAATATTTCCTTTCTGAATCTGATGGGAAGATCGTGTTTTTTGCAGAAGCGTTTTTTCGTCAGCGTCCGGCGGGCACGTCGATCTCCATCTGTCCGGCGCTGTTGATGTTCAGCGGCCGCGGCGAGGAAACAAGCACGCATTGGACAAGATAAAGCGAGCGATCCCCGAAAGAGGAATGACTCTTTTTGACGCGGGTCGGTTTCACCATCGGGAAACCGAGTTTGTCGCAGTCGAACTGATTGGTGCGGAAACGGTAGGTCTCGCCGACCGTGACGAAACCGACGTCGCGTTCGTCGAAGTAACAGTAGACTTTGGTTCCCTGCGTGTAATCGTGGATCTCGGCGATGGCGCTTCCCGCCGCGTTGTACCCGTGCACGGTGTCGGAATGATTTTCGACGATGCCGTCGAACGGCGCGACAAACCGATAATATTTTCCCTCTTCGCGCACCAGTTCGAGGATCCTTTCCAGATCGGCAAGTCCCGCTTCGGCGACTTCAAGTTCCTTTTGCGCCGCCGCGATGTAGAGTTTGTCCAGACCGTTTTCCACGAGCTGGATGTCGTTGGCGTAACTTTTGAAATCGGCTTCGGCGTCGCGCATATCCTGGATCTTTTCGCGGTAGGAAAGGTCGGAAACGATGCTGTTGCCGTGCAGATGCCGATAGACATCCGTTTCGTGCTGCAGACGCTTGAAACGCTCCTGCGCCGCCATCGACTTCCATTTAAGGTTGCGGTATTGGCTGGGCAGCGGATCGACCCGCGTCAACTGCAACGCGGCGGATTTCGCCTCGACGGTCTTGCGCTGTTCGGTGACGGCATTCATCGCCTTTTCCAGCGCGACCCGCCATTCGTAGTCGTCGAATTCAAGGATGACATCGCCTTTTTTGACCGCGTCGCCCGTATAAAAGTTGACTTTGCTGACGAATCCGGCGTATTTGTTTTTGAGCGTGATCATTTCCGCGCCGCGGGCATACCCGACGCCGATGATCCGGCGGGAACCTTCCGGAGCCGGAACGGACGATCCGCCGCGGAAAGCCGCCAGACAAAGCAGGACGAAACTCACCGCCGCGACCGTCGCGATCAGCACTTTTTTCACCGCGGCGCCGTGACCGCGGACAAATGATACGAGTTTTTGCATCATACGCTTACAATACCTCAAAAAAAGATTTTTTCAATCCCGGCGCATTTTCTTCCCGGCGCCGCTTCGGGGAAATCACTTCATATTGCGCAACTTTTCTTCGCGCAGACGGTCGATGTAAGCATCGCCGTAGAGCGTGCGCATCAAATTGATGTTGAATTCGTAAAACAGCGTCGGATCGGGTTTGGTGATCACGTCGCCGGAAGACATATCCGCGAGCAGACGGCGTTTTTCCCGGCTGCGGGTGTAGATCAGCAAGTGGCGCATCAGCGTGCGCGGCGACAATTCGGTGAATTTCTTTTGCCCGAACGATTCGGTGTAATCGGCGGCGAGCAGCGACACGAGATTTTCAGGCGGACGCTTCAAGCCGAAATCGCGGAGAAAATCCTCGACCATCTCGATACAGCGCAATTCATCGAAAACGGGAAATGCGACGCTCCGTCCGCGCGACAGGATGCTCGCCGGAAATTGATAATTCGACGCCAGGATCACGAGAATATGCTTCGCGGGATTGAACGCGCCCCCGACGTGCGTGCGGAACATATACCAGTCGATCGCGTCCGGTTCGATGTCGTCGAAAAAAAGAATGAACCGCCGGTCGGAACGGGGCGCGAGCAGCGAATAAAGTTTTTCCCAGGAAGAAGAGAGCGCTTCCGGCGGCGCGAGCACGAGTACGTCGTCCCCTCCCGCGAGCGCGTAGGAAACGGTCATACTGGTCTTGCCGTATCCGGGCAGACTTTGAATGAGGAGCGGCACATTGACGATCCCCCGGCGGAAATCGCCGAGATGATCGGCGAGGATCGCGCGCACACCCGAAAATCCGTAAAAAGAAGAAAGCGGCTTGACGGAAGCGAGTTCCGTTTCGAGAAGCCGGTCGCCGTCGAAACGGAACGTCCGGCAATCGCGGAAGCGGTCGTGCTTCGCCACCGTTTCGGCGAAAGTTCCCACATCATTTCCGGCGGGCAAACCGTCGGCGAGCGTTTTCGCTTCCGGCGACAACCGGCGGGACGCCGTCCGGAGGATCTCCCCGATCAAATCGCGCAGGCCGCAACTCAAATCGAACGCATTGTCGAGCAAAAATCCGGCGCGGCCGGAACGCCCGCCTTCCGCGATGCTTCCGGCGGGGATCTTTCCGGCGATGAAAAGATCGAAAAATTCCCGGTACAATGCATCGGCGAATCCGCCGCCGAATTTTTCGGCGAGCGCATTGAGATAATCGACCGGAGCGGCGGCGCTTCCGGACGCGGATCCGGCATTCAGCAGTCCGCGGATCAGCCGGATGATCTCCCGGTCGGGAAAAACGAGATTTCCGTCACCGTCGGGGCGCGCGAAAAGCGCCCGGAACGCGGCGGAAACATTTTCTTCGACCCTATTCATAAATTCCTCCCGATGATCTGGATCGAACCGAGCGGCTGCCGGAGATGATCGGCGATCACCCGGCATTTGACGCGCAGCAAATGGTAGATCGGACGGTCGGCGAAATCGGGACAAAGCGATTCGTAATTGCCCTGCCCCTTGGCGACGACCAGATCGCTGGAACGCATCGCATCAAGAAATTCTTCGCGGCATTCGCCGGGGATGACGCCGGGGGCGGCGCGCCCGGTATCGACGGAGGGATAATCGCCGAGCCCCGAAGAAACAAGTTCTTCCGGCGTGATGTCGTTGAGGATCGGCTTGCCGCGCACGCCGAGCGTGATCTTGCCGGCATAGCGCCGGATGAAAAGCGCGTCGAAAACGGCTTCGCCGCAATTGTCGAGGAAGTAAAAGAACTTTTTCGCCTTGTCCATACGCTTTTCGAGATCGCGCGCCGCATCCCGGTCGAATTTTTCGGTAAGCGCGCCGCGGATGCTTTTTTCGGCGTCTTCAAGCTTGAAATCGGGATTGACTCCGACGTCGATGACGTTGCCCCCGATCGCCAGAAGCAAGGTTTCCTCGAAGGAAAGTTTTTCGCTTTCCATTTTCCGGCGCAACTCCCACGCCAACGCCGTTGATTTTTCCTTGATCTCGCGGAAGGGATCGGGGATCCCGGTCGCTTCCGCAAGACAGGCGAAGTGTTTTTCCGCCAGTTGCGGCGCGCAACTGACGTCGCGGCTTTCCAGCAACGCGCGCAACAGTTTGTCGGCGAAAGCCCAGCGCGCCGTGCTGTCTTTTCCGGCCTGTTGCGCGAGATCGCGTATCTGCCGGAAAATGCACATCGAACACTCGAAAGGGATCTTCATTGCTCCATCGCTCCGACCAGTTCGCGCACACTTTTGATGCGGTGCCGATCCAGATATTCGTCGAGGAATGAAATCACGTTCAGCGGCAACAACGGGTCGGTGAAATTCGCCGTGCCGACGGAAACCGCCGTCGCCCCCGCAAGCATAAATTCGACGGCGTCCGCACCGCAGGAAATGCCGCCCATTCCGAGGATCGGCACTTTGACCGCACGAAAACACTGGTAGACCATACGGATCGCGACCGGCTTGACGGCGGGACCGGAAAGCCCCCCCGTGACGTTGGCGATCTTCGGACGGCGCGTTTCGATGTCGATCGCCATCGCGCCGAGCGTGTTGATGAGGGAGATCGCGTCGGCGCCTTCGGCTTCGGCGATGCGGCCGAACTCGGCGATGTCCGCCACGTTGGGGGACAGTTTGACGATCACGGGCAACCGGGTCGCGCCGCGGACGGCGCGGACGACCTGCGCCGCAAGTTTGCCGTCGGTGCCGAAGGCGGCTCCGCCCGCTTTGACGTTGGGGCAGGAAATGTTGACTTCCAGCGCGGAGATCCCGTCGGACCCGGCGTCGAGCGCGGCGGCGACGTCCGCGTATTCGCCGATCGAAGTCCCCCAGATGTTGACGAAAACGGTCGCACCGCTTTTTTTCAGCGCCGGCAGATAATGGTCGTCGTGCAAAAAAGCATCGACGCCCGGTCCCTGCAACCCGATCGCATTGATCATCCCGCCCGTAACTTCGCAGACGCGCGGCATCGGATTGCCGTCGGAAGGCGTCATCCGGATCCCCTTGACGATGACGGCGCCGAGTTTTTTCAGATCGTAGAAATTCGCGTATTCCAACCCGTAGCCGCAGGTGCCGGACGCCGTGGTCACCGGATTTTTCAGTTCAAGCGAAGCAAATGAAGTGGAAAGATCCGCCATCGTCACTTCTCCAAATAGATTTTTTCCAGCGGGAAAACGGGACCTTCGACGCAACTGCGCGCATAACTCCATCCCTTTTCCGCGTCCGGATCGTTGATTTTCACGACACATCCGAAACAGGCGCCGACGCCGCAACACATGATCTCGTCAACGCTCAATTCGCCGTCCCGGTGCAGTTCCCGCAGTTTCCTGCCGAGCGCCGCCAGCATCGGACGCGGTCCGCACCCGTAAAAGAAGAATTTTTTTCCGGGATTTTCGGCAAGAAGCGGTTCGACGAGTTCGGTCACGCGCCCCTTGACGCCGCAACCGCCGTCGTCGGTGGCGACGCGCACGTCGCACCCCGCCGCGCGATAGACGTCGTCGAGGATCAGTTCGTCGCGGTTGCGCGCCCCGATGAGCAGGACCGGTTTCCGCGCGCACGAACGCACGAGCATATAAGTCGCCGCCGCACCGTATCCGCCCGCAACGGCGACGGGGACGACCCCCTCCGGAGCCGGAGTGAACGCCGTCCCGAGCGGACCGAGCAGATCGCAGCAACTTCCCGCCGCTTTTTCGGCGAGCAAAGCGGTACCGGAACCGACGCGCTTGTAAATCAGCGTGATGCTCCCGGCGGCGGGATCGGCATCGTGAATGCTGAAAGGACGGCGCAGGACGTGGTCGCGCCGTTCGTCGATCCGCACATGGACGAATTGACCGGCGCGCGCCGCCGCCGCGATCTCCGGTGCGGAAAAAACGACGCGGAAGTAATCGCCGCGCAACCGGACGTTTTCCAGAATCTGAAATCGAGCCATAGTCAAACCTTTATCTGAAATAGGGATTGCACCTTTTTTCTTCGCCGACGGAAGTCGCCGGTCCGTGTCCGGGGAAAAGGATCACGTCATCATCGAGCACGGCGATCTCGCGCCGGATGGATTGCAACAGCGTTTCCAGATTTCCGCCCCAAAGATCGGTGCGCCCGATCGAACCGGCGAAAACGGAATCGCCGACGAAAACGACTTTTTCACCGTTTCCGGAGTCGAAAAGGAATGCGCTTCCGCCGGGAGAATGTCCCGGCATCGGCAACACTTTGAAGTCCGGAGACGGCAAAAAATCTCCGGCGTCCGGCAGATCTTCCGCCGGCGGCCAATAGGGAGGCATCGCATTTTCCCTGCTGAAATAGATCTCTCGGTCGGCGGGAGCAAGTTCCACCCGGCCGATCCCGAAATGACGGGCGATCGCGCCCGCCGCTCCGATATGGTCGAAGTGGGCGTGCGTCAACAGGATCCGCAACGAATCGAACGAGATTTTTCCCAGCATTTCCAGAATTTTTTCCGGTTCGGCGCCGGGGTCGATGAGATAAGCGCGATTCCCGCAGGAAACCGCGTAACAGTCGGTCCCGATGGCGCCGACGACGACGGAAGATGTTTTCATTTTTCGGATGCTCCTTTGCCGCGGATCTTTTCCAATACGATGCGCCATTCGTGCAACCGGTTCAACCGCTTGTGGATGTCGTTCGCCGCCACCGCTTCGGCGCCGATGAGAACGCCCGGATACAGCAGGAAATGATGCCCGATGAAAATCTTGTTCCCGGAGTAGCGGGATTGTCCGTTGTAGAGGATCGTGCCGGGCATTCCCAGTTCGCGCCGCCCGTCGGGACGGGTGGTCGGGCGGTAATTTTCCGGCAGAACGATCTCGTATTCGACGCGGATGTCGCCGATTTGATTAACGTAAGGCGTCCGGCGGTCTTCCCCGACATTGACGACCCGGAGCATCTCGCGGTATCCGGGCAGATCGAAGGAAAGATATTCCCCGATCCGCGCGGCGAAATCCGGCACGTCGACGATAAAGGAAACGACTCCGGGATGCACGGAAAAATCGACCCGCGGCTTTCCGATGACGACCGCGCCCGGCGAAAATCCCGCTGCTTTGCCTTCAAAATAACGCCGGAAAAATTCGGGCGTCAACTCGGCAAAACGCCGCTTTTCCCGCTCAAAAAAATTGCCGAAACAACGCGAACGCACGGCGATGCGCGCCCCGCCGTCGGCGCGCATCGCGATCCGGTAATGAGTACGGATGCCGCTTTCCATCCCGATCTTCGCCAAAACCGGATGAAGTTTGCCCGCGGCGTCGAACGCGACCTTGCCTTCGGACGCGGTCGCGCCCAAGGCGGCGTACGCACCGGTATCGTTGAGCAAAAAGTCGCTGTCCCGGGGACGCACGAGCACGGAATTATAATCGCGGCCGGGATAACGCCCGAGAAAACGGATGATCTGGTCGTCGGCACAGTGGGGCGCGATGAAAAGAAAATCGCACTCGAATCCGGCGATATGGCAGAGCGCCGCGATGAGGATCGCCCGATCCGCGGAATTTCCGTAGCCGTCGGCGAGCGTCGTTTCGGGAGAGGAAAATTCGTCGGGCAACAATTGGGAAAGCGCGGGCCCCGCCTGCCGGATGTTGCGGTCGACCCAATCGCGGATGCGGACGAGTTTGGCATCGGACGGATCGTCCGCTTTCAGATTCAACAGATTGCCGACGGCTTCGACGCGGTCGCCCGCCAAACCGGCGGCTTTCCGGAGAGAGGAGGTGAGATTTTCAGCGTACTTTTCCAGATTCCCCGTGGAAAAGGCGACGGTGTCGGCGAAGAAAAACGCGGACGGCTGATGTTTTTCATCGCGGAATCCGGGCAGATTGCGCGCACTCCAGATATGGACGCGGCGCTGATCTTCGCGGGTGTCGATTTCGGTGAAATTGCGCGTCGCCGGAGAAATTCTCAAACGTATGTCCGGATCGCAGATCAGCGTGTAACTTGCCCGTACCGTCGGGGAGCGGCCGAAAACGCAACGTTCGCTGCAAAACGGCAGATATCTGAACGTCTGCGTCATCGTCAGGTCGATCACCGAACCGATCTTGACCCCGGGGAGATTGACGATTTTCATTTTTCCGCAGGCGTACCGCGGCGCGCCGGAAAAAGCCGGATCGTCGATCTCGTGGACGTCGGCATCGGAAATCACATGGACGGTACCGTCGCGGTCGATGACTTTGCCTTCGACGGAAAGATCGCTCCTTTCGGGCCGGTAAGGCAAATGCGCTTCCGATTCCGTGCGCACGCCGTTTTTCGTCAGAATACAGCGGCGGATATGCCGGTTGATACGCATTTCTCCGGGAGACAGGATTTCGGTCCGGACGTCGTCGGAAAGCACGACGGAATCAACGCCCGGAAACGTCCGGAGCGTTTTGCCGACGTCCAGCGAACTGAAATCCAATCGCGCCACCGGAAGCGAAGCACTTTCGGCTTTCAGTTTCCGCCTCAACGTCCGCAAAGCCGGATATTCATCCGGTTCGACCCGGAGCGCCTTGACCCGAAGCCGCGCATCGTAGTTGAGGACGTTCTCCTTCCGGGAATAACGGCAGTCCCAGTCGGCGATCCGGTGCCGGAAAGACGACGGCTCCGGCAACGCGGAAATTTCCAGAATGAACGGTGTGTTCACCGTGATCCGCTCTTCGATGAGACAGGTTGCCCGCAACTGCTGCGGATAACGGCGCTTGACGATGTCCGTGACACCGGAAAAAACCTCCCGGAATGCGAAATTTTCCGCGAAACGGGGCATCGGGAGCACTTCGTCGCCGTTGCACTCCGGCAACGCCTCGGCGAAAGAAAAGTCGAACGCGATCTCCAACGGACGGGACGTGTCCGCAAGATCCTGCGGCGTCACGACCAGATCGTCAAGCCGGAATTTCTGATTCCCGCCGCCGATCCACCCGGCGATTTGCGCCTGTTGCTCGTCCGGCGAATGCCCCTGCAACACGTCCCGGTAAATCGTCTCGAAGATCCCGACCGGACGAATGACGGTATGTCCGGTGAATTTCCCTTTCACGTCGAGCGAAGCGTCCGTCTGGATCGACATCCGGTTCGTTTCAGGCGCGGGAACGGGGGAACGCAACAGCGTTTCGCCTTTCGGAGTCGCGACGAGAAAACTCGAATCCGCATCCCAGACCGGCAGTTTTTCGCGGGAATTTTCCGCCGTCGGATCCATCAGCACATATTTTCCCGGTTCATTTTCCCAGGCGACGATCGCGTGGTTGAATGCCGGATCGGGAACGTCGGGATCTTTGCGGTCGCCGGCCATGATCAAGACCATATGCGCCTTGAGTCCGACGACGTCGAGCATCGCAACGAGCAACGCCGCTTTGTCGCGGCAGACACCGGCGCGGTTGCGGAACGTCTGCGCCACGTCGTGCGGCTCGTACCCCGGCGCCTCGGTTTCGGCGGTCAATCCCATATAACGGACTTCCTGCGATACGAAACGGAAAAGACGGTCGGCTTTTTCTTCCGGCGTCGCGGCGTCGCGGCAAAGTTCCCGCGCGGCCGCTTTCAAGTCGTCGCCGCCTGCTTCCAGATGGGGGCGGCAAAGCGCGTCGTACCAGCGGGAAACGTCCTGCCATGACCGGACGGTGCTCAAATGCAACCGCTGACAATATTGCCACATTTTTCCCGCGATGTTTTTTTCCGGAAAGACCCGCGGTACGTTGCGCGCGGTCCAGCAAAGGACGATCCGTCCGTTTTCCTCCCGGCGGGAGTGTTCGACCGAACCGGGAATTTCGTCGCGGAGCGCGACGGCGACCGGCGGAAGCGTTTTCGGAGCGTCGACGGTGTAACGGTACTCCATGACCGGCATATCCGATTGCAGCAACGCGACCGTGTGCCACGAACCGGGCATCCGCACATGCAGATCGCGGACGCCGTGCTCGATCAGCAACACGTCCCCGATTTCCAGTTCGGGAAACGAAACAAGCAGAATACGGTCGTCGGGATCGCAGATATTCATTTTGAGCGACGAAGCGTCGCTTTCGTCGCGGCAGAGCGAGGCGGGGTCGAGGACGATCTCCCGTCCGTTGCGGAAAACGCTCATACGGCGGACGGATACTTGCTGATAATGGCGGTTATACCGCAACGGCAGCGAACGCAATGAACGCCGGCCTCTTTCGGTCAGGATCTTGTAAGCGTACAGATCGGCGGTTTCGGAAACACCCGCTTCGTCGTAGCGCACTTTTTCGTCGTCAAAAAGCAACGCGACGTCGGAATCCGGAAAGCGTTCGCAGTCGGCGAGAGCCGCGTTGCGCGCGATCTCCCCGGGCATTTCCGCGCTCCGCGCATCCGGCGACGGCAGAAAAAACACCGACAGCAGGACAAAGATCCAGATTTTCCGTCGCTTCATTCCCGGACTCCTTACATTTTCCCGCTTCCAAGGAAGCGGAGTCATGATATAAAATAACCGCTCTTGCATCAAAATAAAACCCTTCCGACGGGGAAAAACTTGATTTTTCCGCATTTTGATGTATATTTTATGGTTTTCATCGGTTTTACATCAGGAAAGAGGGGGCTTATCATGGGTCAGCAGATCAATAAAATCGAAAAACGCCAGCGCCGCAAGGCCTACCTGACGCGGGTCAAAGCGCGCGTCGCCGCGGCGATCGCCAAAAAGAAGTAGGCGAAACGAAACGCCCGCCCCTTCCGGCGGGTTTTTTTATGGATTTATCGGCAATCGCAACGGCGTTCGGCGGCTTTTTTTCCGACGCATCGCGCCGGATGGCGGTTCTTTTTCTGCTCGTCGCCGTGCTGCTGTGGACATCGCCCGTGCAGGCGGCGCTCGGATTGCGGCTGGCTCCGCTGGCGTGGCTTCCTTTCGTATGGCGGAAACAACGCCGCAGAGGGAAAAAACGCCGGGTCGCAACCGCGGCTCTGCCGGTGATTTTTTGCGGGATCCTGGCGGCGTTTCCGGTCGATTTCGGAGCGGAAGCAGGGCTGGGATCGCTCTTCCTTTTTCCGGTCGTGTCGGCGGTCCCGGCAATGAGTTGCGGAACTCTCCGGCTCGACGAAAAGGCGGCGCTCGGCGCTCCGGCGCTGGCGGCGGCTTTGCTGGCGCTGACGCTTTTCTGCAGCGCTGGAAAATTGAATTTCATCGACCTCGCCGCTCTTTTCGGCGCGGCGGCGGCGGCGACCGCGCTGACTTTGGCGCTCCGCCCGAAAATCGAAAGGAATGAAATATGATGCGCATCGGCAACGGATTCGACGTTCACGCTTTTTCCGGCGGAAGAAAACTGATCCTGTGCGGTACGGAAATCACTCCGTGCGACGCGGGGCTGGCGGGACACAGCGATGCCGACGTCGCCGTCCATGCGCTGATGGACGCGATCCTGGGGGCGCTCGCGCTCGGCGACATCGGAATGCTCTTTCCCGATACGGACGACGCCTTTTTGAACGCCGACAGCATCGTGCTGCTGAAACGCATCCTTGCTCTGGACGCGGTACGGGAATGGAAACTCGTCAATTGCGATTTGACGATCATCGCCCAGAAACCGAAACTCGCGCCTTTCCGCGACGCGATGCGCCGCCGCCTCGCCGACGCGCTGAACATCGGCATTGATGCGGTTTCGGTCAAATTCACAACGACCGAAAAACTGGGCTTCGCCGGGCGCGGCGAAGGGATCGCCGCCGCCGCGACGGTCTTACTGGAAAAATAACGTTTCCGGCGTCCAGCCGTTTCCGGCGAGCGCGCGCAACACGCGCAATTCGCCGCGCCGCATCGCCGCCCGCGATTTCGGGTCGAGATCGCTTTTCCCGGTCGCGTGCAACAATCCGTGTACAAGATAACGCGCCAGTTCCGTCGCGTATCCGGAATTTTTCCGTTTTTCGCCTTCGCGGAGCGCGGCGAGCGGATTGACGATCAGCTGGACCCCGGTCTCCCCCGGAAAGACCGGATCGTCCGCTTCGAAATAAGAGATCGTGATCACGTCCGTCGTGCCGGAGTGACCGACGATTTCCCGATTGTAACGCGCCATCGCACGATCACCGACGAAAAGCACTTCCAGTTCCCAGTCGGTGCGCGGCAGTCCCGCATGATCCGCGGCGGCGCCGAGAAACGCCTGCAACGCTTTTTCCGACGGCGCGGGCAACGATCTCACGCGCCAGGAAAAGGAAAGATTTTTCACTTTTTCTCTCCGTGGGAATAGGCGATGCGGCCGTGATGGATCCCGATCAGCGTTTTGACCAGACACTTGCGCACTTCAGCAAGTTCGCCCAGCGTCAGTGCGGAATGGCACAACTGCCCGCCGCGCATACGCGCGTCGATGATGTCGTCGACCATTTTTTCGATGCGTTCCTTGCTCGGCGAAGAAATGCTGCGCGTCGCCGCTTCGCAGGCGTCGGCAAGACTGATGATGACCAATTCCTTCTGATACGGCGGCGTCCCGTTGTAGCGGAACTCTTCTTCGTGAATGGCCGTCTCGGGGTCGCCCGCCGCGCGCCGTTTTTCCTGCGCCTTGTTGTAAAAATAACGCACCAGATCGTTGCCGTGATGCGTGGCGATGGCTTCGCGGACGTAACGGAAAAGCCGGTATTTGCGCGCCAGGATCAGACCGCTCTGAACGTGGTTGCGGATGATGATCGCGCTGACGCGGGGGGAAAGCCGCGCGTGCATCTCGGCGCTGTCGCGGTTGTTTTCGACGAAATATTGCGGCATCCGCAACTTCCCGATGTCGTGAAAAAGCGC
>JAKSOG010000059.1 GCA_024405715.1 Victivallaceae bacterium | reverse complement strand
CGGCGTGAAAATTGTCGCGTAGTTCGCTTCGGGGGTCATATGAAAAACGACCAGTTTATGCGCCATCGGCATCAAATGGCTGAATGCCGGCGTAAAACCGTCGTAGGCCTTGGGTTCCTTTTTGTCGGAAACGTGCGCCTTGATCGAGGCGCCGCCGAATCCGTCGAGATAGACGCTGTTGAAATTGCGGACGCGCAAGCCCGTACCGCTCAAAAGTTTGGCGATCCCGTCGCCCTGCCACGGGCGCCCCCCGTTGAAAAGCAGAATGCGCGGTCCTTTCTGACCGACCCATTCGGCTTGTTTGGGTTTGCCGCCTTCGGCGAAAAGCGCCGCCGACACGGCGACGGCAAGCAGAAATCCCAATGTTTTTTTCATATCGTTGTCCTTTCGGTTGCTGAAGCGGGACGCTTCGTTTTTCCCGGGTTAAGATACCATCACGCGCCGTGTTTTTCAATCGGTCGGTTCCCGCAAAACGAAAAATTTTTCTCCGCGTACGGGAGAAAGATTGAAAAAACAGGACAGACAATGTATATTCAGCGGAAAATCGAAAGGAAGGACACATCGTGAACCGGTACAAAATCATCGACATCGCGAATTGGAAACGCCGGGAACTTTTCACCTTTTTCCGGAAATTCGACCGGCAATGCGTCCAGGTCGACGCCGAGGTGGAGGCGCAGGCGCTTTACGACTACGCGAAAAAAAACGGCGAATCGTTCTTTCTGCTCGCACTGTACGCGATCGCGCGGGCGGCGAACGCCGTGCCGGAATTCCGTTACCGGATGCTGGACGGCAGCCCCGTCGAATTTGAACGCATCGACGTGATGACTCCGGTCATCGGCCCCGATGACCTCTACCGCAACGTCAGTTGCGAATGCACGCCCGATTTCCGCTCGTTCAAAGCGAAGTTCATCCCGATTGCGGAAGCGGCGAAAAAAAGTGCCGCTTCCATTCCGGAAAGGACGCCCGATTTCATCTGCGCAAGTTGTCTGCCCTGGCTTCATTTTTCCGCGATTTCGCAGGCGGGGCGCAGCGGCGACGAGGACATCCCCGTCATGGCGTGGGGAAAACTGGAAAACGGAAAAATCCCCGTCAACGTGCAGGTGAATCACTCTTTTGTCGACGGCTTGCACATCTGCCGCTTTTTTGATGAGATCCGGCGCGGCTTTTCCGCACCGCAGGAGTTGTGATGGTGGATGATGAAATGAAAAAACCTTTGATCGCGGTTTTCGGCGCCAATCCCGCCTGGCAGAAAACGCTTGTTTTCGATGCTTTTTCCCCCGGTGAAGTCAATCGCGCCCGGAGTATGACCAGTTGCGCGTCGGGCAAGGGCGTGAATTTCTGCCGCGCCGTCCGGTGCGCCGGGATTTGCGACACCCGGGTCTTTCAGTTTTCCGGCGGCGGCAACGGGGAAAAGTTGCAACGCTCGCTCGAACGCGAAAAACTGGCGTATGTTTCCGTGGAAACGGAAAACGAAACCCGCGTTTGCGCCAGTTGCATCGACCGCGCATCGGGAGCGGTGACGGAATGTATCGAGCCATCCGCGGCGGTTTCTTCGCGCGCCGCCGACGAGATGCTTGAAAAATGGGAAGCGTTTTTGCCGCAGGCAAACGCTTGCGCCATAACGGGGTCGTTGCCGGACGGCACGGATCCGGCGCTTTACCGTCGCATCGCGGAACGTGTTTTCCGCCGGGATATGCCGCTTTTGATCGACGCCGTTTCCGGCATCGGTTGCGCGTTGCGGGAGGATGGAAAATTCATCTTGAAAGTCAACGCCCGGGAATTGCGGAAACTTGCGGGCGGCACGGACGCGGCGTCGGCGTTGAAAAACGCCGCTGGGATCTGGCGCGACGCCGTGATCGCCGTGACCGACGGCGCGGATGCGGCGTTTCTCGCCGCGGCGGGAAAAATGTACCGCTATGCGCTGAAAAAGATCGACGCGCTCAATCCGATCGGGGCGGGCGACACCTGCGCGGCGGTGATGTTGAGCGGATTGCTCGCCGGCAAAGATTGCGTCGGCGCTTTCGCCGGAGCGCTCGCAGCGGCGAGCGCCGGTTGTCTGGATCCCCGTCCGGGATTTTTCGACCCCGCGGAAGCGGCGAAGTTGATGCCGGAAATCAAAGAGTGGAAAGCATAGAAAAATGGCGTGACGGAATGAAGCATGGCACGGTTTTATGAACGTGCCTGTGCGGTTCGTCCGCGATGTCGCAAATTTCATCGGGAAACGCTTGACCGGAAGCGCATCCGTCCGGCGGAACCGTGATTTTCACGCGGCGGGGGAGGGGAAACCGGATGCCGCCGCGCATAAAAAACGCCCAGCGGCTTGAACCGTCGGGCGCGGGGATCGGACGCGGTGTTTAAAGGGCTTTTTCCAACAGATAGATGGTGTCCCCTTCGACGTCGGTCAAAACATTGCCTTCGACGCCTTTGATCTTCCATCCTTCCGGCAAATGGACGGTGACTTTTTTCGTCGGATTCCAGAAAAGAAGCGCGCCGCCCTTATCGCTGATCCAAGTCGTGCCGAACTCGGTTTCACGGATGAACGGCATCCCGACGTGGTCGAGCAGTTCGTTGAATTTCGGGACGAAAGAAAGTACGCGTTTGCCGCGTTCGACTTCGCCGGGAACGCGGTCGAATGCGAGCATCGTGCCGCTGTTGTCAAAGGTCATGAACGCTCCGTACATTCCGAGCCGGAAAGGATCGAGCGTCAGTCCGAAAGGATCGTAGTTCATCGGCGCGCCGCCGACGAGTGCGAATTCATATCCCTGCAAAGACGTGTATTTATCCGGACGGTACCAGTACTCGTCGATGACGACGGGATTCATCCCCTCGACCGATACGCGGCAACCGTTTTCCTGGAAAAAACGGTAGAACTTCAACTGTGACGCCAGACCGTGGGGGCTTTCTTTCAGCGCATAGTTGACGCAGTTGCCCGCCGCGCCGTCCATATCGCGGTAGACGCCGCGGATACCGCTTTCGATCGCGGGCTTCACGAGGGCGGTGTACCACTTGTAGAAATCCTCGTTGTTGATGTCGATGACGGGATAGCGTCCGCCGTAACTGAAAACTTTGCCCGCTTTGTCCTTGACGAACCACTCGGGATGATTGTTGAGGATCCAGCCGCCGTTGCCCTGCTCGTAACTTCCGGCGGACCAGACGCGTACGCCAAGTCCTTTGGCGAGCAGTTCGCGGTTGCGGTCGAAAGTCGAAGGACTGAACGTACTGGTGATGAAGGTCTCGAAACCGGGGATCAGGATGTAGCGGTAGCCCGCCTGCCGGATCAATTCGGTGACTTCTTCGGTTTCCGCTTTGGAAATGTGATTGTAGTGCCCCATCGGATAGACGGGGATTTCCTGCAATCCCGCTTTTGCGCGCAACATTTTGCGCATGAATTGATACATTGCGAGGTAATCGTTGTGGCCGCGTTCGGCGCCGGCGCCTTTCCAGTGCCAGTAACAGGCGCTTTTGACGGGGGCGTGGACCCGCCCGAAAGGCGTATTGCGTTTGTTGACGATGAATTTTCCGGATTTGTCGCGCGTCATACGCACGCTGAGCGCCTGCACGTCGTCGATATTTCCGATATAAATGCCGTCGTCGCAGACGAGGAGTTCAAACGGTTGTCCCGATCCGAAAATGCTCCAGTCGCTCGTGTCGCCTTTCGACTTGCCCGTCATGTCGAAATCCGTATAGCCGCGCGGAGGGGAATAGCAGGAGAAGCGGCGGGCGAATTTCGGCGCGACGGGGTCGAGTTCCGCTTCAAAGGTGACGGTCGTCAGATAACGTCCGTCCGCTTGGAGGACTTCGGCGCTTTCGGCGAAACCATCGAGTGTGCGTCCGTCGAGGAAAAGTTTGCCCGCTTTGAAACTCCAGCGCATTTCCGCGCCGGGCGCGGTATAAACGATGACCGCCTGATGGTTGTCGGCGACGATTTTGTCGAACTGCCATTTGAGGTCGATTTTTTCGACTTCCGCGGCGGCGTCGGTCGCTTCGGCGGTCGCCGCGTCAAAGTAGTTGCGGTCGGGGGCGGCGCCGGGTGGCGGGAGCGCGCGATTGTGGAAGAACGGTTGCTCGGCGCCGGGAGAACTGACGGCGAGCGCGCCGTCGGCTTTGACGACGAGTTTGACGCCGTTGGCGAAGGTCGCACTGCGGTCGCCGATGACGGGCGCGGCGGTGTTTTCTTCGATTTTGTTTTCCGGCGGAAGCACCGAAACTTCGACTTCGCCGACGCCGGTGCGTCCGGGGATCGGCTGATAGTGCTTCAACAGTTTCTCGGGGGATGCCGCGAACTTGCCGCTGTCGGCGGAAATCGCGACCAGAAAGGCGTAACCGTATGCCCACTGGGAAAATTCTTTCAGACTGCGTGCATAACGCGATTCGGCGTTGACGTATGTGACCGTGCCTTTGCCGATCGTTTTGCGGGCGATGTAGGGCATCAATTTGTCGCCGTTCGCCGTTGTGATGGAACTCAACACTTCGGCATCATGGGTCGGCGTCGCCTGACGGTAATATGCCAGCACCGGCAACGTTTTCGGGAAACACTTGAAAAGATCGCCCTCGGGGCAGTTCGCCGAAAGCGGGACATCGACGCTTTCGCTTTCGCCCAGTTCCACCGGCAGAAGATCGGCGGCGTCGCCCGGAGCGTTGAGAAAGAAAATCACGTTGCCGCCGTTTTCGACGTAAGCGCGCAACGCCGCGATCCTTTCGGGCATCAGCATCTGGTCGAGCAACTTCTGGGGGATAAGGTGAAAAACGACCAGTTGATAGGGCGAGAGGTCTTTCATCGCCGGGGTAATGCCGTCCAGCGGCGTCGGTTCGACTTTGTCGTTGACGTGATCCTTGATCGTCGCGCCGCCGAAGCCGTCGAGATATTTGCTGTTGATCGAGCGCACGCGGCACTTCTGTTGGACGAAAATTCCGGCGAGATTGTCGCCCTGCCACGGGCGGCCGCCGTTGAAAAGCAAGATCCTCGTACCGCTTGAGCCCTTCCACTTGGGCAATTGACTTTTGCCCGCCGGCAACGAAACGGCGAACGCGCACAACAGCGTCAAAACCAAGAATTTTCTCAACATCGGCATACTCCTTCTACGGGATTGGGGTTAAAGATGTAAAATACTTTGTGAGACCGGAAAATACGATCCCGCATTAAAAATCCGCCTTGCTCACGGTGTGGCAGTTGTTGCAGACAATGAAATGCTCTTGCTTTTCCCGTTTAAACAAGTCTTTAAGTGCTTTCCATAACTTGACAACGGCAGTGACGGCACCTATTATTTTGAGTATCCAATCAAGTACTTTGTCCCAATCGACATCACTTATCTCGAAGTAACAGAAACCAGATCCGGTCTGTCCATTCTGTGTAGCGGGAACAAGTGAAAGGATCTCTTTTTTTTGCGCGGAAGAAAAAGGCGCCTTGTCAATCTGTTCTTTGGTCAAAACGACGGTGTCGAGACTGCCGCATTTCGGACATTTTACTTTCATATAACGATTCTCCTTGTCTTTTGTTCATGAACTTTATATCGCATACCATAGCGCCGATTTTTTTTTTCAAAAGCAAGCGTCACTTACCGGGCATCGGTACTGCTACGCAATCGCGACCGTTTCTTGACATTTCGAGAAACAAATATCGGGATCGGCGGGGGTGATCCGGTTATTTTTTGCTCAAAAGCACGTGTCCGTTGGGGAGCGTGGAAACTTTGTAGGCGCGCAATTTATTCAGCACTCCGACTCCGCCCGCGGCGACGGCGATGGCGATGGCGACCGGCGTCGCCGTTCCCAAAATCGCGGCGGCGGCTCCTCCGCCGAGCAGAGGGACCGCTCCTTTGGTCGCCGGGTCGGGCGAGGGGATCAGCAACGCCGCGACGCCGATGGCCAATGCTCCGAAGGCGACCCCCCAGGCGATTTTCCCAGTGGCTTTGATGCGCAGCACTCTTTTTCCGGTTTTCGGGTCGGTGATTTCGATTTCAATAGAATCCTGCTGAATGGCTTTCGCCAATTCTTTTTCGTTTTGCACCTGTGTCGCCATAACCATCTCCCTCTGTTTATTTTTTACTATGAAATCCGCAGGGATATACAACGTTTTCCCGAACAGGAAATCCGTCATTTCCCGATGCAGAAGTTTTTGAAGACTTCGTCGAGCATATCGGGATCGACCGTTTTGCCGACGGCAAGACCGACGGCGCGCGCGGCGTCGCCGAGTTCTTCCGCGGCGATCTCGAAATCGCCCGCCTTGAAAAGCGTTTCGCTCCGCAGAAAGTTTTCTTTCGCCTGGGCGAGCAATGCCGCACAACGCGAATTGAGCGCGACTTCCGGCACGGTGAACGATGTTCCCCCGAAAACTTTTCCGATCAGCGCGTCGACAAGTTTTCCGATGTTTTCGCCCGTCGCCGCCGAAATCGCCACGGCGGGGCAGGGCAGCGGGGGGAACGACTTTTTCCCGGCGGCATCGATCTTGTTCCAGACGGCGATCGTGCCGGGCGCGCCGCTTCGGAGCAAAGTTTCGGTCTCGGTACGGGGATCTTCCGCCGTCGCGTCGAGCAGAAACAACGTTATTTGCGCCCGTTTGATCGAATCTTTCGACCGTTCCACGCCGAGTTTTTCGACGGGATCCGCCGTTTCGCGCAGTCCCGCGGTATCCACGAGATGCACCGGCAGACCGCGCAACACCGTTTCCGCATCGACCGTGTCGCGGGTCGTCCCGGGGATGGCGCTGACGATCGCACGGTCATATCCGAGCAACCGGTTGAAAAGACTTGATTTGCCCGCATTGGGTTTGCCGGCGAGCACAACTTCGACGCCGTTGCGCATTTTATCGGAAATTTCGCGCGTCGCAAGCAAGGCGTCCAGTTCTTTTTCCGCAACGCCGAATCCGGCGGGAAACGCCTCGAAATCCAATGCTTCGTCGGGGAAATCGAGCCGCGCTTCGCATTCCGAACGCAATTGGTTCAAAACGTCGTAGAGCGCATTGAGTTTTTTGCCGAGCGCACCGGAAAGTTGGCGCGCCGCCAGTTGAAACGCCGCATCCCCCGAGGCGGAAATGAGATCGGAAACGGCTTCCGCCTGCGTCAGGTCGAGTTTGCCGTTGACGAAGGCGCGGAAGGTGAATTCCCCCGGTTCGGCGCAACGCGCCCCCGCGGCGAAGATTTCCCGCAACGCGCGGTCGGCGGAAGCGGCGCCGCCGTGACACTGGATCTCGACGACGTCATCGCCCGTGTAAGTCGCCGGGCGTTTCATATAGACGGCGAGCGCCGGTTCCGGGCCGATCCTGCCGAGTTTCAGTTTGCGCGCGTCGCTTTCCCCGAGCGGAGTTTTGCCTTTCCAGACGGCGTTGCCGATTTTCAGCGCGTCGGGTCCGGCGATGCGTATGACGGTGATCGCGCCGCCGACGGCGCTTGCCAATGCGGCGATGGTGTCCCCGGTATTCATCGTGAAAAAAGCGTTTTTTCCAGATCTTCCGCATCCGTGAAGCGGTGTGCCCGCCAACCGCGGCGGAGCGCGGCGGCAATGAGATCGGCGCGGTCATCGACATAGAGAAACGGTTTTCCGAATCGCGCTTCAAACGCGCGGAACATCCGTTCGTCGGGTTTCATCGCGCCGACTTCGCAACTGTATATCCCGCAGGGGTTTCCCGCCGCCGGGGCAAAGATCCGCCGTGTTTTTTCAAGATGCGGGATCGAGATGTCGGAAAAAAAGATCGGCTGTATCCCGCGGGCGGGGAGCGAAGAGATCAATTCCGTCATCCTCGGTTTGGGTTTGACGATGATGTCAAGAAAAATACGCAACAGATCCGCCTCGCTTTTCCCCTTCACGTCCGACAGCGCGGCAATGCGGCGGAGCGCTTCCGCCGTCGGCATACGCCCCGTTTCGTGCGCGGCGATGAGCGGCAGCAGATCGCCGTCGAGCCCGGGAAAGCCCATCGCTTCCCACGCGCTTTGCTGATCGATCTCAAGGCAGACGTTGCCGATGTCCAACGCGAGATATTTCATTTTTCCGAGAAGATGATTTCGCCGAATTCAAGCGGCAAATGAAAGTCGCGCCGGGAAAGCGGCACCCACGTCAGCCAGTGCGGATGCGAAGAATCGTCCGCGCACTTGGTGAAATTCGCCCGCCAGACTTGCCCTGCGAGCGCGGGGGAAATGCGGGAGTTGCGGACGAAAAAATCGACGGGGATGTAAAAACTCATTTCCCACGTCACGGGATCGGCGATCTCCGGTTCGACGCGGCGCGGCAGCGAGGATTTTCGGACGATCCTGTCCAGTTCGCGTTGCGGCATCTTGTCGAAAATTTCCCCGCGGCAGTCGGTGATGTGGTAGAGCAAAAGATTGCCCGTGCAACTCATCTCGAAATTGTAATAACGCGGATCGCCCGCCGGATGGACGAAAAATTCGACGCAACTGTCCTGACAGACCGGTTGCTGATCGCCGGTCGTCCTGCCGACGACGTAACGGTCTTCGACGCGGAATATTCCGGCGATCGCCTTGTCGTCGTAAAGCATTTTGACGCGCACGCCGGGACGGTGTCCCGAATCATCGCCGATGCGGTTTTCCAGGGAAATTTCTTCCGCGTTCCGCCATTGCGCGTTTTCCCATTCCGCGCCGGGGCCAAGCGGCGAAACGGCTTTGCGGACGAGAGAGGTCATCATCATCCGATCCCCTTTTCCGCCGGGCGGAGGACGTTGACGGTCGTGTGAAGCCGCAGATCGCGGACTTTTTCCCGGTACGATTGCATATGCGGCGTCTGCTGGTGCGCGCGCAATGCGCTTTCCGATTCCCACGTTTCGAGGATCGTCACGAAATTGTCGTTGCCGTCCTTGATCTCGAGGTCGCGGCAGACATCGTAACGCAGACAGCCGTTTTCCGTGCGGACGATTTGCGCGTTGGCGAGCAGGACGTCGAGAAAAGCGTCCATGCAATGCGGTTTGATTTCCATACGGGCGATGACATTGACCATGATCGGAAAAACTCCTTTAATTTACCTGGATCAGCGAGGGTGAAAAGTAATGGGCGAACCATCCGGTGAAACTTCCGGTCGCCGCGGAATGGGGAAGCCGCGCATCGAGTTCCTCGATGGAAGGGATCTCTTCGTTGAGATATTCGCGGATGCGCAATGCGGTTTCTTCAAGGCGCGCCGCGACGGCGGCGTTGCGCATCTGGATGTGTTCAATGCCGAAAGGTTTGGCTTTCGCCATCCATTGACTGCGGAAACTCGCGTCGAATTCCCACAGCGCCGCGGTGACGGCGGGGATCATCGTGACGGCGATGTCGCGCAATGCGAGCCGGTCGCCTTGATCGTAAGCGGCTTCGAGCGCACCGCGCAGTTCGACTTTCCGCATCACGAGGTTGATCGTGTTGACCGCGTGTTCAAGATCGCCCGCGCCGCAAAGGTCGAGATGCGGCATGATCCGGCAGAGCAATTCGTCGCAATAATCGAGAAATTTCAGATCGAATTCGGGGTCTTTGCGCTTGTGGTCGTCGAAAGCGATCCCGAAAAGGGGATCGTCCCAGAGCAACTGCGTGGCGATGCAATAGTATTCCTGATCCTTGCTGTCGCGGAAAGAACTTGTCAAGTGGCCCGCCGCCCAATGCGCTTCAAAATCGGATGCACAGAGCGCGTTGAAGCATTCCGTCGTCCGGTCGAAGTCGCGCTGTCCGAACGCGAGGTCGCCGGCGTAAAAGACTCCGGCGAGCGCCGAATCGAATTCACAATAGGCTCCGTCGTCGCCCCACATCGTGAAAAGGATCTCCTTGACGCCGAGCTTCCGGCAGGCGTCGATGCAGGGACCGTTGGTCTGCTTGTCGCTTTCGGCGCTCCACCACAGATGCCCCCAGGTGTGGATGCCCGCCGCCATCACCGGCTCGAAGCCGATATTGCGGTGTGCCTGAAGCATTTTTTCATAGGTTTCGCGGTCGGAGTGATAGTAGTCCCAGTAGACGAGCTGTACGTTTTCGGGGATCGTATCGACGACGGATTTCGGGATCTTGCATTCGGGGTGATAATAGCCGTGGTCGGGCGACGCCATCCGGAAAAACATATCCGACCAGATCATCGGATCCAGCCCTTTTTTCCGGCACATTTCGTTGACGCGCGCAAGGTGGCGGTTGAAAATTTCCGCCTGATCCTCGAATCCGTGCAGATCGCGGTGTTTGCCCAGCCCGAGGTCGTGGGTTTCATCCATCCCGACGTGGATGCGGCGGCTGCGGAGCGCGTCGCTCCAGAAAGAAAGCATTTTGTCGATCAACTTATAGGTTTTGTCGCTGTCGGTCAGAAGCACGCTCGGCGTATCGCGGTAGGGGGTCGCGGGGTTCCATTTGAGGAACTGGCGCAGATGTCCGAGCGTCTGGATGCAGCCGACGACTTCGATGCCGAGCCGTGCGGCGTAGTCGTCGATCTCGCGGATCTCGTCGATCGAGTAGGCGCCGCGCATATAGCCGAAAAAGGGTTCGTCTTCGATCTCGTAAGTTTCTTCGGTGTAGAGCATCAGCAGATTGAATCCGGCGAGCGCCATTTTGCGGAGCCAGAGTTTGACATGCTCGACTTTCATCACCATATTGCGCGAACAGTCGAGCATAATGCCGATCGTGCGGAGCGAAGTCGTTTCGTCGCGGACTTCCCGGACGAATGCGCCGCCGATGCCGCGGCAGGCGGCGTTGAGCGAAGAGTATTCGACCGTCACTTCGCCGCGCGAACGCACGACGCGCGAAACGGTTTCTCCGGATTCGATGCGGCGGAAGTTGATCTTCAAGCCGCGACCGTGTTCCGAAACGGGGTATTCTTCGGCGAGCGTGTGCAGCAGCGGGATAAGTTCCTGCGGGGTCGTTGCGGGATCCCAAACCAGTTTCGCGAGCATAAAAACCTCCTGACGTTGCGGACACAAAAATTTTCCGCTTCTGTCGTAATATACACCGGTTGCGGCAAAAATCACTCCGGGAAATGCGTCGATTTTGAATTTTTTTTGCGAAATCGGGATTGACAGAAAAATTTTTAGACCGTATAGTATGACGTCCGGGCGTGTCCCCGGCGTTTTTTCATCAGGGGAAGGGGGCTTTCATGGCGAAGTTCGACATCGTGCTGCTCGATGCGTACAGTCAGATCTTTCGCGCCTTTTTCGCGATCAGGATGCTGACCGACGGTGCGGGAAATCCGGTCAACGCGCTTTATATTTTCACCAAACTGCTGTTGGAACTCGAAAGGGATTATCCGTCGCCGCGCGGCGCGATGCTTTTCGACTGCGGCAAGGTGGATTTCCGGTTGAAACTCAACCCCGGCTACAAGGCGAACCGTCCGCCGATGCCCGAAGATCTGAAATGCCAGATCCCGCGCATCAAGGCGATGGCGGACGCTTTCGGGTGGCCGCAGTACGCCGAAAACAATTTCGAGGCGGACGATCTCATCGGCGGCATCGTCCGCCGTTGCGCGGGCAGGGAGATCGGCATCGTGTCCGCAGACAAGGATCTGTCGCAACTGGTCGATGCGCGCGTCCGGATGATCTCGCCCGCCAAAGGCGGCGGCTTCGAGGAGCGCGGGATCGACTTCGTTGTGAACAAATTCGGCGTGCCGCCGGAAAAAGTCGCCGATTTTCTTGCGCTCGTCGGAGATTCCTCCGACAATATCGAGGGAATTCCGGGCATCGGTCCGAAAGGGGCGGCGCAATTGCTTCAAAACGTGACGATCGAGAGTTACCTGCAAGATCCCGCCGCGCTCGACGGCACGCAATTCGCCGCGAAACTTGCCGGACGCGAAGAACTTTTGCGGCGCAATCTCGCGCTGGTGCGTCTTAAATGCGAACTGCCGGAAAAATTTTCCGATCTCGATGCCCGGCTCTGCCGCCGCCCCGCCGACTGGGAAAAAGTGCGTATCCTCTGCGACGAGGCGGGATTCCGGAGCATCGTGAGGGAACTTCCAAGCGTCGGGGAAGCCGGAACCGGCGATCTTTTTGCCGCGCCGCCGCCGGAAAACAAACCGGAAACGCCTCCTGCGATCGAGCAGGGTGAACTC
>JAKSOG010000058.1 GCA_024405715.1 Victivallaceae bacterium | reverse complement strand
AGGTGCAGGTCGACCGCTACGTCGATATGCCTTTCGCCGCCGCGCTCCGGTCGATGCTCCGTCAGGCGCCGAACATCATCATGATCGGTGAAATCCGCGTCCTTGAACCCGCAGAAATCGCCATCAATGCGTCGCTGACCGGTCACCTTGTTTTCAGTACGCTTCACACCAACGATGCGCCGGGCGCGATCACCCGTCTGATCGACATGGGGGTCAAACCTTTCCTCGTGGCGACTTCGTTGCGGGCGGTGATGGCGCAACGGTTGCTCCGCCGCATCTGCCCTCATTGCAAAGCGCCCCACGAACCGACCAACACCGAAAAGAAATTGCTCGGTCTCAGCGACGAATATCTCGCGGGACGCCAGTTCTACAAGGGCAAAGGATGCCGCGAATGCGGTTTCACCGGTTACAAGGGACGCATCGGCATCTACGAGATTTTCGTAATCAGCGAAGACATCGGTAAACTCATCTTCGCCAACGAAACCAGCGGCAGTATCCGCGAACACGCCCGCCGCAACGGTATGAGATCGCTGCGCGACGACGCGCTCCGCAAAGCGGAAGCCGGCGTCGCCACGCTGGAAGACGTCATTTTCGTCACGCTGCGCGACGAATGTTAAGGAGGTGACGAAAATGCTCGACATCCAAAGTTCCGCTTTGCTCGATCTGCTCAAAAACGAACGCGGCGCCGCCAATCCGGCCCTCGCCGGACATCTCAAGGAAGTCGCCGAGGAATGCGAAAGCAGCGGCAAGGACGCGATGCGCGTCGTCGAGGACTTCGGCCTTTTCCCCCGTCAGGAAATGCTTGATCTGATGGCGGAAAGTCTCGGTTCCTACGTCTGGAATCCCGCCGAGATCGACGTTCCGCAGGAAACGATCCACCGCTTTGAAAACGAATTCGCCCGCGCCAACGGCGTCATTCCCCTCAAAGAAGAAGACGGAGCCATCCACGTCGCGATGCGCGCGCCGCTTAATTACCAGACGGTCGAAAATCTCCGTTTCGTACTCGGCGGCGACGTGCTTCCCGTCGTCTGCGACCCCGAGGCGTTCGACAAGGAACTCGACCGTTATTACCCCGAAAAAGTCGATTCCGTCGCCGACATCGTCGCCGAGATCGGAGCCAAGGAATACACGGTGGATGAAGCCGCCAGCGAAGACGCCGCCAACGAAGCGCCGATCATTAAATTCGTCGACGTCGTCCTCCGTCAGGCGATCCGCGACAAGGCGTCGGACATCCACTTCGAGCCATTCGAGAAGAACTTCCGCATCCGCTACCGGGTGGACGGCGCGCTTTTTGAAATGCCGCCGCCGCCGCGCGGACTGGCGCTTCCCGTGATCAGCCGTATCAAAATCATTTCCGGATTGAACATTTCCGAACGCCGCCGTCCGCAGGACGGACGCATCCAGTTGAAACTCAACGGACGCCAGATTGATCTGCGTGTTTCCTGTCTGCCCACGACCCACGGCGAATCCGTCGTGCTCCGGGTACTTGACCGCACCGTCGTCAATCTGCAGCTTGATTCGCTCGGCATCGGCGCCGACGTACTGGAAAAACTGCGCGAACTCATCCATATGCCGACCGGGATTTTGCTCGTCACCGGTCCGACCGGTTCCGGCAAGACCACAACGCTTTATTCGGCGCTCGGCGAGATCAACCGCGTCGAGGACAAACTGCTTACTGCGGAAGACCCCGTTGAATACGACATCGAAGGGATCATCCAGTGCCCGATCAACGACGCCGTCGGAATGACTTTCCAAAAAGCGCTCCGCGCCTTTCTGCGTCAGGACCCCGACCGCATTCTCGTCGGGGAAATCCGCGACTTCGAAACGGCGCAGATCGCCATCGAAGCGTCGCTTACCGGACACTTCGTTTTCAGCACGCTTCACACCAACGACGCCGCCAGTACCGTCACCCGTCTGATCGATATGGGGGTGGAACCGTTTCTCATCGCGTCGTCCCTCGTCGGCGTTCTCGGACAGCGGCTGATCCGCCGCGTCTGCAAAAACTGCATCGAATACTACGAGCCCAACGACAACGACCTTGAACGGCTCGGACTTGAACGCGGTCAGGTCGAAGGGATCAAATTCTGTTACGGAAAAGGTTGTCCCAAGTGCAACAACACCGGATACAAGGGACGCAAAGCGCTCACCGAACTGATGATCATCAACCAGGAACTGCGCGAACTGATTTCCGACAACCGTCCGACCAACGTGCTGCGCGACCGCGCCATCGCCCAGGGGATGCGGACGCTGCGCGAAGACGGACTGCTGGCCATTTTCAACGGCGAAACCAGCGTCGACGAAGTCGTGCGCTATACATAAAAATTTTTACGGCAACAAAAGGAGTTTCCGTCGATGCCACAATTCGTTTATACCGCGATGGACCGGAAAGGTCGCGAACAGAAAGGCAAGATCAATGCCGCCAGCGAGGACGCCGCTTCGCAGGAATTGAAAGGCAAAGGGCTTTTCCCGACCTCCATCAAACTGGCGATCATCGAAAAAGCGCCCGAAAAGAAAGCCAAAGGCGGCGGGATCAATCTCAACATTTCTCTCGGACCGCAGGTGATCCCCCACAAGGAATTGATCATCACGACCCGTCAGCTGGCGATCCTGCTCGGCGCGGGACTGCCGCTGATCCGTTCGCTCCGTACGCTCGAACGGCAGGCGCGCAACGCGCAGGTGCGCGCCGTGCTCGGCAAAATCGCCGCCGCCGTCGAAGGCGGCGCGACGTTCGCGGAAGCGTTGGCGCAGCACCCGAAATCCTTTGACAAACTTTATCTCAACATGGTGCGCGCCGGCGAGGCGTCCGGCGCGATGGAAACCATTCTCGACCGTCTTGCCGGATTTATGGAAAAAGCCGCGCGCATCGCGGGCAAGGTGAAGTCGGCGTTGATCTACCCGATCGTCGTCCTGACGATCTCGCTCGCCGCCGTCGTCGGTCTGATGATTTTCATCGTCCCGAATTTCAAAAAGATTTTCGACGATCTTCTGCCCGGTGAACCGCTTCCGGACATCACCAATTTTTTCATCAACGCGAGTTCCACGCTGATGGAGCAGTGGCAGGTCTATCTCATCGCCATCGCCGGGGTCATCGTCTTTTTCAAGATACTCGCCAAGATCCCCGCGGGAAAATATCTGCTTGATCTCCTCAAATACCGGATGCCGATTTTCGGTTCCATCATTTCCAAGACGGCGGTTTCCCGTTTCGGGCGCACACTGGGGACTTTGATGGCGTCGGGCGTGCCGGTGCTGAGCGCGCTGGCGATCGTCAAGGACACCAGCGGCAACGAGGTCGTCGCCAAGGCGGTCGAAAAAGTCCACGGCGCGGTCAAGGAAGGCGAAGGCATCGCCACTCCGCTCAACCGCACCAATGTTTTCGAGCCGATGGTCATCAGTATGGTCGAAGTCGGCGAAGAAACCGGTAAACTGCCCGAAATGCTGACCAAGATCGCCGATACCTACGAGGAAGAAGTCGACAATCAGGTCAGCGCGCTGACTTCGCTCATCGAACCGCTGATGATCGTGATGCTCGCGGGCATCGTCGGTACGATCGTCGTCGCGCTCTTCATGCCGCTGGTCAAGATCATCGAAAAGATGTCGTGACGCCTATGAACGTGCTGAATATCGGCAATACGCACAGCACACTCGGCATCTGGGAAAAAGAGCGCTTTACCGGCATTGAAACCGTCGCGACCGCGGAGTTGACCCCGGCGTTGCTGAAACCGGGGCCGACCGTCGCCGCTTCGGTCGTGCCGGATGCGACGCGGCGCCTCGCCGGTTGCGGCGTCGAATTCATCGACGCTTTGCATGGTGCGAAAACGGTTGATTTCGGCGGCGTCGATGCCGCCGCGCTCGGCGCCGACCGCGTTGCCAACGCTTTTGCGATGCGGCATTTTTTCGGATGCGGCGTCGCCGTCGACTGCGGGACCGCGATCACGTTCGACATCGTCGATAAAAGCGGTCGTTTTTACAGCGGCGGCATCGCGCCGGGACGCAGACTTATGCGGCGCGCGTTGAAAGACGGCACGGGACTTCTGCCCGAGATCCGCATGAGCGATACCGCTCCGCTTGATTTCGGCGCCGACACCGTTTCCAACATCCGCTTCGGCGTCGACCGGGGCATCATCGGGATGGTCAAAGAATTGCTCGCGTGCGTGCAAAAATGCGTGCCGTCGGAAACGGTCGTTTTCACCGGAGGCGACGCCGCTTTTTTTCTGCCGGAATTTCCCGGATGCTCCGCCGCTCCGGAAAATTTTACGCTGTACGGCATTTTGCTGGCGGCGGGGATGCTGTAAATGGATTTTTCCCCGCTTCAAAATGTTTCCTATTGTGTCATCGGCGATCCGATCGGACATTCCGTGTCGCCCGCGATGCAGAACGCCGCTTTTGCCGTCTGCGGGGAGGGAACTCCCTACGGGAAAATGCGCGTTCCCCTCGAAGAGATCGGCCCTTTTTTCGAGTATGCGCGGCATCATCTTCGCGGCGTCAACGTCACCGTGCCGCTCAAGGAAGCGGCGGCGGAATATGCGGATTTTCTCGCTCCGTCCGCCTGTCAGGCGCATTCCGTCAATACGCTGGTGATTTCCGGCGGACGCATCGAAGGTCATTCCACCGACGGATACGGTCTTCTCACCGCTTTGAAAGAAGCTTTCGGTTTCGCGGCGGCGGACAAAACGCTGCTTTTTCTCGGCGCCGGCGGAGCCGCCCGGGCGGCGGCTTTCGCGCTCGCCGGAGCGGGAGCGAAACGCATCGCGTTTCTCAACCGTTCGCCCGGACGCGCCGAAACGCTCGCACGGGAATTGCGTGAGACGTTTCCCCGGCTCGACTGCGTTGGCGCCGCATTGGACGACGGTGCGGCGCGCGCCCGGTTTTTCGGAGCCGCCGATCTTGTGTTGCAGTCGACGTCGCTCGGCTGGCGCGACGACGATCCCGCGGTGACGGAAATCCCCGACACGCGGGCGGCGTTTTTTGATTTCGTCTATCGCGACACGCATTTTCTCCGGGAGGCGAGACGGCGCGGTCTTGCCTGCGCCGACGGTCGCGGGATGTTGCTTCATCAGGGAGCGGAATCTTTCCGGCTCTGGACGGGAAAAGATGCACCGGTCGATGCGATGCGGCGGGCGCTGGAAGGTTTGAAATGACTCCGGACGTACCGCAGCACGGCGCGGCGCTCGCCGTATGGCTTGTTTTCGCTTTTCTCGCGGGGAGCGCGTTCGGCAGTTTCCTCAACGTCTGTTTCTGGCGGATCCCGCGCGGCGAATCGGTCGTTTCGACGCCTTCGCATTGCACGACGTGCGGACACAAGATCGCGTGGTTCGACAATCTGCCGGTTTTCAGTTTCCTTGTTCTGCGCGGGCGTTGCCGCCATTGCCATACGCATTATTCGGCGCGCTATTTTGTCATGGAACTTCTGACGGCGGTGCTTTTTTGCGCTTTCGCTTTCTGCGTGCTGGGGACGCGGACGACGCCGCCGGAATTGCTTTTCCCGGGAAGCGCGGCGTTGCTTTTCGCTCTTTGCGCCGGATATTTCGATTGGTTTTTCCGCACGATCCCGCATCAGATTTCCGGTGCCGCGCTGGCGGCGGGGGTCGTGCTTTCCGCGTTATTTCCCGCCGTGCAGGGCGGGAACGACGTTTTTTCCGGTGCGCTTTTTTCGTTGACGGCGGCGGCGCTTTTCGGCGGCGCGCTCGCTTTGTACGGAAAAATCGGCAAATATTGTTTCCGGCGCGAGATCGTCGGCGGCGGCGATGTCAAAATGATCGCCGCGACCGCCGCGTTGCTCGGCTGGAAAGGGGCGTTTTTCGTTTTGCTTTTTGCATCGGTCGCGGGAACTGTTGCCGGCACGGCGATCGCGCTTTTCCGGCATCGGAAATTCCGGGAAGTGCAACTGCCTTTCGGTGTTTTTCTTGCGGCGGGGATCGCACTGTGGTGTTTCGCCGGAAAAATTCTTGCGGAAAATCCGTTGTTTTTCTGCTTGCGTTGACGGCGCGGCGGCGTTATATTACTCTGTTTCCAAAATCACGATGCAAGGAGTTCGTCTTATGGTCACGCTGAAAACCAATTTCGGGGATATCAAACTGGAACTTTTCGACAAGGACGCGCCGGAAACGGTCAAAAATTTCCTCGAATATGTGCGTTCCGGATTCTACGCCGGGACGTTGTTTCACCGCGTCATTCCCGGTTTCATGATCCAGGGCGGCGGTTTCGACCGGGATTTCAATCAGAAACCCGCGCGCAAGGCGATCCGCAACGAAGCGGTCAACCAGATTTCCAACCGCCGCGGCACGATCGCGATGGCGCGTACGGCGGTCGTCGATTCCGCGACGAGCCAGTTTTTCATCAATCTGGTCGACAACGATTTTCTTGACTTCAAGGCGCCGACTCCGCAGGGATACGGTTATTGCGTGTTCGGGAAAGTCGTCGAAGGCATGGAAACGGCGGACAAGATCGCCGCTCTGGAAACGGCTTCGCGCGGATATTTCGACGACGTGCCGGTCGAAGATGCGGTCATTCTCGAAGCCGTCGAGGGATAGACGATGAAAAAAACGCTTTTGGTGCTTCTTTTCGCGTTGACGCTGTGCGTTTTTTCGTATGGCGCCGGACCGATCATCGTCGCCAAAAACGTGCGCGACAATCCGACGATCGAACTCGGACGCGGCGGCGACGCGGCGTTGGACAATGAAGTCCGTGCGTTTCTCGCCGTATGCGGTTGGTTTGATCTCGTTGAAACGCAGGGGGATTATCGTCTGCAACTGCAGCCGAAACCCGGCGGCGGCGTCCGGTGCGACCTCACTTTTTCCGGAGCCCCGCTCGATAGTTGGGGACTTGCCGTTTCCGATCGGCGCGCCGCCGCCAAAGCGATCGTTGACCACGCCATCGAAACGAGTTTCAGCGATTTGAAAGTCAAGGGATTCTGTGCATCGCGCATCGCTTTCTGCGCCCGGACGGCGCCCGACGTGCGCAACGTCTACGCCTGCGACATCGACGGCAAGAACGTCGTACAGTTGACCCATTACAACGCGCTTTGCGTCGAACCCTGCTGGACTCCCGGCGCGCGGTCGATCTGTTATTCCAGGTACGGAAGGTCGGGCATCGACATCATCGAAACGACGCTCGGCGGCGCATCGAAAAGCCGCATCCTGTCTTCGTTCCGCGGCATCAACACCGGCGCGGCGGTCAGCCCCGACGGTCGTTCGATCGCGGTCATTCTGAGTTTCGACCACAAAGTCGATCTCTACATTATGACGATCGGTACCGGAAAACTCACCCGGCTGACCAAAGGCATCGCCGTCGAGGCGTCGCCCTGTTGGAGTCCGGACGGTTCGCGTCTGGCTTACGTCAGCGACGAGAGCGGCGTTCCCCGCATCATCGTCTGCAATCGCGACGGTTCCGGGAAACGCCGTCTTCCGACGATCGGCGCCGATGCGGTGACGCCCGACTGGTCCGCCGACGATCAGATCGTCTATGCCACGCGCGTCGGCGGCGGTTACACGCTCGCCGTTTTCGATCTCAAAACCAATCAGAATCGCCGGATCACGGAGGATGGCGGCGGCTTCGAGTCGCCGGCGTGGGCGGCGGACAACCGTCAGGTGGTCTGCAAGCGTTCCGCGGGGCGGAAATCGGATCTCGCCGTTGTCGATTCGCGTACCGGAAAAGTACGTACTCTTTTGCGTACCGGCTATGATCTGGCGATGCCCGCCTGGTCGCCCTGCGCGGCGAAAAGCGGTGCGAAATGAGCTTTTCCGGCGCCGCGTATCTTGAGCGGTTGGGAATGTTTTCCGTACGGCTCGGACTTGGAAACACGTTCGAATTGATGAAACGCGCGGGCGACCCGCAGAAAAAATTGCGCTTCGTCCACATCGCCGGCACGAACGGCAAAGGTTCCACGGGCGCGATGCTGGAAGCGGCGTTCCGCGGGGCGGGATTCCGCACGGGATTCTATACTTCCCCCCATCTTATCGATGTACGGGAACGTTTCCGCGTCGGCGGCAAAATGATCGACGAAGAAACGTTCGACCGCGCGGCGGAAACGCTCGCCGGAGCGGCGAAAGACCTTGACTTCACATATTTTGAGTTCGCCACCGTACTCGCCGCCAAAATTTTCGCGGAAAAATCGTGCGACATCGTCATTTGGGAAACCGGGATGGGCGGTCGTCTCGACGCGACCAATGTCGTTACGCCGCTGGCGTGCGTCATCACCGGCGTCGCGCTCGACCATCAATCGGTGCTCGGCGCGACGCTCGGCGAGATCGCCGCCGAAAAAGCGGGGATCATCAAAGAGCGCGTTCCCGTTTTCGTCGGCAAATTGCCGCCGGATGCCCGTCGCGTCGTCGCGGCGCGCGCCGCGGAACTGGACGCCCCGCTTTTTTCCCCCTCCGTCCGGTTGCCGGAAAAAGTCGTTTTCGATCCGGAAACGCGGTGCCAGAAATTTTTCTGCGACGACGTCGAAGTCGCATTGAGTCTGCCCGGCGCGATGCAGCGGGACAATTGCCGGCTTGCCGTCGCCGTGCTCCGTCATTTCGCCGCCGGAAATGTTTTGGATTTGGAACGCGCGCTGGGAGCGTTGAGCACCGTCAAATGGCCGGGGCGTATGCAGTCGATCGGCGGCGTCATCGTCGACGGAGGGCATAACCCGGACGGCGTCGGCGCGTTGACGAGTTCTCTGGCGGAACGTTATCCCGGGGAAAAATTCGTCGTCGTTTACGGGGGATTCCGGGACAAGGCGGTCGTCGAATGTCTGAAAATCTGGGCGCCGCTGGCGGAAAAAATGATCTTTACGGCGCTGGCGCCGGAAAAACGGGCGAGTTTTTCCGGCGGGGAACTTGCCGGATTATGGCGGAAAATCGCCCCCGGCATCCCGTGTGAAGCGGCGGAAAACGCCGCCGATGCGCTGGAACGGGCGCGTTACGGATCCGGCGGGAAGATCGTGGTTTCCGGTTCGCTTTTTCTCGCCGGAGAAGTCCTTTCCCGGCTCGGCGGTCGCGCCGCCGCCGGAGACCTCGTTTAGGTGCGGTCGGAAAACATTCCTTTTGCTCCGTAGGCGATGAATGCCAGCGTCGGAGCCAATCCGGCGAAACAGGGATTGAGGTGACCGCCTTTCCCGAGTACAAGAAAGATCTGCGCGATCACCATATATCCGACGATCACACCGATCGCCGTGATGATCGCCAGCATGCTTCCGGTCCGCTCGTTGCGCGTCGCCAGCGGAACGCCGAGGAAGACCGAGAGGAAACACGACCACGGAAACGCGAGCCGGTAAAAGAAAATCGTCAGGTAAATGTTTCTCGCCTTTTCCGACATATCGGGATTGTTTTGCAACAGCCGCCAGATGCTGATCGTCGGCAGATCATCCTTTTCGCGGATCGAATTGAGGATGTCGAAAGGCGTTTCCGGTATTTCCGAATCCGGGAAGACAAGTTCTTCGAAAGGGATCTCGGGGTGCATTTCCGAGGTTCCGCGGCTGCCCGAAAACATCGTTTCGTCGCTCCGGTCGTAACTGACGAAAGTGCCGTTGCGGAAATGCCATTCCCGCTCTTTGTTGTCGTAAAAAGTCGATTTGACGAAAAAGTCGATTTTGCGGTCTTTGAGTTCGCGGATGATCTTCTCCTGCAGGATATCCGGGTCGGAAACGGACAGCAATTCTTCCGCTTTGGCGGGAAAAACCGCTTTCACTTTTTCCGCGAAGCGGGGATCGGAGGGCGTTCCGACGATCTTCCGGATCATTTCTTCGTTCCAGAATGTTTTGATCGTCACCGAATCCTGATCGCCGGATCCCGTAAATGTTTTGAAAAGCCAGTGCCGTTTCAAATCGTTGCTCCGGTAGGCGAGCAGACTGTGCGCGAAACGCCGGTGGTCGGCGACTTCGTCGAAAAGGATCTCCGCTTTCCGTTCGGTCAGCGGTACCAGTTTTTCGTTGAAAAGGATGTTGACCGCGGTCACCAGCAATCCGACGAGTAGGATCATCGCACCGCTGCGCGATACGGAAACCCCGGAAGCGCGCATCGCGGTGATTTCCAGATTTTTGCCGAACGCCGCCATCGTCCACATACAGCCGAGCAGCATCGAGATCGGCAGCACGAAGCGGATGTTGCCCGGCAATTTGTAGAGGAAAAAAAGCGTCACTTCCTTGAAGGGCGCGTGCCCGTTCAGAAAGTCCGCGATGTAGTAATAGACGTCGTTGAGGACGAAAAGGATGGCGAAAACCAGCATCAGGATGCTGTATTTGATCAGAAATTCCCGCAGAATGTACCGATCGAGGATCCACAACGGGAACCAACGGCGCGGGATGCGTTGAGTGGACATTTCGTATTTCATAGCGTTAATATACACCGTAACTTGAAGTTTGCCAATTGTCTCCGCCGATGATATATTAAAATGTCGTCAAATTTGGAGAGATTCGGAATGGAAACACAATTATTCAGCCGTTCGGTCGCCGCGCAAAACGCCGCCCGCTGCGTCGTCGAAGCAGCCCGCGCGAACGGACTTCTTGATGCTCCGGTCGCCGTTGACCCGGAATTCGCCGAAGCGGAAAAAGCATTGATGCTCAAAGTCCTGGCGGAATTGGGGAAAAAGGAAAATCTTTCCGCCGATGAAACATCGTCGCTTTTCAGTTTCGTTTTCGCCAAGTCGGCGGAAGCCGTCACCAATTTCGCCAATCATCGCGGGAACGACTTCGAGATGCTCGGACTTTTCGACGGGAAAATCCCGATTTGCGCCGAGGAAAAGCTGACCGAACGCTTCAAAACTTCACTTTTCCCCCGCGACGCCGCGCAGAATTTTTGGGATCTGCTCCGGAGCGACGCCGCGCCGCGGCCCGAAGAAAGATTGCTTTCGCTCGGCGAAGCGCTGAAATGGTGCTTCCGGCTGGGATGCCACTTCGCGGTCAAAGTCCTTGAGGAAAACCGTTGCGTTTTCCTGTGAGATCACCGCGGCGGGAAGTCGAATTCCTTTTCAAAAAGATCGCCGATTTTGCGGACGGCGTTCTCTTCGTCGGGACCTTCGCAACGCAACGACGCCGTCGCGCCCTGCGCCAGTCCGAGGGAGATCAGCGCCAGAATGCTGTTCAGTTCGATCGTATTTTCCCCCGCCGTCACGGTGAAGCGATGATAGGGGAAATCCTGATTGACCGCGTTGAGGATCACGCCTGACGGACGGCAATGGATGCCCGCCCGGTTGCGGATGGTGACAAGACGTTCTTTCATTTCAATGCTCCCCTGTTGTTTCGGCGGCGTCGCCGCCGGGGTTTCCGTCAGAAAACATCCAACTGGATGTTCTGGTCGATGATCCGCCGTTTCGGCTTGATTTTCGGGATCTGCTCTTTATCCGGCCGGGTGAAAAAGAGTACGGGACGCTTTGAAGCGCGGATCCTTGTCAGGGTCTCGTCGGTCGTCAAGAAAGGATGCGGCTCCCCGTGACGTTTGGCTTCCTCCACGCCGTATCGGAGTTCGCCGGGCGAAGGCGTGAGCATCACATCGCTCCGGCCGAGCGTCCACGCCACGGCGTAACCGAGCGAAGGGATCGCGATGAGATCGGCGTTTTTCAGATCGACTCCGCTTGTCCGGGCAACCAAATCAATGGATTCGCCCGGCAATTTCCCGTTGTCGATCCGCGCCGGGATCATCGGATTGATCGCGCAGGAAAGCACCGCGAGACCGGCGAAAAACGTCATCAAAATGACCGTGCGCGCTTTGCGGCGTACCACGAAAAGCGCCGTGCCGAAAAGCAGATTGACCACCGCGCCCGTCGCCAGCGCCGGACGCAATGCGGCGAGCGCGTTGCGAAGATCGGCATCGGACAGAAGCGCGAGGCGCGCGTCGGTCGCGCCGATCGCGACGACGGCCGCGAGGATCGCCGACGTCCACAGAAAGAATGTCCAGAAACGGACGGTCCCGTGAAAGAAACGGCTGTCCAGCGAACTGCGCAGATAGGTCATCACACATCCCGCCAGCAGGATCGCGAATCCCGGCAGACAGGGCAGGATGTAGGTCGGAAGTTTGCCGCTCGACGCCGAAAAGAGGATGAAGGGAAAGACGAAAGACGAGAGCGCCATCCGGTAGAAAGAAAGAGAAAAAAGGAAACGCCACGATTCTTTGCCAAG
>JAKSOG010000057.1 GCA_024405715.1 Victivallaceae bacterium | reverse complement strand
GATTTCGCTCAACGTTGCGTTGGATCAAACTCGCGGGAATTATGTTCTGGCGACGGGGGTCGGTACGCTGGCGCAACAGAACTTCGCGATCACGGTCGACAACAACGCCGAAAGGAAATTCCTCGTTTTCGTCGGCGGCGGAATGGTGTACGGCTCCAACTATTATTCTTTGAAACTTGCCGACGGGATACTTTCGCTTACCATCCGGGAACCGGACAGCATAGGCATCGTAACGGTCAACGGCGGCACGGATTCCGTCGTCATCGCGGGCTCGACTTACACGGGCGACGCTTATTCGCAGGATATGATCGGTCAGGCGCTCGCCGACAAGCAGATCGTCGCGGCGCAAAACGTGACGCTTCCGGGCGTTTCCGTTTCCGACGGGCAAACTTTCGTCGGAAGCAATATCACGATGTCCGGCGTTGCGGCGGCGATCTACAGCGAGGGGGCGATGACGTTTGCCGGCAAAATCACGACGGGGGCGAACATCACATCGACCAATGCCGTCGCGGTTGCCGATAACACACAGCTTGTGCTCGACTTGACCGTCCGCACGACGGAGATGGGAGAAATGCTCACCGGCTTCGATACGATGTTCAGCGTCTCCCGGAAAAATTTGAGCATCACAGTCAATGTCGATCAGGAGCAAGGTATCGGAGTTTATGCTCTGGCGACGAATGCGTCGCTTTTCGACTGTCCGGTGACGCTTGACATTGAAAACGAAAAGACCACAATGATCGCGGAAGACCGGAAGTTCGTCTACGAGGGGAAAGCGTATCAACTTGTCCGGGAAAACTTTTCCGCGGCGCTGAAAACAGAAGACGTTTCATCGGGCAATATTTACGGCGGAAAGGCGATCGCCGAAAATGCGGAACTTTCTCGTACGACGGGACTTGCGGTCGATGGAAGCGGCGTTTACGCGGCGTTGATCGGCGGCGAAAACATTTCGGGCGGCACGATAACGAAAAACGGTGCGTCTTTCGTCGATATTTCCAGCGACATTCAGGCGACGGCGGTCGCGGGCGGCGTTTACGCGAAAAACGCGGTCGTTTCGGTCAACACCGAAACCAGCGTTTCGGTCGAAAAAGGATCATTCTCCTGCATCGTCTGCGCGGGGAGCGTCGCCAACGAAAATACGTTTTTGGCGGTCAATGCGGATTCCGCGCTGTCGATCTCGGGCGGAACCTTTGCCAACGCGGTCGCGGGGGGGAATTACATCCAATGCGAGGGCGGCACGGTCTACGGCGGCCGCGGCGCAAAGGACTCCGACACCTGCGTCAACATCACAGGCGGAACTTTTCTGCGCGACGTTTTCGGCGGTAACATTGCGGCACAAAACAGTTTTGCAACGAAAATCAACAGTTATATCACGGGTTCGACCAACATCACGATCGACGCAGAAAACGATACGATCTTCATCGGCGGCAACCTTGTCGCGGGTTCGAGTGGTTTTGGGCAAGTCATCGGCTCAACGGACTTGACTTTCAAGGGAAATTCCGAAAACCTTGTCTTCGGAGCAAAAAGCATTGTTTGCGGCGACAGCCACGATGCGACAACGGCGATAACTTGTGTCAGCGGATCGAGAAATCTGACATTTGACGGCTTCGCAGGACAGCTTGATGCGAAAGTCATCGGCTTCGACCGGATAAGAATTTCGGGCGGGAGCGTAACTCTTGCGAAATCTTCTCGGTTAAGTGATGTTTCCGAGTGGGATTTTTCTGTCGGAGCGACATTGACATTCGGCGATGCGGATAACAATTTCGCCGGCGACCGGCTTTCTTTCGATTCGTTTGACGGCAACGAATGGACGGTGATGACGGGCGACGATTTGACGCTCGCCAACTGGGATTGGGCGAAGCAAGTGACGATCGCGGGACAAAACGCGAGTTTCGACGAAAAACTCGGCTGCTGGCTAAGCGACGGTTACAAATTCTACAAAGAGGACAACTCGCTCAAGGTGGCGAAACTCGCGTAAAAGAAAGATCATTTCTTCACGCCCGGAGCCCCCTGCCCCGGGCGTTTTTTGATAACGTCCCGCCATGTCGCGGCGCATCAACGGGGAACGATGCGGAGGGAAGGTTTCAGCGGCGTCCGAGTCTGCCGCCGGAAATTTTGCGAAGCAGAAAACCGGCGATCTTTTTCATCCAGTGCTCGCTTTCAAGATGCAAAACGGCAAGTTCCGTAAACGGAACGGGATGCGCTTCAAGATAAACGTCCAGCAACCTTTCCCCGACGAATCCGAAAACCCGTCGGGAATAGTCGTCGTATGACGAAATGTCCAAACGCTTTTCAAGTTCAAAAAGAACATCGAAAAGCCACGCGCAATAACCGTCGAAAAGATCGCGGCGCATAATGAGCATATTGAAACGGCGTCCGCTCCGGCGGCGCATCACGCGATCGAACGCACCAAGGTCGTCCGGATATTTTTCCGCCAGAATGCGGCGGGTTTCCGCCAGATCCCGCCGATGATGCGCGTGAACATAATGCTGAAAATTCGTTTCGAGGACGTAACGGCGTTTTTTCGGCACGACAACGGGCGTACGCGACAAAATCGTTTCCGCTTCGGCGCCCGTCAGGATCCCCCCTGCACCGCCTTTGAAATAGCGGCGGTAATGACACAGTCCGATAAAATCGGCGTCGAGGTTTTTCCACGCCCAATACAAGCAGGTCAGTTCGCAAAATGTCCGGTTGCGCGAACTTATGTTGTCGCGCGTGTCGTCGCCCGCGAAACCGGTCTCCACGCCGGTCAGCGCCCTGCCCGCGTGAAGCGGCAAATACATTTCCTCCGGCGGCATCGGATAAAATTTATGCGCCGCGACGACGATTTGAATTTTCATGACCCGTCACAAAAACCTTGGAGCGATCTCATCCGCAAAACACTGCAAGGCGGCGGCGATCACGTCGTCCATATCCAGATATTGATAACGTCCGAGACGTCCGCCGAAAATCACGTCGGGGCGGTTTTCGCGACCGAAATCCAGATATTTTTGATGCAACGCCCGGTTTTTTTCCGTAAAAACCGGATACGCCGGCTCGTCGCCTTCCCGGGCAAAACGCGAGAATTCCCGGCAAATGATCGTTTTGCCCGTATCGGGACGCTCCGGGTGATAATGCTTGAATTCATGGATCCGCGTATAAGGCACCTCGCGGTCTCCGTAATTCATCACCGTGCATCCTTGATAATCGGGGATGTTGAGTTTTTCCATCTTGAAATCGACGGACCGCCATTCCAGACGGCCGAAACGGTAATCGAAAAATTCATCGGCGCACCCGGTGTAAAGGATCGTTGCTCCGGCGGGGATCGACGCGGCGACATCCGCAAAAGGCGTGTCAAGACATACTTCAATGGCAGGATGCGACAGAATCCGGCGGAAAAGATTGCCGTATCCGTCCAGCGGGATCCCCTCGTAACGGTCGGAAAAATAACGGTTGTTGTAATTGTAACGCACCGGAATACGCTTGATGATGTCGGCGGACAACTCTTGGGGCGAAGTTTCCCACTGTTTTGCCGTATAACCGCAGATAAAAGCTTCATAAAGCGGACGGCCGATGAGCGAAATCACTTTTTCTTCCAGATTTTTCGGCTTCATTACAGCATCGCGGGCGATTTCCCGGGCGAGAAAACGTTCCGCTTCTTCGGGAGTCATCGCCTTGCGGTAAAACTGATTGACCGTGCCGAGGTTGATCGGCATGGAAAAAACTTCATTGCGGCAGGTAATGAAAACATGATGCCGGTAATCGTTGAATTTGCCGAAACGATTGACGTATTGCCAGACCTTTTCATCCGAAGTGTGAAAAATATGCGACCCGTATTTGTGGTATTCCACGCCGGTTTCTTCATCTACGCAGGAAAAGGAGTTTCCACCGATGTGGTTGCGTTTTTCAAAAATCGTTACCGGGATCCCTGCGGATGCCGCCCGTTCCGCGACGACCGCGCCGAAAAATCCGCAACCGACGACATAGAGTTTTTTCATCATCAGTACTCCGGTAATTTTTTGGTTTGAAGAAATTTCATATAATCGTCACAGATTTTTCCGACGTCATCGGAAAATGCGATCTGACGACCGCGATGGAGCCACAACACCTTGTCGCAAAGCGCGCGCACCTGACGAATGGAGTGCGAAACGAGTATGCCCGTCACTCCGCTTGAAAGGATCTGCTTCAATTTGTCGCCGCTTTTCTGACGAAAGGAACCGTCGCCGACGGCGAGCACTTCGTCGAGAATGAGGATGTCCGATTGCACCAGACTTGCGATCGCGAACGCCAGTCGGCTGCGCATCCCGCTGGAAAGCTGCTTGAAATAATGATCCTGAAAATTTTCCAGTTCGGCGAAACGGATGATCTCGTCGTATTTTTTGTCCATGAAGTCCCGGGTATACCCCAGCAAAGCCCCCCGCAAATAGGTGTTTTCCCGAATCGTCAGATCGCCGTCGAAACCGCTGGTCAATTCCAGAAGCGCGGCGATGCGCCCCCGCGTTTTGATCGTGCCGTGCGACGGGACCATGATCTTGGAAATCGCCTTGAGCAACGTCGATTTGCCCGCGCCGTTGTTGCCGATGATACCGAGCATATCGCCGGCGTAAAGCCGGAACGTGACGTCGCGGTTCGCCCAGAATTCCGTAACGTGATAATCGCCTTTGATGCGGCGCAGAATATATTCCTTGAGCCCGATGGACTTGAAGTCCCCGGTAAGATAACGGACGCTGACGTCGCGGCAGTCGATGACGACTTTGCGTTTTTCCTGAACGGGATCAGACATAGTAAAGGAATTGATGATTGTATTTTTTATAAATGTACGCGCCGATGCCGAAGGCAACGAGTGCGTATCCGATGCAAAGCGCATGTACGAGCAATCCCGGCACTTCGCCCGCAAGCACTACGGTACGGAAATAGGAAATGTAAACAAAAACGGGATTGAGCAGAAAGCACTTCTGGTAAAGCGCCGGGAAACTCTCGATCGAATAAAAGATCGCCGAGAGATACATCAGAAGCAACGTGAAAACGTCGTAAAGATACCGCACGTCACGGAAAAAAACGTAGAGCGCGGAAAGCACCAGCCCTACCCCGAGATTGAAAATAAGGAAACAGACGACCGGATAAAACAGCAAAAAGAATCTCCACGAAAAATCGATCCGATCCACAAGACAGAAAATGAAAAAGATGCCGATGTTGATCGAAAAATTGATCAGCGCCGCCACGTTGTGGGAAAACAGGAAAAGGTATTTCGGGATGTTGATCTTGGTGAAAATCGAGGCGTTGTTGACCAGCGAACTCATCCCCGTCGAAGTCGACTCCCGGTAATAGTGAAAAAGCAAGTTCCCGCAAAAAAGGTAGATCGTGTAATGCGCCATCGTCCGCCCGAAAAACTGCGTAAAAACCAGTTTCATCACGAGCAAGGTCAAAAGCGGCGACAGAATGCTCCATCCCATTCCGAGGATGGTGCGCTTGTATTTTTTTCTGAAATCGCGCTTGACCAGTTCCTCGAAAAGGAACTGGCGGCGTTTCAACGATTGTAAGATCTCCATTTTCCGACCTCGTATTCCGGCGTCAAATGCCGGTGCCGCGCGCTCCTCGTTTCCGGAACAAGCGCCGGATCTTTCCCGACCACAGATACCATATCCGACCGAGATCGCGCTTCCACGTAATGAGCTGGGAATGCTTCACGATAAAAAGGCGCACATCTTCGGGACTTCCCGTATAAAGCGCCGCAGAAAAAAATCTTCTCCGGAAACGCTTTTTCAACTTCTCCACGTCGCGGCATTGATAAAATAACTCCAAAAAGCCCTCAATGCAAACACGCTGCCGCTGAACATCGCCGCCGCATTGCCGGAAAATCCCGGTCAGAATCGTCAAAAGCCGCTGAAAATACAGATGCAGATAATTTTCCGGAGAAACCTCAAAAACCCGCGACGCATTGATGTTCCGCAAAATCATCCGGTTCGCTTCCATCGCGGAACGAAGCTTTTCCGGCGACAGCACTGGCGCGTTCAGAGAATCTTCCCGCAGATAATAAAGGTATTTCACGTCATCGGAAAGAACGATTTTCGGCGTCGGCTCCGACATCGTGACCCGATTCAGGAAAACAACGTCCTGGCCTTTGATGATCTCGTCGGCGAAACGAATGCAATGCGTGTCGAGCAAACGCTTCGCGTAAATGGCCGACTGCCATTGAAACGTGAAACACCAAACCCCCTTGCGCCGGATCTCCCCGTTGCCGAAAACCCGGCGGTCCCCCGCCGACCCGATCATTTCCCAAAGACCTTTGGCGAGATCGGCGCCGCTTTCTTCGGCAAGCCGGTAGAGAACTTCGTAAAAAGCCGGCGACACGGCATCGTCGGGATCGACGAAACTTACATATTTTCCGGTCGCGGCTTCCAATCCGGCATTCCGGGCGCGGGCGGCGCCGCCGTTTTTTGCCGTTGCAATGACCTTGACGCGGGCGTCCCGCTCTGCATATCGCCGCAAAATCTGCAACGATCCATCGGTCGATGCATCGTCGATGCAAATGATCTCGATGTCCCCGAAACTTTGCGCGAGCAACGAATCCAGCGCGCGCGGCAAATAGGGCGCCACGTTGTAAACCGGCACGATAACGGAAATCGCGGGAGAAAATGATCCGGCTTTTTTCACAAGGAAGTACCTCCTTCCGCGCGGGGGTTCCGCTCCGGTGTCTTCTCGTACCCCGAAACGTCCGGCAACAATGCGGCGAAACGCGCAATCACATCCTTGAAATCGGCGACGTTTTCGGCATCGTTGCAACAGATCATCCGGTATTTTCCCGATGCGACGGCGGCTTCCATCTTTTTCATATCCGCCGCCCCCTCGAACGCTTTGCCGATGCGTGGCGAAATCGGCGCAAAAGTCCCGCTGGCGTATTGCCAATACTCAATCAGCCAATGATTCACGTCGTTTTCGTGCCGGAATTTGTGACGACAGGATTTTTCCAGCACCGCAGGTTCTTCCCTCCAAAGCGTTTCAAAGGAACTCTTCAAATAAGCGCACGGCAGATGCCGCACCCAAAATCCGGGAATTCCACGGTACGGCAACATAAAAAGCGTACTCAACGCCTTCAATCCGCAGCACGGAGCAAAAAACTTTTTCCAATGTTTTTGCAAAACTTCCCGCTTGTCGAAACGCCGGTTGATCACATACATATCGTTGATCTCGGCGCGAATACCGTTGTCGATCATCGTCACCGGCTTCATGATCGCGCAATCACACGGCAGACCGTTGCGGAAAAAATCGGTCGGAACGACGGAAGACGTCAACAGCGTATCATCGTTGAAATAGACGAATTTTTCCGCCAGATCCGCAATGCGATGCAAATTCAATTCGATCGCGTGACTGCTGAACGTCGGAAGATACTCCGCCGGGATGAAATCTTCGTGCCGGACGATATTTATTTTCGGATGTTCCACGTCCAGCCACGGAGGCAGATGCCCCCAGGTGACGAAATGGACTTTCCGGACCCACGGAGCGAATTTTTCAACGCCCCGGAACCAATACTTCAACAGCCCGTTGTCCCGGTAACGGACATCCGAAAGATTGTCGATCCTTTCACTTTCCGGACGATAGCGATCCCTGCACGCGCGCCACGCGGGGTCGTTTCCGTCCACCCAAGTGACGACGAAGTCGATTTCCGCCTTTTGCCTTGCGTTTCCGGTCATCGCGTATTTCTCTCACTTGGCGCCGACCGGAAAAAAGATTTCCCGGATCGTCGCGAGAAAAATGTAGTAATCCAACCAGATCGACCAATTGTTGATGTAGTACAAATTCAAAAAGACCCGGCGGTCGTAACTCAAATTGTTGCGCCCCGAGACCTGCCACAATCCCGTGATCCCCGGTTTTACTTGAGATATGATACGGTAATTTTCCCCGAAATAGGGCTTTTCCTTTTTCACGATCGGCCGCGGCCCGATCAACGCCATTTCCCCCCTCAACACGTTGAGCAACTGCGGAAGTTCGTCCAAACTCGTGCGCCGGAGCAGACGCCCGACCGGCGTGATCCGCGGATCGCGTTCGAGTTTGAAATTCTTTTCCCATTCTTCTTTCAAGGCGGGATTTTCGAGCAACAACTTTCTCAATTTCCGATCCGAATCCTGATACATCGTCCGGAATTTGATGCAATAAAAGGGCTTGTCGCCCTTACCCAGGCGATGCGCGTAATAAAAAACCGGACCGCGGGATGTCAGTTTCACCAACAGCGCGATGAGAAGTCCCGGCAAAATGCCGAGTACGATCGCGACCGCACAAAAAACAACCTCCAGTACGGTTTTGAGGATCCGGTAGAACTTCCATTGCAATTGATTGATTACTCCGAGCGCGGCACAACCGTTGAGATCGACCAACCGGCTCCAGGAAATCGGAAATCCTCCGCTGTCGCCGACAATCAAAAGTTGCGGGATCGACTCCTGCCAGCGGTGGCGCATACGGACCAAAACCGGAAACGGCAGCACCGCCAGCAACGTCGATACGTTCTCTGCCCGCATCACGGCTTCGGCATCGTCAAGACCGCCGAGACGGGGGATCCCCGTCAGTACGCGCGTTTCGTCATCGTCCAGAAATCCGATCGGACGCAACCCGTAAAAGACATCGAATTTCAACATTTCCATCAGATTTTCGGCGCTTTTGCCGCCGCCGGCGACAAGAAGCGGGATGTCGAGCCGCCATTTGCGCATCACCTCGCGGGAAAAGCGACGGAAAAGCGGCACCAGGAAAATGGCGAAAAAAACGCTGAGCGACGATGCGACACGGGAAATGGCTTCAACGTCGTGCTGCAACGCGAGAAACGTAAATTCAAACGCAAAAGCGGCGACGATCAGCAGCGTGATGCGTTTCAATTCTTCGTGCGGACCGATCGCGATGCCGCCATAAAGAAAATTGACGCCGTAGATCCGGGAAAAAATTCCCATCGCAACGAATGCGGCGCCAAACGGCCAAAACTCGAAAAAGACCGTCATTTTGTATTTTCCGCCGAAGAGCCGATACAAATAGAGTGCCGCCAAAACGGAAACGGCCAATGCCAACAGATCGCTCGTCAGCAGAAAACAATTTCGCCAAAATGCGGTCCGGTTCACGTTTTTCACCGCACGCTCCCCCACAATTCATAGTCGTATCCTTCGCTCGGCACCCGGCGCAACTGCCGCCAATTCGATTTCCCGTTGGCACCTTTGCCGCCGATCATTTTCGGGCGTTCGATTCCCTTCGGGAGAATAAGGCAGACATAATCGGCGTTTTTGCCGACCGTACGCACCGAGGCAAAATAAGAAAGCACTGTAATACGCTTCGCGCAGGACTTCCATTTTCCGCCCGAATAGTGAAAGTAGCGGATCGTCGTCGCGCAAGGCGGATGATATTCGTTCAAATCGAAATCGACCAAGTCCCCGCACAGAGGAGTTTCTCCCCCTTCCCTCGCGCTCCGGATCTCATCGGAGAAATCGAAGATCGCGATCCGCATCGCGCGTTCTTCCTCGTCGCCGAAAAAGGGAATGATCTCCTTCAACGAATGCCGGAAGCAGAAAATCCCCAACCCCGCCAATGCGGCGACGCCGACGGCGCGGATCGGGATGATCGGGATCATCCTCCAAAGCCGGACGATGGCATACGCGCACCAGCCGAACATAAGCGGCTGGGCGCTCTCAAGATAACGCGGCGAAATGTAAAAAACCAGATTGACAAACGTCAGCGATACCAGCAAAACACCGTGAACGCAATAAAACGAAAAGAGCAGTGAATCCGCCGGAGTCCATTTTTTGTCGTAAAGTCTCAGCAAAATCCCGGGAATGAGCAAAATCGCATAATAACCGCAAAAGCCCTTGCAGAAGCGCTCCGCATACTTCCCGAAGCCGTAATAAAACGACATTTACCCGCAACCGCCGAGCAACCAGCATCCCGCGATCACTACCACGGCGACCGCCAGTACCGCCCATAGGATCTTTTTTCCCCGCAGACGCCCGAAAAACGCGCCCGTCAAAGCGAAAAGGGAAAATCCGACCGGCATAACAGCGCAGAATTCCCCGAACGTATTCGTTCTGCCGAGGATCCCCGTCACGATCTTTTCCGTATAAGAATCCGGCGCGGCAACACCGAAAAGCGCGTAATTGACGACACCGCCGATACAGGGGAAAAGCAAGGCGATCAGCAAAGCGGCGAAACTGCGCTTCGGCCAGCGGGCGGCACGCGTTTCCAGACAGAAAAGCCAGAAAAGGGAAACCGCCGACACCAGAAGCAATTCCACCCGCACCAAAGTTGCGATGCCGCAAAAAAATCCGAACCCCGCGTAGGCGGAAAAATCATCCGTTTTCTGCTGGATGCGGACCAAAAAATAAGCGATGGAAACGATAATCAGACTTTTGATCCCGTCCCGTTCGCCGCCGTACGCCAGGCGCATCAGCGCGGGACACAGGAGATAAATTCCGCAGGCGACGGCGGCGATTTTGTCATCGTTGAAAACGCGGCGCATCAGACCGCGCAAAGGGAAAAGCGCACCGAGAAACGCGAGCGCGGTAACGATTTTCAGCGCCATAAAACCGCCGCATCCGACGATTTTTGCGACGATCCCGCCCAGCAGCGGCACGAGCAACGGCACCCGCGGATGAAAAGCGTAACGGAAGTTTCCGGCGGCGAAGGCATCCGCCATCGGAGAATAACGCAACGCCACATCCCGTTCGGGGATATCGTAAAAAAACACGCAGATGCCCAACAGCGCGAGTCCGGTCAGCAGCACAATTCCGAAGACGCATTTTTCCCAAACGTCCCACGCGGGGCGCGTTGCAAGATTTCCGCTTTTTTCGCACATATTCCGTCAAAACCGAGCCCAGTCACGGGGCATAACTTCGTTACTACCTCTATAGCCAATAATATAATAGAGCACGCGACGGGATATTTTTCAAGCGGGGAAGCCCGTGATTTTCGGGTTTAGGATCCGTATGAAAACGAAGAGCGGAAGAAAATCAAAAACGGCGGGTCAGCGCGACGACAGCAAACGCAAGACAAAAAGCGGCCGCCGCGATGCCAGTTCCCGCCATTGTCCGGCGTCGGGACGCATCATTTCAACGGCTTGTTGCGCCGTGCATTGCGCCGAATCCGGAGAAGCGGGCGTATCGCGGTACAACCGCACCCCCGTGAACAGCAATGCACACGCCGCGAAAAGCAATGCCGACATCCAACGAAAAAGGCGAGACGATTTTTTCATTGTTCTTTTTCCTCTCCGGCGATCGCCAATTCTTTGCGACGGCGGATTTCTTCTCCGTCGCGGATTTCCCGCATTTCGGCGTCGAAGCACTCTTTCGCCCAGATTTCGACGCCGATTTCGACGCCGACCACGCACGCCTGTCTGCCCGGAGCGAGCGCGGCGTGCCGCCGCAACACTTCCGGCAACGTCAACCGCCCCTGACGGCTGATCGACGCCTGACTCGCCATCGAACCGAAACGGCGCAACGAACGCCGTGCGGCAAAACTGGTGCCGACGCTGTCCAAGTCGCCGAGTTCGCGGCGGCGCATTTCACGATAAACCTCTTCCGGATAAACCGCGACCGCCCCTTCCGGAAGCCCGAAAAGCACGACTTCGCCTTCGCAACGGCGCAAAAAGTCTTCGACCGTCCGCGCCGTCAACCGTATCCGCCCGGCGTCATCGACCCGGCAGACATCCATTCCGCAAAAAGGAAGCATTGCGTTCAACCGATATTATTTCCAAATATTTCCATTTTGCTTCAATATATTCCATATTTTTCCAAAAAGCAAATCCTTTTTTCAAAAATTTTCCGTTTGTTTTGCAATGGCGCTCCGCCCTTCCGGCGTCCCGCCTTGACAAATGAAAAAAACGCATTATAATATGGGAAGTCGGAAAGAAACATCCGCCGTCGTTGCGGAGGATGGAATCCGGTATAAAAAACAAGGAACAGCAAAATGAAACATCTTCTTCTTGCCGCGACCGTCGCGGCGACCGCCCTCGCCGGCGCCCTCGAATTCCGCATCGAGGGAGAACACTTTCCCAACAAGAATGGCTGGGTAGCAGGAACAAACAACGGCGCCGTCGGCAAAAGTGTGCTTTTTTCCAAGGGGTTCAAAAAGGATGATCCCGCCTCCTGCGTCGCCACGGGACGAACCGTCGTCGCGCCCGCCGTCAACGAC
>JAKSOG010000056.1 GCA_024405715.1 Victivallaceae bacterium | reverse complement strand
AATGTAATGTGCAGCCGCGGTTCGGTGATTCCTCTCTGGATCGACCAGATCAGGAACGGTAATCCTACCAGCCTTACCGAGCCATCGATGACTAGGTGCAGAATGAGTTTCGCCGCGGCGGCCTGGGATGCACGCGACAGCGTGACCGGATCGGTACGCATATAGGTGATGAGACCGACGGCGCCGCCGTGACCGAGATCGACGCCTTCGTACAATTGTTGTGCGTAGCGCATCGTGTTGCTGGCGCTGTAGTGAAGGATCGTATTGGCGGACTGTTGGAGCGTACTGGTCGTAAAAGGCGGCGGACTGTGCCGTTTCTTTTCCGCTTTCACGATCGCGCCGACGCGGTGTTCCGATGCGTTTTCGACTGCACGCCGGAGCGCCAGCGCGCTTTTTTCGTCGGGGACACGAAAATCTTTGCCGTCGATCTTGAAAAGCCGGGCGGAAAGAGTCTCTTTGCCGACGCGCGAAAAATGCGCCGAAAACGTCCAGTATTCTTCGGGGACGAACGACTGGATTTCCCGTTCTCTTTCGACGACCAGACGCAACGCCGCCGACTGGACCCGGCCCGCGCTGCGGCCTTTTTCCAGTTTACGCCACAGAAGCGGACTTACTTTGTAGCCGACGATCCGGTCAAGAACCCGGCGTGCCTGCTGAGCGTCGACGAGATTGAGATTGATCTCTCCTGTGTTGGCGAGTGCGTTTTCGATCGCGTTGCGGGTGATCTCGTGAAACGTCACCCGGTAAAACGGTGCGTCGCATACCGGGGCGAGCACGCTCTGCAAATGCCAGGCGATCGCCTCCCCTTCCCGGTCCGGATCGGGGGCGAGATAGATGCTGTCCGCCTTTTTCGCGGCGTCCTTCAGACTTTTGATGATTTGCCGACTGCGGGGCGTCTCGACATATTCCGGCTCGAAATCGCGGGAAACGTCAACGCCGAGATCGTGTTCGGGCAGATCCCGGATATGCCCCATAGAGGCGATGATATCAAATTTTTTCCCCAGCATCCGTCCGATCGTTCTCGCCTTGGTGGGGGATTCCACGATCAAAAGTTTCGACATAGTATTCCGTTCTCCATATCAGGATGAGCTTGCTTCACGTTTTCGCGTGCATATATATGCGTATGCCTGCATAAAAATACTAATACCCTGCCGACGAGGGCGTTGTCAAGTTTTTTTGCGTTTTTTTTGCAAAAATCCGCATTTCCGCTTGGCGCACGGCGTCCGGCGTTGTATATTAGGGACGAAAAAATCCGAATGCAGGAGAGAAAAAAATGAAACAATCCGTTTTTTGCCTCGGCGCGGCGGCGTTTGTCTGTCTTTTCAGCGCGGGATGCTCGACGCCATCCGCTTTCACCCCCGCGGAAATCACACTCGAAGAGCTGGAAATACGCCAAAAGGCCACCACCGACCCGCAGGGGCGTTACGCTTCCGCCAAAAGTTCGATCCTCCGGGAGGAGATCAAAACCGAAAACGGTTGGCCCGAGCCGCCGACGATCCAGATGGTCGAAGTCAAATATCAGGCGCCCGACAAGTTCCGGTTGACCACTTTTGAAGAAAATCAGCCCGCATCTGCCGTCATCATCAATGGGACGCAGGGATGGGTGGCGAATTACACGCAGCGCGAGATCGCGACGCTCGACGAAAAACAGATGAAGCGGGTCATTTCGATGCTACGCCGGGCGCCGAGCGCTTCCCGCTTGCGCGATACGTTTGTATTAGGCTCGCCCGGGCGCGGCGAACTTGACGGCGAAGATTTTTATCGGCTGACCTGCAGCAACCCCGACGAAGAGCCCATGGAAATTTATGTGAACACCTCCGACTTTCTGCCCCGCCGGATCAAATGGACCGTCAAGAACAACGGCCAAGTTCTCCACTACGATTCGGAGATTACCCGTTACCAGATGGTCGAAGGGATGCAGATCCCCGACGAATCGACAGTCAAAATGGACGAAGGCGAGCAAAGCGGCAACGTGATCTACTATAAGCTCGACGTGCCGATCCCGCCCGAAGATTTCCGTCCTCCGGTTTTCTGATCGTGGAAACGGTCAAAGTGATCGCCGCGCGGCGGAGCGTCCGCCGTTTTTCCGCGCGCCCGGTTGAGCGGACGCAGTTGCAAAAACTTCTGGAAGCGGCGCGGTTCGCCCCCTGTGCGATGAACCGGCAGACGTTGCGTTACGTCGTCGTCACGGAAACCGGATTGCTCCATCGCCTTTTCGACTTGACCCGCTGGGGCGGCGCGGTTGCGCCGCGCCGGAGCCCGCAGTGGGGCAAAGATGCCCCGTCGGCGTTGATCGCCGTCACCGCGCCGGACGTCGAAGCACCGCACATCGGCGCCGACGCCGGGGCCGCAATCGAGAATATTCTCCTTGCGGCGACGGATGCGGGGTTGGGATGCTGCTGGCTCGGCGCGTTCGACCGCGCCGCAGTCGATGCGCTTCTTGATTTGAAAACGCGCAGCGTTCTCTATCTTGTCGCCGTCGGCTATCCGGCGGAAAGTCCCCGCGCGAGAACCGTATCCGACACCGGAAAGACCGCTTATTTTCTGGATGAAAACGACGTCCTTCGCGTGCCGAAACTCGCGCCGGAAATCCTCGTCGAGTGGAAATAAAAAAAACCGGAGAGAACTCCCCCCCGGTTCCTTTTTTGCGCGCGTTTTTTTTAACGTACTTTGTAATATTTTCCGCCGTTTTGCGCGGAACGGTGCGCCGCGAGACAGCATTTCAAGTTGTGCAATCCGTCTTCGGCATTGAGCGGCTTTCCCTGCAGGATCGAAAGAGCGTGTCGCTCGATCACCTGCTGATAGATGTTGACGATCTTCCGCGGCGCGATGTTGTGCGTGCCTTTCGCATCTTCCAGTTCCAGCCGGATGCGATAAGGTTCGTCCTCGTAGCCGGAAAGCTGGAACATCGTCCCGAAGGAACGCAACACGCCGCTTTCACCGTAGATCTCGAAACCGAGATTGGAAAGATTGCCGACCAAACCTCCGCGCCGTTCGCAAAAGGCGACGCGCGCGCTCAACTGCAGACCGTTCTCAAGGTCGAAGCGGATATATGCGCCGTCTTCGGCGCGCATCGGCATCTGTTTCGGATAATAAGCGGCGGCAAGCCCGGTGATGCGGCTGTTGAAAAGGTATTCCGCGACGTAGAAACAATGCGACGCCACATCGCCGATGGGACCGCCCATTTCTTCGATCTTGGAACAGCGCCAGGTGGCGGCTTCGGCGGGCGTATAGCCGCAGGCGAATTCCATATGAAAACAGCCGTCGTTGATCTCCCCGATGCGTCCTGCCTTGATATAGCGGCGGGCGAGAACGTTGCGCGCATTGTGGACCATCATATGATCGACGGCGAGCGAAAGGTTTTTCCGGCGGGCGATTTCGATCATCTTGCGGGCGTCGGCGACGCGGGTCGCCAGGGGTTTTTCCACGATTACATGCTTGCCCGCAGCGAGCGCGGCGCAGGCGGCGCCGACGTGTCCGGTATTGTTGACGGCGACGAAAACGGCATCAATGCCGGGATCGGCGAAAATCGCCTCTTTGTCGGGATAAAATTTCAGATTCAGCGATTCGGCGGCCTTCTTGCGGGCGGGATTGATGTCGGTCACGCCGACGAGTTCCGCGTTTTTCAGCGGAGAAAACCGCGCCCGGTCACAGGCGAAACCTTCTTTCGCGATCCGGTTCTCGGCGATTCCGCCGAAGCCGATGATCGCATAACGCACTTTGCGGACTTCGTTCTTTTTCATGTTTTTGCCTCTTTTCAACGGGCGACGCCCCTTCGGTGTTAAAAAAAACGCTCTATTACGAATATACCCCGTCCATAGGAAAAAAACAAGCGCCGCCGGAGGAAAAACATTGCAAAAATCGCCGCAGGAGGTTATATTATTGAAAACTTCTGCGAAAAACATCACCAATTTTCATGGGGTACATTATGGCGGACGAAGAAAAAAATCAGGCGTTGATGGACAAGATCGTCGCGTTGTGCAAACGGCGCGGCTTCGTTTTCCCGAGTTCGGAAATCTACGGCGGTTTCAACGGGTTCTGGGATTACGGTCCCTACGGTTCGCGGATGAAGCGCGCAATCGAAAATTTGTGGTGGCGCGAAATGGTCGAGATGCGCGACAACGTCGAAGGACTTGATTCGACGATCATCTGCAATCCGACCGTCTGGAAGGCGTCCGGACATCTTGACCAGTTCAGCGACTTGATGACCGACTGCAAAAAATGCAAGGCGCGTTACCGCGTCGATCAGATGGAAGATCCGACCACCTGCCCCAACTGCGGCGGCAAGGAAATGACCGAGCCGCGCGAATTCAATCTGATGATGAAGACGTTCGTCGGACCGGTTTTCGACGACGAGCATGTCGCGTATCTGCGTGCCGAAACCTGCCAGCCGATTTTCGTCGATTTCCACAGTGTGCAGGTGGCGACCCGGCAGAAACTGCCTTTCGGCATCGCCCAGATCGGGAAAAGTTTCCGCAACGAAATCAATCCGCGCAATTTCACCTTCCGCAGTCGTGAATTCACGCAGATGGAAATGGAATTTTTCTGCGACGGCGAAGAAGGGATGAAATGGTTCGAGTACTGGAAAGAACAGCGGATCAAATACTATCGCGAAAAACTCGGATTCCCCGAAAACTTTATGCGCATTTATGTACACGAAAAACTTGCGCATTACGCACACGCCGCCATTGACATCGAAGTCAAATATCCTTTCGGCTGGGGAGAGTTGGAAGGCGTCCACCATCGCGGCACCTGGGATTTGAGCCGCCACAGCGAATTTTCCGGTCAGGATCTGCAATACATCGACCACGACAATCACCGCAAACTGATGCCGACCGTCAGCGAAACGAGTGTCGGACTCGACCGCACGATGCTCGCATTGCTTTCTCTCGCTTACGACGAAGAAGAAACTCCGACGCAGAAAGCCGACGCGGAAGAAGCCGTCCGTGTGGTGCTTCATCTGCCGCCCGCCGTCGCGCCGATCCAGGTCGCAGTGTTGCCGCAGTCCAAGAAACTCAAGGAAAACGCCTATTCCCTTTACAAGGATATCGACCGTCATTTCCGCGCCGAATACGACGAAACGGGAAGCATCGGCAAACGCTATCGCCGGCAGGACGAGATCGGGACGCCCTATTGCATCACGTTCGATTTCGATTCGCTCAATGACAACGCCGTCACCGTGCGCGACCGCGACACGATGCAGCAGGAACGGGTCAACGTCACGCAGTTGCGCGATTTCCTCGAAAAGAAACTCGACATCTGACGCGGCACGTCCGGAAGCGTCCCCGCCCCGCACTTCGCGGGGCTTTTTTTTGCGCGGGAAACGGAACGTCAACAACCGCGGAATTTTTCAAGGAAAGCACGGTGGAATGCTTTGTCGCCGTAGACATCGGAGCCGTCGGCGAGTTCTTTTTCCGGGTAGTGACTTAAAACGTCGGCAACGACGACTTGGTCGTTTTCAATGAAAAAAACAATTTGCCACGTCCGGCAACCGATGAAAAATCTCCCTTCCCCGTCGGGAACGACCCGTTTGCGCGAAGCGTTGACGGGATCCGTGGCAAGTTGCACGCGAACGAAGTTTTCCAGATCGACGGCGCCGATTTCCCGCAGAAAAATGATCTTTTCCATTGCGGAAGGCATAATCGCGACTTTGTATTCCGCCGCGGACGCTTCGTTCAGCCACGGCACGCGCGAATCGGGGAAAGCGTCGGCGGCGGGGACATAGGGTTTTATATCCAGAACGGGCGTCCCGTCCAACAGGTCGCATTTCCGGACGAAAAGCAGATTTTTTTCAATGCGTTCAAGTTCGACGCAACTCAAGCCGACGGGATTCGGGCGGTAAGGCGCGCGTGTCGCAAACGTGCTGATTTTACGTCCGTGCGGGGACACGGGCGGGCGGACAAAAGGTTTCCAATTCCCATTCAGATGAAAGACGAAGATCACCCATATCCTTTCGACGCCGGCGAGGTCGCGGCAGGCTTCGGCGAGTTTCGGGTCGGCGGCGAGTTCGATGACGCCTCCGCTTCCGGCAAAAGCCCCCTGTCGCGGCGTTTCAAAACGCTATTGCCGCGGCGAAAAGTACGTCCCGATCGGGGTGAAAGAAAAAGTTGTCATTTTTCTCCGATGCAAAAAAAAAGCCCCGTAGCGTGGGGCTCATTCTGATGCTGAAAAAAAAACTGGCTCCGGCAGGAGGATTCGAACCTTCGACCAAGTGGTTAACAGCCACCTACTCTACCGCTGAGCTATGCCGGAGCATCAAAGTTCTATAATATACGGCAAAAAACTTTTTTTTCAAGCGTTTTTCACCAAAAAAACCGTTTTTTTCCGCCGGACGGCTCAAAAGTTCGTCAACGGTTTTTTCCCGATGCCGAAAACGTTGAAACCGATCTTGAAAAGTTTTTCCCGGTCAAGCAGATTGCGCCCGTCGAAAAGAAATGCGGGCTTTTCCATACGGTCGAAAATCTTCTGGTAATCGAGATCGCGGAAACACTTCCAGTCCGTCGCGACGACGAGCGCGTGAACACCGTCGAGCGCTTCATAGGGATCGTCGCAGAAATGTACTTTCTGATACCCGACCATATCCTGCTTCGCGTTTTCCAGCGCCTTGGGATCGTAGATGAAAAGTTCCGCCCGTTCCTCAAGCAACTGGCGGCAGACCGCGATCGCCGGAGATTCCCGGGTGTCGCCGGTGTCCGCCTTGAAGGCGAATCCGAGAACGCCGATTTTTTTGTCGGCGACCGTGTTGAACATCGCGCCGAGCATCGTTTCCACAAAACGGGTCGCCTGGTAATCATTGATCTTGACCACCTGTTCCCAATAAGCGGCGATTTCGGGAAGCCCGTAGTGTTCGCACAGATAGACCAGATTGAGGATGTCCTTTTTGAAACACGAACCGCCGAAGCCGAGCCCCGCTTTGAGGAAACGCGCGCCGATGCGCGAATCGCGCCCCGCCGCGGAAGCGACCTGATCAATGTCCGCGCCTGTGCGTTCACACAGCGCGGAAATCGAATTGACCGACGATACCCGCTGGGCGAGCAAAGCATTGGAAACCAGCTTCGTCAGTTCGCTCGACCAGATGTTGCTCATAATGATATGGTCTTTGGGCACCCAGTTTTCATAGATCGCCGAAACGGTTTCCATCGCCTTGCGTCCTTCAGGCGTTTCCATTCCGCCGATCAGAACGCGGTCGGGGCACTGCAGATCGCTGATCGCCGTCCCTTCGGCAAGGAATTCGGGATTGGAAACGATCTGGAAATGGATCCCTTTGGTGTTCGCATGCAACACGCGGCTGAGCGCCTGCGCGGTGCGCACGGGAAGAGTGCTCTTTTCCACGACGATCTTGTCGCTGTCGGCATATTCGACGATACTGCGGGCGGTCTTTTCGAGGAACTGCAGATCCGCCGCTTTGCCGGCGCCGTAGCCGAAAGTCTTGGTCGGCGTATTGACGCTGACGAAAATGATGTCCGCTTCCCGGATCCCCTTGGGGATGTCCGTGGAATAAAAAAGATTGCGGTTTCGGCAACGTCCGACCACTTCCGCCAATCCCGGTTCGTAAACCGGAAGCTGATCGGAATTCCACGCCGCGATGCGGTCGGCATTGATGTCGACGACGGTCACTTTATAATCGGGGCACTTATCCGCGATGACCGCCATCGTCGGTCCGCCGACATAACCGGCGCCTATGCAAAGAATGTTTTTACCGGACATAAAAAACTCCTTTCAAGAACGTATCTTTCAAACCGTGCAAAATATACCATCCTCCGCCGCTTTTGTCAAGCCCCGACGTTTACAGAAAATCGTTGTCGAGCATCGACATCTGGTCTTCGACGAATTCCATCGCCTTGCGGAAAGCGACCGCGCGGTGGCTGATCCTGTTCTTTTCTTCGGCGGACAATTCCGCGAACGTGCAGTCGTAACCGTCGGGGATGAAAACGGGGTCGTATCCGAAGCCGCCCTCCCCGCGCGGTGCATCGGCGATCCTGCCGCGGACTTCGCCTTCGAACGTATCGACCACTTCGCCGTTGACGGCGATTGCGATCACACAGACGAAACGGGCGCGACGGTCGGTTTTGCCTTCCAGTGCTTTGAGAAGTTTGGCGATCCGCTCCGGCGCCGTCGGCGCGTAACGGGCGGAATAAATCCCTGGCGCCCCGTCGAGTGCCGCGACTTCCAGTCCCGAATCGTCGGCGAAAGCCGGCACATCGCAATAATTGCAGGCGGCAAGCGCCTTGATCGACGCGTTTTCCCGGAAACTTGATCCGTTTTCCTCGATCGGCGGCATATGGGGATAATCGAGCAACGACTTTACGTCAACATCCTGTTTGCCCATCAAAGCACGGAATTCCTCCACTTTGTGGGCGTTGGCGGTGGCGATCACGATGCAACCCATAAGCATTACTCCGCGATAACGTTTGTTTTTTTCTGTACCCGGCATATATTATATACGGAAACGGGAGTTTTTCAAATGAATTACGCTCTTTGCCGGCAACTTTTCGCGAAAGTTGCCGGAAGAACATTGCTGTCGGGATTTTCCGGCGGAGCGGACAGCACCGCGCTGTTGCTCGTCGCACGGAAATTCGCGCGGGAATTTTCCATCCGGCTGATCGCCGTCCATTTCAATCACCGTCTTCGCGGCGAAGAATCCGACCGCGAAGCGGAAAACGCCGCCGATTTCGCCCGGAAACGGGACGTCGAATTCGAGTGCGTCGATCTGGACGTTCCCCGCGACGGCAAGTTGGAAGCCGGTGCGCGCGCCGGCCGTCAGGCGGCGTGGCGGACGCTGCTCTCCCGCCACGGTGCGGAGGGAGTCCTGCTCGGACATCACGCCGATGACAAAATGGAAAATCTTTTTCTGCGTATGGGACGCGGCGCCAATGTTTCGGGGCTGACGTCGTTGCGCGAAATTTCCGAGGTCGGAGGCGTAACCTATTTGCGTCCGCTGCTTCCTTTCACGCGCGCGGAAATCCTCGATTTTCTGCACGGGGAAAAGGTTTTCCGTTTCGCCGAAGATTCGAGCAATTGCGACCTTCGCTATTTCCGCAACCGCCTGCGCGGCGAGATTTTGCCCGCGCTCTACGCGGCGGCGCCGGGGGGACGCAAAGGATTTTCCGCCTCGCTGGCGGCGCTGGAAAGCGAAGCCCGTTATCTTGAAAGTTGCGCCGAAACATATTTGCGCGAGGGCGATCCCGAAACGCGTCTTTTCTGGAGGAACGCGCCGGATGCGCTTCTGCCGCGACTCCTGCGGCTTCACCGGAAACAAAAAAGCGGCGTCGATTTCATCCCGACGGCGGGAGATGTTTCACGGTTGCGCGAAGAAGTGCAAAAGCGTGATCGCCGCACCCGGGAAGTAACTCTTTCAGACGGTGTCGGGATCGTGCTGAGCGGGAACAATTTCCTTTTCACGGCGCCGCCTCCGAAAGCGAAACGTTGGCGCTGGAAGTCGGGACGCGCCTGCTTTTGGGGCGAATGGAAGCTTTCCGTTTCCGGCGACGGCAGGGAAAAGTGCGCGCCGTTTGAAGCGCTTTTCGATGCGGAAAAATTACCGCCTGTGTTGAAGATCGCATCCCCCGAACCGGGCGAAACCATCGTCCCTTTCGGCCGCCGCACTCCCGCAAAGATCAAAAAACTGCGCGTCGACCGGAAACTCCCGCCCCTCCCCGTTTTACCCGTTTTGCGCGACGCGCATCGCGCGGTCGTCTGGGCGGCGGGGATCCGTCAAAGCAATCTTTACGGCGTCGGCGAAACCACGCGCCATGCAGTGCGTCTGCGGATCGAAAAGCGCTAACGCGACGCCTTTTCCAGAACAAATACCGCCCCGACGGCAAAAAGATTCGGAAAAAAGCGGCTCAGGAACGGGAAACGGGCGGCGATCGGAGTTTCCTGCACGATGCAGATGTCGAAATTCCGGCACGTTTCACGAAAATCCGCGATCGTCCCCAAATGAATGTTGGGCGTGTTGTACCATTGATAGGGCAACTGGGCGTTTCGCGGCATTTTTCCCGCGAGCAACTGCAACCGGCAACGCCAGTGGGCGAAGTTGATAAAACTCACCGCGGCACGCCGGCCGACGCGCACGATGTGACGCAAGAGCAGATCGGGACGGCGTATTTCCTGAAGCGTATGGCTGACGACCACGAGATCGAAAGCATCGTTTTCGGCGAAATCAAGCGCATTGTCCAAATCGCTTTGAATCACGGGGACCCCGTTGGAAATACAACGTCCGACCAATTCGGGATCAATTTCCAGACCGAGCACCTCTGCGGAACGCGCCTCTTTCAGATGCGCGAGAAAAGAGCCGTCGCCGCAACCGAGGTCAAGGACCCGGTCGCCGGGGGAAACCAGAGCGGAGATCACTTCCAAATCGCGACGGCGATTGACATCAAGATCAAGATGACGCATCATTGTCTCACCTCCTGTTTCCGCAGGAAATCGCGGACCATACGCCCCAACGCGTCAACTTCCAAAAGAAAAGCATCGTGCCCGTAACCGGAACGGATCTCGCAAAACGAAACCTCCTTGCGGTCGCGCAACAGCGCGTTGACGATCGCCAACGATTGCCGCGTCGGGAAAAGCCAGTCGCTGGAAAAGGAAACCACCAGAAATTTCGCCTGTACATTTTTCAGCGCCGCAGCCAGATCGCCGCCGGTTTCCGCCGTGAGATCGAAATAATCCGTCGCCCGGGTGATGAACAAATAGGCGTTGGCGTCGAAGCGTTCGACGAAACGCCGGCCCTGATGCTCCAAATAACTTTCGACCGCGAAATCGTGGGTAAAATCAAAATCGTAGTCTTCCTTGTTTTGCAAGGAACGACCGAATTTGCGACCGAGCGTTTCCTCGGAAAGATACGTTATATGCGCCAACATGCGCGCCGTGGCGAGCCCCCTTTCCGGAGAATTTTCCGGCGCGTAATCGCCGTTTTTCCAGTTGACGTCGTTGCGGATGGCTTCGCGCGCGACCCAGTCGAAGGCGATGTTCTGCGGCGAAAAATTCGCCGCCGTCGCGATCGGCACGATCGCACGCATCGCATCGGGATAGGAAACCGCCCATTGAAGCACCTGCATCCCCCCCATGGAACCGCCGATGACCGCCAGCAGTTGTTTGATCCCGAGATGATCGATCACCCGTTTTTGAGCGCGCACCATATCGGCGATCGTGATGACGGGAAAATTCAACCGATAGGGCTTGCCGGAAACGGGATCGACCGACTGGGGTCCGGTGGAACCGGAACATCCGCCCAGTACGTTGGTTCCGATCACAAAATAGCGGTCGGTATCAATGTATTTTCCGGGGCCGATCATCGCGTCCCACCATCCCGGTTTTTTATCGGACGGATCGTGTTTTCCGCAGACGTGGGCGTCTCCGGTGAGCGCGTGACAGACCAAAATCGCATTGGATGCGTCGGAATTGAGTTTCCCCGCCGTTTCGTAACGGATCACGACTCCTTCGAGAGAACGTCCGCAATCCAGCGGCAACGGTTCAGTGAAACGGCACTCCTGCGGGACCGTAATCAATATGCGTTCGTTTTCGATTTTAACGGAACTCCTTGTTGCAATTTCAGTAATATATCATAAAAGCTCCGGCTTTGCAATCGGCGGAGAAAAAAAAGCGCCGCTCCGAACACATCGAAGCGGCGTTCGGAAAAAAGACCGTATCAGACCGTCATCAATTCCTTTTCCTTGGCGGCAAGTTGCGCGTCGAAAGCGGCGATGTAACGATCCGTCATTTTTTGGATGTCGTCGAGCATTTTTTTCAACTCGTCCTCGGTAAGCAGACCGTCCTTTTCCGCTTTTTTCGCGGTTTCATTGCCTTCGCGACGAATGTTACGAAGCGAAACTTTCGCGTCTTCCGTTTCCCCTTTTGCCTGTTTGGAAAGCGTCGCGCGGCGCTCCTGACTCAACGGTGGGATCGGCAATTTGATCGTTTTACCGTCGGACATCGGGGTGATTCCGATGTTGGAAGCGAGGATCGCCTTTTCGATCGCGGAAACCGCCGTGGCGTCCCACGGCTGGATCACCAGCAACCGGGCTTCCGGCGTCGTGATCCCGGCGATGTCGCGCAGGCGCGTCTGCGTGCCGTAGTAGTCGATCATCAATCCTTCGACCAAAGACGGAGACGCCTTGCCCGTACGGATCGCGGCGAACGAGTTTTTCA
>JAKSOG010000055.1 GCA_024405715.1 Victivallaceae bacterium | reverse complement strand
CGGCGGCGAAAGGATCGCGCGGCTTGGTGAACGGGCGCGGAAAAAGAAACTGCCCGTCGTGATGGTGACCGCCTCCGGCGGCGCCCGGATGCAGGAAGGCATCCTCAGTTTGATGCAGATGGCAAAAACCTGCGGCGCCGCGGAACGGCTCGCCGAAGCGAAACTCCCCTATATCGCGATCCTGACGGATCCCACTTACGGCGGTGTCACGGCGAGTTTCGCGACGGTCGCCGATGTCATCCTCGCCGAACCGGGGGCGATGATCGGTTTCGCCGGCCCCCGCGTGATCCAGGAAACGACCAAAGCGCGGTTGCCCGAAGGATTCCAGACGGCGGAGTTCCTGTTGAACAAAGGATTGATCGACCGGATCGTCAACCGCAAAAATCTCCGCAAAGAATTGGCTGTTTTGCTTGAAATGTTCGCAAAATAGTGGTATGTTACGCTTTGCCGCCGGGTGGACCCCGTGCGTTGTCGGAAGTGCCAACCGGGTCAGGTGGGGAACCAAGCAGCCCTACGCATTTTCCGGCAGGCCACGGACAATCTGCTTCGGCGGCGCTTTTTCATTTCATCCGGAGGATTTTTTGCCATGCCCAGAATAGACGGCCGCGCCAACGACGAATTGCGTCCATGGAATTTTACGCTCGATTTTATGCGCCATCCCGCCGGATCGGCATTGCTGGATTGCGGCAATACGCGCGTCGTCGCCGCCGCGTCCTTTGAAGATAAAGTCCCCGGTTGGATGAAAGCGCAGAAAGTCCCCGGCGGCTGGATCACCTGCGAATACGGAATGCTCCCCGCTTCCACCGGGGAAAGAATGAAACGCGAAGCTTCCCAGGGCAAACAGGGCGGACGCACCGTCGAGATCCAGCGGCTGATCGGCCGTTCGCTGCGGATGGCGGCGGATCTCTCGAAACTGGAAGAACGCACCGTTTACATCGACTGCGACGTCTTGGACGCCGACGGCGGCACCCGGTGCGCCGGGATCACGGCGGGCGCGCTCGCGCTCGCGCTCGGATGCCGGAAAATGTATTCTCCGGAAAACACCCCCTTCAAGGAACTGGTCGCGGCGGTCAGCGTCGGGATCGTCCGGGGGGAAGCGATGCTCGACCTTTGCTACGAGGAGGATTCTTCGGCGGAAGTCGATATGAACGTCTCATCGAAGTTCAGGGCACGGCGGAACACAATCCTTTCGACCGCCGGAAACTCGACGAACTGCTCGATCTTGCGGAAAGCGGTCTGAAACAAATTTTCGCAAAACAACTCGAAGCGCTGGAAAAATACAAACGATGAGCGAATATCAGGTCATCGCCCGCAAGTGGCGTCCGCAACGTTTCGCCGACGTCGTCGGTCAGGAACACGTCATCCGTACGCTGAAAAACGCGATCCTTGCGGGGCGGACCGCCCACGCCTATCTTTTCGTCGGGTCCCGCGGGATCGGCAAAACGACGCTGGCGCGCATTTTCGCCAAGGCGCTCGACTGCGAACACCCCGTCGGCGGAGAGCCCTGCTGTGAATGCGACAATTGCCGGGCGATCGCCGAAGACCGCTGTCTGGACATCATCGAGATCGACGCCGCCAGCCACAACTCGGCGGCGGCGATGCGGCAACTGGTCGAGGAAACCCTGACGCTTCCCGTGGGCGGACGCTACAAGATCTACATCATCGACGAAGTCCATATGCTTTCCAACGCGGCGTGGAACGTCCTGCTGAAAACGGTCGAAGAACCGCCCGCGCACGTCAAATTCATTTTCGCCACGACGGAAGTTCATCTAGTGTTGCCGACGATCCTTTCGCGCTGTCAGCGATTCGATCTGCAACCGATCGCGACGCGACTCATCGCCGAGCGCCTCAAACTGATCTGCGAAACGGAAAAGATCGCGATCGAACCGGAGGCGATCGGGGCGGTCGCCCGCGCAGGAAAAGGCGGCATGCGCGATGCGCAGTCCCTGCTCGATCAGATCATCGCGTTTTTTTCCGACGGCAGCGGCAAGGCGGTGACGGCGGATCAGGTGCGTTCGCTTTTCGGCTTGACCGAACGGCGCGATCTGGAAGAATTGCTCCGGGCGCTGGTCGTCAACGATCCGGGCGCATTGGTCCGCAAGATCGGCGCGCACAGCCGCGGCGGGAAAAATCTGGAAACGCTTTTTGAAGATCTTCTGGGGATCCTCCGCGCCGTGCAGATGTGCCAGATCCTGCGCGACCCTGCGGACGTACTGGATGAAACCGACGAAATGATCGATCGCGACCGCCGCATCGGCGAAGCCGTACCGCAGGAAACGATCCGTATTCTGCTGGAAATACTCGCTCCCGTCGGCCGCGGACTCCACGAAGCGTTGAACAAGGAAATTTATCTTGAAACGCTCTTGCTCAAAGCGATGCACGAAGCGCACGCCGTGCGTATCGAAGACGTTTTGGCGCGGCTCAATCAGTTGCGGACGGCGGGCGAATTGAAGTTCCTCGAATCGCTGCCCGTAGCGGATACCCGTTGCCGGATGGAAAAATCTTTCCCCGATCCGTTGCCCGAAAAAACTCCGGCAACGCCGGAGGAACCGGATCTGCCGATCGTACCGCCTGCCGAAAAAGATGTTCAATCCGTTGAAACGGAAGAACTTACAGCGGAGGAAGAAAACTTCCGCCCCGCCCCCCCGGAAGTGAGAAATTCCGACGAAAACGCAACCTTGCCGGATTCCGGCGTCCGCCGAGGCGACGCCGAAACGGAAGAAAGCACGGCCGTACCCGAACCGGAAAAACTGCCTTCCGACCGGGATCGGCTCGCGCCCGAGGAACACGCAAAACAGCGGGAAAGCATCCTCTCGCAGGACCCCGAAGCGTTAAAAAAGGCGATGTCCGAAAAAGACATCGCCGAACTTGCCGAACTTTTTGACGCCAAGCCGGTGGACGTGCACCGGCCGGTTTAACTTATTTCATCTCGGAACAAATGACGCCGCGGATCTCGTCGGCGAGCAATCCCTCCCGGTCGGCGAGAAATTCCGTCAGATAAGGTTGGCGCATATGGAAATCAAGCGCCTCCTGATCGCGCCACTGCTCGTAGATCATAAATTTATCGTCGGCATTGACCGCTTCGTGCGGCCGATAGCAGATGTTGCCGTTTTCCGCACGGGTCTTTTCGGCGAGAAGTCGCAATGCGGCGCGAAGCGCCTCCTTTTTTCCCGGCGCGGCGTAGATGGGACAGAAAATCGTGATTTCTTTCATCGTCAAGTTTTCCTTCAATCTTCCTGTTTTCCGGTGAATCCGGCTTCATCCTGCAACAGACGCTTCAGCTTCGTCAGCGCCTGATTCTGGATCTGGCGGACACGTTCGCGGGTGCGGCCAATTTCCTGACTGACTTCTTCCAGCGTCAGCGGACGGCTGCCGCGCAAACCGAAACGCATTTCCAATATTTTGCGTTCGCGTTCTTCGAGTTTGTCCAGCAGATCCATCAGCCGGAAAACCGATTCCACGTCGCCGATGATCTGATCCGGAGTCATCGCGTGACGGTCGGGGATGATGTCCTGGAATTCCCCCTCTTCGCCCTGCTGGATCGGGTCGTGCAGAGAGATCGTGCGCAAATCCGCCAGCCGCAGACCGGAAACGGTGCGTTCGCTGAAATCCAGATGTTCGGCGATCTCGGCATCGGTCGGTTCGCGGCCGAGTTCTTCCGTAAGCCGCATCCGCACCGTCTTGATCTTGTTGATCTTGCCCGCGCTCTGCACGGGGATGCGGATCGTGCGGCTCTGATTGGCCAGCGCGCGGCGCATCGACTGTTTGATCCACCATGCCGCGTAACTGCTGAATTTCGCACCTTTGGACGGATCGAATTTTTCCACCGCGCGCATCAAACCGATATTGCCCTCGCTGATGAGGTCGAGCAAAGGAAGTCCCAGTCCTTTGAAATCGTGAGCGATTTTGACGACAAGACGCAAATTCGCCTTGATCAACGTCGTGCGCGCATCTTCGTGCCGGTCGTCGTCGCCGCCGTGAATGGCGTCGGCAAGTTCGGCTTCCTCTTTTTTGTTGACCAGCGGGATGCGGGCGATCTCGCTCATATAGACTTTCATCGTATCGTTTTTCGTTCCCGGCACGACACGCGATTCCAATGCGTTTTTGCGGGCGGAATCTTTTTCCCGTTTAGTCCGGACGGCGACGGTTCCCGTCGGCGCGGCGGTTTGCCGGGCGGCTTCGTCGTTGCTTTCGGGCGCCGGTTTCGGCGCAAATTTCATCGGCGCCGCAGAAACTTTTTTGATTACCAGTTTGTTCCGCAACGTCGGCGCGGCACTGATCCCGGTATCATCGTCGCGCTCTTTCACCGATTTCGCCGAAGCTTTTTTGGCGGCGGAGGGCGCCGGCTTATCCGGTTTTGCTTCGGTTTTTTTCACCGCAACTTTCACCGGAGCGGCTTTCTTTTCGGGCTTCTCCGGAGCAGATTTCGCTACGGGCTTTACCGGAACGGTTTTTTTCGCCGCGGGCTTTTCCGCAACGGTTTTCACCGCAACTTTCACCGGAGCGGCTTTCTTTTCGGGCTTCACCGGAGCAGATTTCGCTACGGGCTTCACCGGAACGGTTTTTTTCGCCGCAGGCTTTTCCGCAACGGTTTTTACCGCAACTTTCACCGGAACGGCTTTCTTTTCGGGCTTCACCGGAGCAGATTTCGCCGCAGGTTTTGTGGCAGGCTTCGCCGGAGCGGCTTTCTTCGCCGCGGGCTTTCCCGCAACGGTTTTTACCGCAACTTTCGCCGGAGCGGTTTTCTTTCCGGACTTTGCCGGAACTTTTTCGACTTCCGGAGTCTCTTTGCGATTTTTCGTACTGCTCATTTTTCCCCTTTCATTTGTTGTGTTTTCGGCAAAAAAAACGCAAAAAAAAATTTTCAAAATACCTTCATTACGACTATAATATAAAGGTGACGACGGATGATCGCACCGTTCGCTTTCCAAAATCATTATAAAAGGAAAAGCGATAAAATCAAGCGTTCAAATGATGATTTGGCAAAAAATCTTAAAAAAATATCTTTTCGACCGGGATGCGGCATCGGTTTCGCGTCAAGGCGTGGAAATCGCCGCTTCGGCGTTGCCGGTCATGCGCGCCGCGCTGGCGCATCCGGAACCGACGGTCGTTTTGCTCCCCGAGGCGAATTGCGTCGATGCGCTGGCCGCCGAACTTGCCGTACTCGACGGGATGTTCCAATTGAAAAAACGCGTCTTGCTTTTACCCGAAAGCGGTCGCGGCAGAATGCTTTTCCCCGGCGGCGAAAGCCGTCGGGCGCGGGCGCTCGACCGGTTGCTCGAAAACGATTTCGACCTTGCCATCGGCAGCGCGCACGCATTTTTCGGCGCGGCGCCCTCCCCCGAGGAAACCCGGCTCGCCCGCATCATCCTGACGCCGGGGATGGAGATCAAGCCTTCGCAACTCATTGAAAAACTCGTCGCACTCGATTACGACGATGAATTTGAAGCGACCGTCCCCGGCGAATTCGCCCGGCGCGGCGCGTTGCTCGATGTTTTCAGTCCTGCCGCCGACCAACCGTGCCGGATCGAATTTTTCGGCGACACGATCGATGCGATGCGCTTTTTTTCTCCGTCCGACCAACGCTCGACCGGAGCGGCGGATTCTTACGAGATCATCGGGCGCGCGGGGATCACGGCGGGCGGCCCCGCCGATTCCGATGCGATCGCCTATCTTGCCGGCAGAGCGTGGCGGCTCATCGTCGTCCACCCGGAAGAATCGGCGCGCTATCTCGAACGCTATTCCGTACCCGGCGCCGACCGGCGCTTCCGGGAAGTGCTGAAAGAAAAAAGTTCCGAAGCGATCTTTTTTTTCGACGCCGTGGAAAGCGTTTCCGCAACCTCCACCGGCGAGTGCGATTGTTTTGTCCGTCCGGTACCCGATGCGGCGGATGCCGGCGATGTCCGCGAAAGCGGAGAAAATCTGCGACGCGATGCTCTCCGCGACGAATTCCGCGCTTCGCGCTGTGCATCGGTGGTACTTGCATCGCATCGCGAAAACATTTCTTTTTTGCGCGAATGGTGCCGGAAACATTCGCTTTTCTCCAAAAACACCGAATTCGACTGTGCTTTGTTTGCCGCAGGATTTTCTCTGCCCGGCAAACTCGACGTCGTCGCGGAAAAAGAACTCGCCGCGGCGGGCTTTCGTTTTTCCACGGACGTAGTTCCGCCCGACGCGACGAAAAATCCGACCCTCGACGAAACGACCGCCGCCATCCCCGACGTCCGGCTCGCCGATCTCGACGTCGGCGATCTCGCCGTCCACGTCGATCACGGCATCGGGATCTATCGCGGCGTCAAGACCGTTTCTTCCGGCGGCGTGCGGAGAGAAATGCTCCTGCTCGAATATCAGGACGGGCAAATCCTCTATGTCCCCGTCCTGCAGGCGGATAAAGTGAGCCGTTACCTCGGTTCGCCGGGCAAGGTCAAACTTCACGCGCTCAACGCCGGAAAATGGAAGCGCGACCGCGAACACGCCCGCGCCGGCGTGCATTCCTACGCCGCAGATATGTTGCGTATGCAGGCGTTGCGGCAATCGGTCCCCGGGATCGCATTTCCGCCCGATGATGCGGCGACGGAGAACTTTTTGCGCTCCTTTCCTTACTCCGACACGCCCGATCAGACGCGCGCCACCGCCGAAGTGCGGCGCGATATGCAGTCGCTCCGTCCGATGGACCGGCTCGTCTGCGGCGATGTCGGCTACGGCAAAACGGAAATCGCCATGCGTGCGGCGTTCCGGGCGGTTTCCGCCGGATATCAGGCGGCGGTACTCGCGCCGACGACGGTCCTCGCCCATCAGCATCTGCAAAGTTTCCGCGAACGTTTCGCGGAATATCCTTTCATCGTCGAGGAATTGAGCCGTTTCGCTTCGGCGGCGGAGCAGAAAAAAGTGATCTCCGGACTTGCCTCCGGCGCGGTCGACATCGTGATCGGCACGCATCGGCTCTGTTCGGAACGCATTTCTTTCCGCAATCTGGGTCTTGTCGTCATCGACGAAGAACAGCGTTTCGGCGTCGAACACAAAGAGCGCCTCCGCCGTTTCCGCGCCGAAGCGGACGTATTGACGCTTTCGGCGACGCCGATCCCCCGTACGCTTTATCTGGCGATGGCGGGCGCGCGCGATCTAAGCACGCTTTTGACCGCGCCGAAGTTGCGGCTTCCCGTCAAAACGGTCGTCGCGCCGGAAAGCGACGAACTTGTTTCCGGTGCGATCAAAGCGGAACTCGCCCGCGGCGGACAGGTCTTTTATCTGCACAACCGGGTCAAGACCATCGACGAATGCGCCGCGCATCTTGCCGCATTGCTGCCCGGCGTGCGTTTCGCCGTCGCCCACGGGCAGATGCCGGAAACGCGACTGGAAGAAACGATGCGCGATTTCCTCGCGGGCAAGACCGACTGTCTCGTTTCTTCGACGATCATCGAATCGGGCTTGGATGTGCCGCACGCCAACACCATTATCATCGAACATGCCGAACGCTTCGGGCTGGCGGAACTTTACCAGTTGCGGGGACGCGTCGGCCGCTGGAAACGTCAGGCATACGCTTATTTGCTGTTGCCGAAAAACCAGTTGATCGGCAGCGATGCGCGGCGGCGGCTCGCCGCGATCCGCCGATGCACCAAACTCGGCGCGGGGATCCAGCTGGCTTTGCACGATCTGGAAATCCGGGGCGCCGGCAATCTGCTCGGCGCGGAGCAGTCCGGACATATCAACGCGATCGGCTTCGACCTCTATTGCCGTCTGCTGAAACGGGAAATCGCTTTGTTACAGGGCAAAACTCCGGAATTTTTGCCGGAAGTGGATCTTTCGATCGACTTCGTATCCTTTTCGCTCGACGCGCCGCCCGGTTCCGTTTCCGCAGGTATCCCCGCCGATTACATTGGCGGAGAGCGGCTGCGCATCGACGCCTACCGCCGTCTCGCCGGGATCGTGGATGAAAAAACGCTTGACGATTTTGCCGCCGAACTCGCCGACCGCTTCGGGAAACTTCCCCCGCAAGCCGAATGTCTCATCGAGGTTTCCCGGCTGAAAATTCTGGCGGCGCGCGCCGGGTACACCCTCTTTTCCGTCCTTGAAGGACGCGTGATGCTCCGCAACCCCGGCGGCGCGATCTACCGCGAGGATTCCGGACGCGCGCCGCAACTGGATTATCGGGACGACCCGCGGTTGCGCTTGAAACATTTGCTTCATATTTTGCGGAAGATCCAATGAAAAACGCTTGACAAGACGCAGCTTTGTGCTATATTAGAAAATAAGTCATTTCAGGAAAACAACTTTTTACCGATAAGGAAGTTTGATTATGTCCCAGCATCCGAGTCTTCGTATCGGCGGCAAGATCCGCAAAATCCGCAACGTGATGAAACGCTACGAGCGCATCGACGTGCTTCGCGCCGACGGCCGTATCCCGGAAGACAAAGTGCTCGGTCTGCCCAAGACCAAGCCGGTCGAGATTTAATTCCGGTCTTTGTTTTTCCGACGGTCGCCGATTCCCGACGACCGTTTTTTTTGTGTTATGAAATCGAACCGCGCCATTTTTCTCTGCGAAAACAAGGAAACTGTTTTTCGCGTTTATTCCGCGACGGCGCGGGAAATTTTGCAACGGGAAGCCGCGCTCGCTCCCGAAGTTGTCGCGTCCGGCGACATCCCTTCGCTTGATCTGTCGGAAATCGAAACGGTCTTTTCCACCTGGGGGATGCCGCTTCTGCGCGCGGAAGAACTCGCCGCCATGCCGAAACTCGCGACCGTATTTTACGCGGCGGGAAGCGTCCGTCATTTCGCCGCGCCCCTGATGGCGCGGGGCATCGCCGTCATCCACGCCGCCGCCGCCAACGCGATCCCCGTCGCCGAATACGTCGCAAGTCAGATCCTGCTTGCCAACAAAGGATTTTTCCGCCATTGCGCCGAAATGAAAGCCGGATGCGAACGGCCTTTTGTCGGAGCCGGAAATTTCGGCGCGATCGTCGCTTTGCTCGGTTTCGGATGCATCGCGCGTCTCGTCGCCGAAAAATTGCGCGCCGGGGATCTGCGTCTGCTCGTCTACGATCCGTTGCTCGCCGACGCGGAAGCCGCCGCATACGGTGTCGAAAAAGTTTCCCTTGAAAAAGCGTTCGCCGTCGCCGACGTCGTAAGTTGTCATCTGCCCGATCTGCCCGCGACGAAAAGTCTGCTTGGAGAAAGGGAATTTTCCTCGATGCGGCACAACGCCGTTTTCATCAATACGGGACGCGGTGCGACGGTAAGGGAAAACGAACTGGCGGAAACGCTCGCGCGCCGCCCCGATCTTTGGGCATTGCTGGACGTGACGTTTCCCGAACCTGCGGCGAAAGATTCCCCCTTGCGGAAGTTACCGAATGTCGTTCTTACCGGACACATCGCCGGATCCGTCGGGAACGAAACTTTCCGGATGGGGGATCTGATGGTCGAAGAATTTCTCCGCCGGAAACGCGGACTGCCTTTCCGGTTTCAGGTGGATCCCGCCGCGCTCGCCGTGATGGCGTAAGCGGAAAAAAGTCCGGATCACTTCTTTTCCCGGACCGGCAGGAAGAGAGAGCGGTAGCGGATGAAGTATCCCGCGCCCGACATCACCGTCACCAGCACGATCAGCCACAAAAAGCCGAGCCAGACATACCAGAGCCGGATGCCGATGCGGTATTCGTCGATGCTCAGGCAAAGAACCGAATGACGCAGATATTCGATCCCGTCGCTGCCGTTGAACCACGCAACTCCGGCGATGGCGAGCATCGCCATCTGCATCGCCGTTTTCAACTTCCCCCAACGGTCGGCGGAAATCACCACTTGCTTTTTCGCCGCCAAAGTCCGCAGTCCCGTCACCATGAATTCCCGCGCCAGCACGGCAAAGGCGACGATCGCCGGCATCAAATTGTACTCGATCGCGACCAGCATCGCCGCCGTGACGAAAATCTTGTCCGCCAACGGATCCCTCAGCGCGCCGAAATCGCTGGTCGCGTGATAACGCCGGGCGATGTAACCGTCGAGCAAATCGGTCAGCGCCGCCAGCAACGCCAGCGCGTAGGCGCCGAGGCGAATGGCGAAAATATAGGTTTTGTCCTGCAGATAAGGCCGGTCGGCAAGCGTCGCCAGCACGACGAAAACAATGATGGAAAAAATCCGGCTGACGGTGAGGATGTTGGGGATCTGTTTCATGGACAGCGTCATATTCACTTCCTTTTCTTTTGGGACGTCCGGGCGACGACGTCGCAATTTTGCGTGCCGGTGATTTCAACTTCGGCGAATACGCCCGGTTTGCAACGCCGGCGCGGATCGTCGATCAATACGAGATTATCGATTTCGGGTGCATCCGCCACCCCCCTCGCCCAGGCGACACCGTCGCCGCAGGCATCGACGAGGACTTTTTCCACGGAACCGATGCGCTTCTTTTGCACGCGTTGCATCCGCGCGATCTGACGTTTCATCAGGAGCGTTGCGCGTTCTTCGGCGACGGCAACCGGGATCTGACCGGAAAGCGCCGCCGCGGGAGTGCCCGGTTCCGCGGAAAACGGGAAAACGCCCATGCGCTCAAATTTTGCATCGCGGCAAAAATCACAGAGTTCCTCGAACTGCGCTTCGGTTTCCCCCGGAAATCCGGCGATGAAGGTGCTGCGCAGGATCACTCCCGGGATCTCCCTGCGGAGTTTTCCGATGAGCGTTTCGATATCTTTTCGCGTCACATGGCGGTTCATCGCTTTGAGCATCGGATCGGAAATATGCTGAAGAGGGATGTCCAGATACGGCAGGATCTTGCTTCCGGTATGGATGACGTCGATCAATTGTCGAGAATAATGCGCCGGATGCGTATACAGCACCCGGATGACGAAATCGCCGTCGATGCGGTCGAGTTCTCCGAGCAATCCGGCGAGTGTTTCCCCCGAACTTTTCCGGTCAAGACCGTATGAAGTCGTGTCCTGCGCGACGACGACCAGTTCTTTGACGCCGGCTTCGATCCTTTCCCGCGCCTGCGCTACGACCGAAGCGACGGGGAGACTGCGCAATCTTCCGCGCAAACGCGGGATCGCGCAAAAAGTACAGCAATTTACGCAACCGTCCGCGATCTTCAAATATGCCAGATGCGGCAGCGTCAACTGAATGCGCGGCGCCGTTTCGTCGGCCAAGAGGATTTTGGAAAACGAAGGGGTTTCGCCGCCGAATACGCGGTCGGCGCGGACGATGTCGTCGATGCCGAGCCAGAAATCGACCTGCGGGAACATCCGGCGCACGGCACCGTCGGCGTCGTAGACGGAAAGACATCCGGCGACCGCCAGTTTCCGGCGGGGATCGCCGTTTTTCCAGACGACGCCTTTGCGGATCTCGTCGAATGCTTCATTGCGCGCCGCCGGAATGAATGCGCAGGTGTTGATCAAATATGCGTCGGCGTTTTCGGGGTCCGTCGTAAGCGTCCATCCTGCGGCGAGCAGACCGCCGGAAAGGACTTCCAGATCACTCAGGTTTTTGGGACATCCGAGCGATACGGCGTAAAAATTTTTCCGGTTCCGAGGACTCATCATCAATTCCTTTCATTGCCGGCGTGCGCCGCTTCGCGCAGGAAAGAAATCAGAAACTTCCATACTCTGCCGACGGACGCGATGTCGAGAAATTCCGCGGGCGTATGCAGACCGCCGTGCCGCGGGAAACAGGCAAAAATCGGCAGATTTTCCCGCCGTCCGCGAAAAATGCCGCATTCGACGCCGGCGTGGACCGCTTCGAAGACCGCTTCCGTGCCGTTGACCCGGCGCCAATGTTCAGCCGCCCGGCGCAGCCAGGGGGAATTTTCCGGTTTCCAACCGGGATAACCTTTGGAAAAGTCCCATCCCGACGCGATGCTCCGGAAATGGCGGCAGACTTTTGCCGCGATGCGGGTGCGTTCCCCGTCGTCGAAGGAACGCTGACTGGTCGTCAGCGCAAATCCCCGCGGCATCGTTTCGACGGCGGCGACGTTGGTACTCGTACGCACGGTTCCGTACTTACGGGAAAAAGCAACCGCCCCGTCGGGTACGGAAGCTAAAAGCGCGGTGAATTTTCCGGCGAAAGCGGATTCCCATACCGCAGACACGGCAGCGGGTTCCACTTCGACCCGGAAGTCCCGGTCGACGGTCATCGTTGTCCGCAACCGGTCGGCGCGCGCGGCGATAAAGGAGCGCAGAGCATCGACCGGCACCACGGCGACGCCGCGGCCCCCCCCACCGAACAGTACTTCCGGAGCCGCCACGCGCGCTTTGACATGAGAAAGGGAGACCGCTA
>JAKSOG010000054.1 GCA_024405715.1 Victivallaceae bacterium | reverse complement strand
AAACGCCTCTGCCGTTCTCGAGCCCCGTCGGCGCGGCATCGTGAATGCCCTCGAAGCGCCATTCATCCTCGCTGATTTCCTTGACGCGGGTTTCAGCGCTTTTGACCGCGTTTCCGCGCGCCAGACAGACGAACTGGTAATCGCCTTTGCGCTCGCGGGACAATGCGACGACGACCGCGCTTCCCACCAAACCGGTGATGCCCGTCAAAAAAACTTTTTCCATAAAAAAGACCTTTTCTGTTAACGAATATGGTTTCTTTTCGCTTGCGAATTTTCGATACGCATAATCGACCTTGCGTATAATATATCACCGCTCCCGCGGATTTTCAAATCGCGGTTTTTTCTCCGTCCGCCGAAAAATTTTCTTGAAAATCGCATTCAAGGAAAGTATATTTCACGCCGGATCAGGGAGGAGTGCGATGCCGAAATTTTTCATCCGGCTTTCATTGCTGGCGATCCTGTTCGGAGCGGCGGGTTGCTCCGACGCGCCGGAACAGGGAAAGCCCTGCGTCGCGGCAGGGATCGCGCCGGTGGCATTCATCGCGCAGGAGATCGCGGGGGACCAATACGAGGTCGCCGTTTTGTTGCCGCCGGGAAAAAATCCGCACGATTACGCGCCGGGACCGCGGGAAATCGCGCGCGCCGCGAAAAGTCCGCTTTTTCTGACGGCGGGAATGCCTTTTGAAGCGCGCCTCGGCGCCGTTTTCGGCGACGGTACAAAAATCATCGACGTCGCCCGGACGCTCCCGCACCGGAAAATGGAAGACAAACATCATCATCACGAAGAAGAAGGCGATCATCATCACGAAGGAGAAAATGATCCGCACGTGTGGCTATCGCCCGATCTGGACATCGCGATGGCGGAAATCGTCTGCGATGCGCTGGTGCAAACATTTCCCGGCGATGCCGCGACATTCCGCGCCAACGCGGCGGCGCTGAAAGAAAAATTCGCCGAAAAAAAAGAAGCGACCGCCCGGAAGCTCGCAACGCGCAGGGAACGGGAATTTTTCGTCTATCACGCGGCATTCGGTTACTTCGCCGACGCTTTCGGATTGCGGCAAATTGCCGTCGAATGCGGCGGGAGGGAAAGCGACCCCGCTCAACTGGGGCGGATCATCCGGAAAATGCGCCGCCGCGAAAATCCGGTGCTTTTCGTGCAAAAAGAATTTTCGCCGGCGGCGGGACGCGCCCTGCAACAGCAATGCGGCGCGCGCCTCGTCGAAGTCGATCCGCTCGAAGGAGATCTTTTCGCGCTTTTCGACACGCTCGCCGACGCTTTGGAGCCGCAAAAAAAGTGAAAAATCCCATTATCGAAATCAGCCATCTGAACTTTTCCTATGAAGCGGCAAGTCCCGTGCTGAAAGACGTCGATTTTTCCGTTCTCCGCGGTCAATCCGGCTGTATCGTCGGTCCCAACGGAGGCGGAAAAAGCACGCTGCTGAAACTCCTGCTCGGACTGTTGACGCCGACCGGCGGGTCGATCCGGCTTTTCGGCGAAACGCCCGAACGCGGACGGCTCAAAGTCGGCTATATGCCGCAATACCATTTGCTCGATCCGGCTTTCCCCGTGACGGCATACGAAGTCGTGCGCACGGGACGCATCGGATTGAAAACCTCCCGGCGCGAAGAAAAAACGCGCGTCACGGCGGCGATGGACGAACTCGGCATCGGGCATCTCGCCGACGTTTCTTTCGCGGGGCTTTCCGGCGGACAGCGCCAGAGGGTGCTTATCGCGCGGGCGCTCGTCTGCGAGCCGGAACTGCTTCTGCTCGACGAACCGACCGCCAACATCGACCCGGGCGCGGAAGAGCAGTTTTACGCGACGCTGGCGTCGCTCCGCCGCCGGATGACGGTGTTGACCGTTTCACACGATCTGGGCTTCGTCAGCCGCGAGACCGATCTCGTCATCTGCGTCAACAAGTTCGTGTCGATCCACGAAGCGGGAAATTTCACCGCCGAAACGGCGAATGCCGTCTATCACCATCGGGTCGGACTCATCAAGCATGAGCACGATTGCTTTTGCCACTGTCATCATCCGGAGGATGAAAAATGAATTTTTTCCCCGGGATTTTCATCGCGCCCGAATTCGGATTTCTGCGTAGAGCGCTGCTTTTCGGATTGCTCGCGGCGCCCGCGCTCGGCATCGTCGGCACGTTGGTCGTCACGCGGCGGATCGCTTCGCTCGCCGGAGCGAGCGCACACGCCGCCCTCGGCGGGATGGGGATCGCGCTTTTTCTCGCGCGGGTCTGCGGGATTTCCGCCGCCACGCCGATGCTCGGAGCGATCTGCGGCGCCGTCGGAGCCGCGCTGATCGTCGGCATCGTCACGCTTCACGGCAAAGAACGCGAAGACACGGTCATCGGCGTGGTCTGGGCGCTCGGGATGTCGGTCGGACTGATTTTTCTCGACCGCACGCCCGGTTACGTCGACTGGCAGGGGTATCTTTTCGGCAACATTCTGCTTTTGTCGAAAACCGATCTGATGTCGATGGCGCTTCTCGACGCAGTCCTTATACCGCCCGCGGTACTCGGATACCGGAAGATCCTCGCGCTCTCTTTCGACCCCGATTTCGCCGCGATCCGCGGGATCAAGGTGGAAGCATATTATCTGACGATCCTCGCGCTGACCGCGCTGACGATCGTACTGCTCATCAATCTGGTCGGGATCATTCTCGTCATCGCATTGCTGACGCTTCCGGCGGCGACCGCAGGCTGCTTCACCCGCCGGCTGAAATCAATGATGTTCGCGGCGGCGCTGCTGGCGGCGCTTTTCGTCGCGGGCGGCATCGCGGGAAGCGTCGCATTGCTGTTGCCGACGGGACCGGTCATCGTCGTCGCGGCGGGGATCATTTATCTTGCGGCGCTGGCGGTGCGCCGTTTCGCGCGGCGTTAATCAACGGCGTTGCAGTTCGCGCATCGGAAGCGGGCGGAACGAAGCTTTTTTCACTTCGCGTTTCGCCGGATCGACGCTTAAATACTTGTAGAAATTGAAGTTGAAGTCGCCCGGCACATAATTTTCCAGCCATTCGTGACAAAGCAGCCACGAGATGGGGAAACCTTCCAGGATCCACGGACAGCGGTCGGCGAGATAACGCGCCATGATCCGGTATTTTTCAGTCCGTTCGGGCGAATCGGGCATCGGCAGGATCTCTTCGTACATTTTGTCGTAGACGGGATCGGAAAAACCGGTGCGGTTGCAACTGTCCCGGTTGCCGGAATAAAAAAGCTGCAAAAAGTTTTCGGCGTCGGGATAATCCCCCACCCACGAAAGCCGGAAAAGTTGGGCTTTGTGGCGGCGTAATTTTTCGTAAAAACGCGCGTTGTTGTTCAATACGGGGAGCACGTCGATGCCGACGGCGCGGTAATCGCCCGCGGCGAGTTCTCCGATCTGACGGTAAGCGGAGGTGTTGCCGCTCTGATCGAACGTGAAATGCAGCGCTTTCCCCGTTGCGGGGTCGATCCCGCCCGGGAACCCCGCATCGGCGAGCAGTTTTTTCGCCCGTTCGGGGTCGTCCGCGCAGTATTCGTTGACGAAATTTTCCTCGAATCCGGCGACGCCGGGGGGAATCACCGTCTGGGCGGGGATCATCTGCCGTCCGAAATGTTCGCAACGGCGTCCGACGTCGTACGCCAGCGACAGCGCCCGGCGCAGCGCGAGATTTTTTCCCAGAAGCGGATCGGAAAAATCGAATCCGACGTAACGGATCTCGAATTCGGGGACTTTTTTCAACCGGATGCCGCGTTCACGCAACACGGGAGCGGGTTCCCCTCCCCCGGACGCGGCGAGATCGAAATTATCTTTGTCAAGCACGTTGACGTCGAGGTTACCCTGCAGGAACAAAAGCCACGACGTCATCGGCTGTTTGATGAGTTTGATCTCGATGCGGTCGGCAAGCGGCAACGGGCGTTCCCGGTCGGAGGGCGTTTCCGCGCCAGGGAAAAATTCCCGGCGGTAATCGGGATTGCGGACAAGGTCGATCCGGTAATCGGCGATCCACCTTTCCAGCGCGAAAGCTCCGGCTCCGACGGGATGACGCGCAAAATTTTCGCCGTATTTTTTCACCGCCCGTTTCGAGACGATCCCCGCGTTGGGCATCGCCAGCACATAGAGGAAACGCGGATCGGAGCGTTCAAGCAAAATGGAAAAACGGCGGTCGTCGGCGATGACGATGCCGGGGATCCCGCGTGCGTAGAGCGAATCGTCGTCCGGTGCGAGCGATTTCGACGCTTCGTGAAAGTCGTCGATCCCCTTGATCTTGGAACGGAATATCCAGAACATCGGGCTGTGGACACGAGCATCGGCGAGCCGCAAAAAGGAATAGGCGACGTCGCGCGCTGTGACGGCGCGTTCTTCCCGCGGACGCGAATCGTCGGGGTCGTCGGCGAAAAAGAGGTCGTCGCGCAATACGAAATCGTAACGGGTGAAATCGGCGTTGGCTTCGGGCATCGCGGCGAGCATCGCGGGACGCAACCGATAGGGGCGCGCGAGATAATCGTACTCCAAAAGCGTATCGAAAAGCGCGCCGACGAGATTGCGGCTCGCCAGATCGTCCGCGAGCGCCGGGTCGAGCGTTTTGACGCGCCCGCCCGACGACGTGCGGATCGTCCGCGTTTCACCGCCGGAGAGTGCGACGGCGGCGCCGACGAGCAAAACCAATGCCAGGCGGCGGATCATCGGCCGGCGACCTCCGCGAAAGCGGCGGCCTTTTCGCGGTACAGAGCGGTCATTTCGGCGCGCGGGGAGTACGTCGAAACCTCGAAACTCGCGCGTACGATGCGGCGCGCGGCGGCGAGACTTCCGACTTGCTTCGCGGCGATCGCCTGACCGAGCAGATTGCCGACCGCCGTCGCCTCGACGGGACCGGCGATGACGGGCAGATCCATCGCGTCGGAAGTCAGTTGCATCAACAGCCGGTCGCGCGTACCGCCGCCGACGACGTTGAAAGCGCCGTAACGTACGCCGCGCAAGCGGGCGAGCGTGGCGAGTTTACCTGCGAAATAGAGCGCCAGAGAATCGTAGATCGTGCGCAGCACTTCGCCGTCGCTCTGCGGGATGCGCTGTCCGGTGCGGCGGCAGAAATCCCGGATACGTTCCGGCATATCTCCGGGCGCGGCGAACGTCGCGTCGTTGGGATTGATGAAACTTTGGCAGGGCGGCGTTGCGAGCGCCATTTTTTCCATATCGGCGAAGGAAAGGTTTTTGCCCGCTTCGTTCCAGACGCGGCGGCTTTCCTGAAAAAGCCAACTGCCCATGATGTTGGTCAAAAAGCGGATCTTGCCGTCGAGACCGCCTTCGTTGGTGAAACTTTCGCGGCGGGAATCTTCGGAAATTTCCGGCGCATCGATTTCGGCGCCGAGCAACGCCCAGGTACCGGCGCTCAAATATGCCCAATCGGCATTTTCGGGCGCGGGCACGGCGGCGACGGCGCTCGCGGTATCGTGCGAACCGACCTTGTAGATCGGCAGTTTCCGGCAATGCAATTCCGCCGCGATCTCGTCGCTCAACGCGCCGCCGACTGTACACGGGGGGACGATTTTCGGAAAAATCGACCGCGGCAGACCGAGCGAATCGATCAATGCCCAGTGCCAGTCGCGCGAAACGGGATCGAGCAGTTCCGTCGTCGAACAATGGCTGTATTCGGCGGTGAAGTCGCCGCCGAGCGCGAATGCAAGCGCATCGGGGATCGGCAAGAAGACGCCGTGTTCAAGATCTTCGGGATGCTGCGTTTTGTGAGCAACCAATTGAAAGAGCGTGTTGAGCGCCATATGCTGGATCCCGGTGGCGCGATAAAGCGCTTCGAGCGTCGTCGAACGGAGGACTTTTTCGACGGCGGCGACGGTGCGTTCGTCGCGGTAATTGTAGGGCAGACGCTTCATTTCGTGCGTTTCGGTGTCGAAAAAGACGTAATCGACGCCCCAGGTGTCGATCGCGATCCCTTCGATTTCCGGATCGCTTGCGAGGGCTTTTTTCAATCCTTCCTTGAGTTCGGCGGCGAGGCGCGGATAGTCCCAGGTGAAAGATCCGTCCTTCAAGACCGGCCCGTTGGGGAAGCGGTGGACTTCACGAAGTTCGAGTTTGCCGGAATCCAGTGTGCCGACGATGCCGCGACCGCTGGAAGCGCCGAGATCGAATGCCAGAAATTTGTTCATAATGCGACTCCTTGATTGGTTTGAAAGTGATCGACGATTTCACGATAGGAAAGAGCGCCCCCGAAAAGGTCGAGTGCGGACCCGACGGTGTAATGGATTCTGCCCTTGCCGTGCGTTTCGATTTTCCGGATGTCGTCCAGCGAACGGACTCCGCCCGCATAAACGCAGTCGATCGGAGAATTCGCCGCGAGAAAAGCGACGAGTTCCTCATCAATGCCCGATGCTTTTCCTTCGACATCCACCGCATGGATCAGAAATTCCGCCGACGACGCGCCGAGATCGTCGAGCAGAGCCGCCGATAGCGTCATCCGGGTGAATTTCCGCCACAAGTCGGTTACGATCCAGTATTGTCCGTCGCGCCGGCGGCATGAAAGGTCGAGGACGAGGCGCTCTTTGCCGACGGCGCGGAGCATTTTTTGCAGATTGTCGCGTTTCAATTCGCCGTCGGAAAAGATGAAACTCGTAACAATGACCTGCGCCGCTCCGGCGTCGAGCCAACGTTTCGCGTTTTCCGGCGTCACGCCGCCGCCGAGTTGCAATCCGCCCGGATAAGCGCGCAACGCCGTCCGCGCCGCCTCGTCGTTGCCGGGGCCGAGTTTGATGACGTGTCCGCCGCGCAGATGGTCGTCGCGGTAAAGCCGGGCGAAATGATCCGCGCCGTGTTCCGCGACGAAATTCGTGACGGCGCCGTCGTCGTTCAACGTCGAACCGACGATCTGTTTGACTTTGCCGCCGTGAAGATCGATGCAGGGGCGGAATTGCGCCGTTTGCGCGGGGGAATTCATATTTCCGCCTCGTTTCCGTCCCCGATTTCGCGGGGAATGCATTGGAGCACGTCCCAGAGCAACGCGCCGTCGTTTTCCGCCGGAACGACCGCGAAGGATCCGCCGTGTTTTTTCAACAGCCGGTTCGCCCAGAAATAAGAGGCGAGATACTCCTGCATCGGGCTGTGCGGCAATTCGCCGCGTCCCGCCCGGTCGAGATGCGAGGGATCGGTACAGACGGATGCCGTCGCGCCGCCGAGGACGAAAGAACCGGAGCATCGGCGGACCCGGCGGCGGAATTCCCTGCGCCACGCGCCCGAAAGCGGACATCCCGCGATCGTTTCGGGCGGCGCCGCCGGAGCGGATTTTTCGCGTCGCGCGGTTTTCCAGGACAAAAGCTGATGGAAACGCCACGGCCGTTTTTCCGATTCGACGTCTTCCGCGTAGTGCAAAACTTCCCGGACAAGACGGAGCCCGTCCGGAGCGGAAACCAAAGCATAATGCGCCGTCGCGCCGTCAATGCGTTCGGCGGCGGCGTGGCGCCACAAATCAAAACCGGGCTGATATTCGACGGCGGCTCCGTCGGGAAAATCAACGCGGAGCCGGAGCGGATACGCTTCTCCGCGATAAAGTTCTTCCGCGCCGGGAGCGGTGAAAACGCGGGGATGCGTTTCCCCCTCCGCCCACAGGGAAACTTTTTCGACCGCGCCGGGGAAAAACAATTCTTCCAGTTCGACATCGCCGACGCGTCCGAAATGAAGCGCGGAAACGTCCGTGGAAAAGATCAGCGCGCCGTCGCCGATTTCAAGCGAACGGGCGACGGCGTACTCGCACCCGAACGGCACGACGCATTCGCTGTCGATGCCGCAGACGAAGCGGTCGTCTCCGTGGTGGACACGGAATTTTTTTCCGAGCGCGCCGATTTCGGAAAACTTGCCGAAACGCACTCTTCCGACGGCGAGACGTTCGATGCCGTCGATTTCCAGCGACAGATACTTTTTTCCGGCGGAACGGACTTCCAAACGGAAATCCTCGCCGCAAATCATGCAGGATTTTCCCACGGTCAGAGGACTTTCATCATTTCTTCGGCGGGAACGCCGCGCGTAAAAGGCGAAACGTTTCCGGCGGGAAAGCCGATGGGCAAAAGGAAGTCGACGCGCCAGGGTTCTTCGACGCCGAGGCTCTCCGCGGCGCGTTTCGTGTCGAAAGCGCCGACCCAGCAACTTCCGAGCGATTCCGCCGCCGCCGCGAGAACGAGATGTTCGACGGCGATCGCAAGATCGACTTCGCCGATCGAACGGTCGTCGGCGGCATTGAGGCGCCATGCCGCGGTACGGTCGACGCATCCGGCGACGACGACGGGCGCGTCGAGGATCGTCGGCTGAAGAGTCGTTGTTTTCAGTTTCCGGCGAAGCTCAGGAGATCGCACCCACAAAAAGCGGTAGGGTTGACGGTTGCACGCCGACGGCGCGCACACAACGGCGTCGACGATCCGGCGGAAAGAGTCGTCGGGGATCGCCCGGTCCTGAAACGAGCGCACGCTCCGGCGCGCGCGCAAGACATCAAAAAATTCCATAAGCGCATATCCTTGCTGTTTCCGGCAAAAAGCCGTGAAGAGAAATTACCCCGTCAAGAGCGAAAAAGCAAGTCCGGCCACCAAAAAAAGCGCGACTTTTTCATTCGCGCGGCGGAAGCAAGGCGGATGGATGGCTCGCCCTGCCGGGCGAACAAAACGATAACGGACTCAAACGGACTCAAACGGACTTTAACGGACGGACGCGATGGGAGCGCCCTGCGGGCGAAAACAACCCACAAATTGTGGACGCTGTCCGTTGTGTCCGTCTAATGTCCGTTGGGGATGACGGCGCAGTTGCCCGATCACGATGGCGGTCATACGACTGACCTCTCCCCGACCGTCCGCACAATGACCAACGCCATCAACCCACAAATTGTGGACGCTGTCCGTTGTGTCCGTCTAATGTCCGTTTTTGTCCGTAAATGTCCGTTGGGGATGACGGCACAGTTGCCCGATCACGGTGGCGGTTCACCGGAATCTTGCGCGACTTTTCATTCGCGCGGGGCGAGAAGTTTTTCCAATGCGGCGATCGTCTTGGCGGCGGCGCCGCGGTGGACGCCGATCGCTCGTCCGGCGTTTTCCCCGATTTTTTTCCGTTTTTCGGGGTCGGAGATCAGATCGTCGAGGATCCCGGTCAGCGCGGAGTCGTCGGGGACCGTGACGATGCCGCCGGCGTCGAGAAGCACTTGCTGAACGAAGCGAAAATTCCGCAAGACGGCTCCGGTGACGATCGGTTTGTCGAGCAATGCCGGTTCGATGGGATTATGACCTTCATCTTGACCGGCGAGACTTTTTCCCATAACGACGATATCCGCCGCCGCGAGGAAACGGAACATTTCCCCCGTCGTATCGGCGACGAGCACGTCGACGGGGGAATCGGTCGCGACGCATTCGGAACGGCGCGCGCAAACAAGACGGTTGTCGCGGACGATTTCCGCGACGGCGACGCCCCGCTCGGCGTGGCGCGGGACGAGTACGAGTTTGAGATCGGGATGTTTTTCCCGGAGCCGGAGGAAACTTTGCGTCAGAAGTTCTTCTTCGCCGGGATGGGTGCTGGCGCCGAGCAGAACCGTGCGCGGCGCGGAGCCGAAATAGTCCGAGAGTTCAACGGGGCGGAGATTTTCCGGCGGCGACTGGTCGAATTTCAGATTGCCGCTGACGGCGACGCATCCGTGCGGCGCGACGGCGCGGTAGCGCGCGGCGTCGGCTTCGCTCTGCACCGAGATCAGATCGAATTTTTCCAGCAACGGCGCGAAAAAACAACGCAACCGGAAATAACCGCGGAAAGAATGATCGCTCATGCGCCCGTTGATAAGTGCCGTCGGGATCTTTCTCCGGCGGGCTTCATTGATCAGGTTGGGCCACAATTCCGTTTCAAAGATCGCCAGCATCGACGGGCGGACCGCATCAAAGGTGCGCCGCACCATGAAGCGGAAGTCGATCGGACAGAAAATGACGGCGGTGTCCTCGGGACATTTGTTTCGCGCCAATTCCTGACCGGTCGTCGTCGTCGTTGAAATGACGAAACGCCGTTGCGGATGGAGTTTCCGGTAGGATTCGATCAGCGCGAGAGCGAGCACGGTTTCGCCGACGCTGACCGCGTGGATCCAGATCGCGCCGCGGAAATTTTCCAGTTCCCGGAGCCGTTCCGGGGAAAAGCGTCCGAAGCGTTCGGAAAAAGTGCTTTTCCACCCGCCGCGATGACGGTATTTCCAGATCAGTCCCGGAAGAAAAAAGAGAAAACCTACCGGCAACAGCAAATTGTAAAGAAAAAGTCCCATAGATCCCCCGTCAATCGGAAAAATGGGTTCGGATATAGTCGACCGCCGTTTCCAGATCGGGCAGGATCTTGGTGCAGAAACGCGCCATCCACGGACTGCATTCGGCGAAAGGCAACGGCGAAAAAGCGACCACGAATTTTCCGAGATCGTGCGCCGCGTAAAAAACTTCCATGCTCGTGCCGATGCTCGGACGGTTGTAATTGACCAGGATCAGGTCGGCGTCGCGCACGTCGCGCAGATCGAATTCGACGATCTCGTTGGCGCTGTCGACCTGCCGGTCGACGAATTTTCTCCGCATCGGGTCAAGCAGAAAATACTCTCCGGAAAGATGCGCTTTGACCCATTCCCGCCAGTCGCGGGCGGCGCCGGGTTGTTCGTCCATGATCGGACCGGACAAATAGATCTTCAACATAAAAAATCCTTCACAAATCCATCAATTCGGGGGCGCGTTTCCGGAGCAACTCCTCGGCGAGCGCGGCGGGGCGGTCGTCGTCGGTGGCGCCGAGCGCGGATTCGGCGAGAACTTCCGCCTCGAAAAGCGACACGCTGCGGATCGCGCGGCGCACCAGCGGGATCGCGGGGGACGCCATACTCAATTCGTGGACGCCCATTCCGACGAGCAGAAGCGCCAGCGCGGGATCCGCCGCCATCTGACCGCAGACCGTCACGGGGATCCCGTGCTTTTCGGCGGATTCGATACAACGGCAGATCAGACGCAAAACCGCCGGAGCGGCGGCGCGGTTGAGGTAGGAAACGCGTTCATTGAGGCGGTCGATCGCCATCGTATACTGCACGAGGTCGTTGGTGCCGATGCTGAAAAAATCGACGTATTCGGCGAGTTCTTCCGCTTCGAGCGCCGCCGCGGGCGTTTCGACCATCGCTCCGAGTTGAGTGCGCGACCCGAAATCGACGCCCTCCGCGGCGAGTTGATTCTGGATGGCGCGGATCATTTCGCGGGCTTCGATCACTTCGCGGACACAGCTGACCATCGGCAGCATCACGCGCAGATTTCCGAAAACGGCGGCGCGGTAAAGCGCGCGCAACTGGGTCTCGAAAAGGTCGCGCCGTTCATAAAGGCAGAGCCGGATCCCGCGCAGTCCGAGCGCTGGATTGACTTCCCCGCTGCGGTAGACGCCGGGGGAGATTTTGTCCGCGCCGATGTCCAGCGTGCGGATCGTCACGGGGCGGTCGCCGGCGGCGACGAGCAATTTTTTGTAAATCTGGAATTGTTCCTCTTCACCGGGCAAAACGCCGGGCGTCATAAAGAGAAATTCCGTGCGGAAAAGTCCGATCCCGTAGGCACCCGATTGCCTCGCTTCGTCGTACTGTTCCACGGAATCAATGTTGGCGGCGAGTTCCACCTTGAAACCATCGGTCGTTTCGGACGTAAGTTCGTTTTCCCGTTCCAGTTCGTCGATGAGTTTCCCGGCGGCGGCGGCTTTGAGCCGGTATGCTTCCTCGGTACGGGCGTCGGGATTGACGATCAGCCGTCCGACGACGCCGTCGATGATGAGCATATCGTTGGAACGCAGTTTTTCCAGCAGTTCGCCGGGAAGTCCCGCCACGGCGGGCAGACGCATCGAACGCGCCAGGATCGCGGCGTGGCTGGTCGCGCTGCCGGATTCGACGGCGAAACCGAGGACTTTCGAGCAGTCGAGCTGGACGGTTTCGGAAGGCGTAAGCATATCGGCGACGATGATCCGGCGGTCGTCGATGCCGATGCGGGATATTTCTTCTTCGGTGAGATTCGCCATCAACCGTCCCGAAACGTCGCGCAGATCACCGGCGCGCTGCTGCAAATGAGCATCGGGGATCGAAGCGAAGACACCGATAAAATGCTCGGTGCTGAGAAAAAGCGCGTATTCGGCGCAGACTTTGTCGGTGCGGATGCGTTTTTCGATGTCGGCGATCATCGTCTTGTCATCGACGAGGAGGATATGGGCGTCGAAAATCCCGCTTTCGTCGGAAGAAAGTTGGGTTCCGAG
>JAKSOG010000053.1 GCA_024405715.1 Victivallaceae bacterium | reverse complement strand
CAAACGGACGCAACCGGACTCAAACGGACTCTAACGGACATTTCGCCGCCTTCGCGGCGAAATACGGACCCTGCCCCCCGGCGTGGTTTGGTGCAAATGAGATATGACCGGCGTCAGGACAGCGCAGTTGCCTGATCGGGGCGTCTGCGTAAAAAAAAACACGGATGCCCCCACTTCGGGGACACCCGTGCGCAAAAACCGAAAGCTCAATCAGAAATCGTCGCCGGGAGTGCTGCAAAACTGGTCGCCGGCACAGTCGATGTTGCAACTGGGCTTATCTTCTCCCGACACGACCGCCCGGTTGAAGTCAAATAGCTCCGGCGCTTCGTAGCCAAACATTGTTATCTTGCTCTCCATAATGGAGTTAATATATCACAATGATTTTTTTTTGCAACCCGAAATCGTCGATTTTTTTCAAAAACAGGGGCGTTCCCGTATGAAAAAAAATCAAAAATTTTTATTTGCGTTCGGAAATCTGATAAAGTTTCAACGTGATCGCCCACGCCTCTTCAAGAGAAAGTTCGACAGGTTCGGGATGGGTGTAGCAGTCGATGAAAAAAAGTTTCTTGTCCCGCCGGTTGATGCCGCAAAGGATCTTCCAAGCCAACTTCGGCACGCCGGTCTGGGCTTTGCCCGCTTTGTCGGTTTTATACTCCATCACGCACCACAGCAGGGGATTGCCGCGTTCGAGCGCGGTATCGGCTTCACGCCAGAAACGCGCCATCCCCGGCTTGTTCGCGGCACGCGCACGAATGAATATCTCGGGATCTATGGTGGGAAATTTCACCAACTCGTCGTCATCGTCGTCAAGGTCCATATCCTTTTTGCGCTTGGCACGGTCGCGCTCGTGACTCTTTTTGTTGACGACCTGAACGATGCGGTCGTAATCCTTTTCCACACGTTCGCGCTTCTTTTTGGTCATCAGGTTTTCGCCGTCCATCACTTCGCGGCAAGTAATCGAACATTTGTTTTCCAAATGACGCGGACAGCGGAAAAGCCGGATCGTCGACGCCGAATCCTTGCCGTCGTCACCGATGCTTTCCTGCGCGATCTGCTGGGACGCTTTCACCCCGTAAAAACGCGCCAGCCGCACCGCCGTCGACGAAAGCCCCATATCCTTGACCCCCGTTTCCCCCTCCGGGATCGTATAGATCCGGGCATTGTTCTCGGCATCGAAGACCGACGTGTAACGCAAATCCAAAACGTCGCGGATATAGGCGCTCAACTGACGGGGAACGTCGTTACGGTAAAAAACACTGACGATCAACGCCATCGGCCCTTTGCCCGTCCGCGCTTCGGAAAGCACCATATCGCCCCCCTCGCCCGAATAGACCGTTCCCGATACCGTCATTTCCTGATAACGGTCGGAAAGCGTCGCCGTCTTTTTCGGGAAATAACGGGAAAATTCCTGCTGCGCGCTCCGGCTCAATGCGGCAAAGTCCGCTTCGCCAAGCGGCACGTCCGACGTCCGCTTCCGGTAAGCGATCAAATGAAGCGAAACAACTTTGCCGTTGGAAATCGCCAACAACGCTTCGCCGCAGGAAAAATTTCCGACTTCCACTTTTTCTTCCGCGCCGAGCCGGTAGAAAAGTCCCGATTCACTGCCCTGGACAAAACCGGGCAACTCGGTTTCAATCGTTTCCCGCGTGACCTCCCACAACGAACCGTCGAGTTTGCCCCCGATGTCCGCCGCCGTCAGCGATGCGCCGAAAACGCTCAACAACACCATCCGGAAAAATGCTTTCATCATGCCCCTCGCCCCGCCGGACGATCCCTTATACACTACACCGCGCGGAAATCAATCGACTTTTTCCGGCTTGCAGATCATACAATGGCGGCAATCCAAACCCGCCGGAGGAATGTAGAGTTTTCCCGCCTTGATCGCCGCACGGCGCGTCAGGTAATTGCGGATCCCCAGAATGCACCCGACGATGATGAACGCCCCCGGAGGCGCCGCCGGCAAAAGGAAATCCATCGTCCACGATGTGATGACTTTCACCCCGAAAAGCGATCCCGTACTGGCAAATTCCCGCAACATCCCGAGCATCGTCAGCGTCAGCGTGAAGCCCAACCCCATTCCGATCCCGTCGAAAACCGAACGCAACGGCGTGTTTTTGGAGGCAAACGCTTCCGCCCGCCCCAAAACGATGCAGTTCACCACGATCAGCGGAATGAAGATCCCCAACGCTTCGTAGAGCGACGCCGGAGCATACGCCTGCAACAGAAAATCGACGATCGTCACAAACGTCGCGATCACCACGATATAAACCGGAATACGGATCTTCTGCGGCACGATGTTTTTGATGCAGCTGACGACGAAATTACTCCCCGCCAACACGAACACCACCGCCAACCCCATCCCGACGCCGTTGACCGCACTCGTCGTCAACGCCAGCGTCGGACAGGTGCCGAGCAACAATACCAGCACCGGATTTTCTTTCCAGATGCCGTGGACCAGATCTTTCAACGCCGCAATCATTTCGTTTCCTCCGCGCAAAGTTTTTCACGGTTCGCCGCGTAACAACGGACGATCCCGCCCGCCAGCGACGCCAGCGCACGGCTCGTCACCGTCGCACCCGTGCGGTAATCGAAAATCCCTCCGTCCTTGCGAACAGACCAGTTCTCCGTTTCCGCCCCCTTGCCGTTATACTGGTCAAGCAGCGGATTCGGCGGCAATCCCGCCGGAACCGGGGCCGTGAAATTGTAAATCGTTTTCTGGAATTTACGCGCGCATACTTCCGCGCCCAGTCCCGGCGTTTCCTTGTGATCCGTCACCATCAGTTGAAGGATCTTTCCTTCCGGCGTCAGCGCCGCGAGCATCTCGATCTTGCCCGCATACCCCTGCTTCGTCGAAGTCTTGACCACGAACGCGCAAATTTTTCCGTCCTTTTCGATACGGTAAAATTCCGCCGCTTCACCGGTTTCCAACTTGAAATCCCCTTGCACGGGAACCGCCTTGTCGAAGTCCGGCACGAGCAGTTTCAAATTTTTCGCGAACGCCTTTTCCCGCGCCGCAGCGATCGGCTTTTTGGTCACTTCGTTGACCGCCGAAAGCAACAACGCCGAAATCAACCCCGTCACGCAGAGAAACGCGCCGAGGACCCAAATGTTTTCCGTATTGCGCAAAGAATTCTTTTTCATCATTTCGCCTCCCTGCGACGACGGGTGTACCCGAAGGGCCGCTTCACGAACCAGCGGTCGATCAGCGGCACCAGCGCATTCATAAAGAGGATCGAAAAACTCACACCCTCGGGATAATTGCCCCAAATGCGGATCACCGTCGTGATGATCCCGCACCCGACCGCGAAAATCAGGCACCCCGTCCCGGTGATCGGCGATGTCACCATATCCGTCGCCATAAAAATCGCTCCGAGCAACAAGCCACCCGTCAGCAGGTGAAACAACGGCGTCGGCGTCACCTGCGGGAAAAAGAAATGCACGATCCCGCTCAACACGAAAACCGTCCCCGCAAAGTAAAGCGGTACCCGCCAGTTGATCAAGTTGAAGATCACCAGCAAAATCCCCCCGAGCAACAACGCCGGAGCGCACGTTTCACCGATGCAACCGCCCTGACGCCCGATGAAATATTCCTTCCACATCGAGGGATTGTCGATCTTTTCAAAACGGTTTTTGCCCGCTTCCGGAGCCGGAAGCGTCGACGCCACGCCCAGCGGCGTCGCGCACGTCGTCAATTCCATCGGCGCGGAAGTCGCCCCCGCCGCCAACGCCGGGTCCGCCATTCCGAACGCCTGATATTCGGGATAATTTTCCGCCATCCCGCGCGCCGGACTCCACGTCGTCATCAACGCCGGAAGCGCGATCAGAAGCCCCACGCGCCCCACCAGCACCGGGTTGAAAGGATTGTTGCCCAATCCCCCGTAGATCTGCTTGCCGAGCCAAATCGCCAGCGCCGCCCCCACGAGCGGCACATAAAACGGCACCCCCGGCGGCAGATTGAGCGCCAGCAAAATCCCCGTCACCGCCGCCGAACAGTCTCCGATCGTCCCCCACACCGGTTTGCCCGCGCAAAAACACCACAGCGCTTCAAGACCGACGCAGAAAAAGAGCGACAGCAACAAAACTTTCAACGCGGGCAGTCCGAAAAACCAGACCCCCGCCCCGCACGCCGGAAGCATGCAGAATATCACCAGCAACATGATCTTCCGCACGTCCGCCGAACTCGACAAGTGCGGCGAACTGCTCAACACCAGATTTTTGGCATCAGGCAACCGGACGGAAGATTTTTCCTGTACGCGATCGTTGATTCCCATCCTCATTTCCCTCCGTTTGCTTTTGCCGCGGCGCGCTGACGGCGGATCTCCGCTTTCGCCAGCCGAAGCGTCTGCACCAGCGGACGATGCGCCGGACAGACGTAGGCGCAACTGCCGCATTCAAGACAATCCATCACATGATTCTGCTCGGCAAGGTCGTAACGACCGCCTTCGATCGCCGTCGCCAGAAGACATGTGCAAAGCCCCATCGGACACCCCTGCACGCACCGTCCGCAACGGATGCAACTGCCCGAACTGTAATTCAACGCCCGGCGCCGGCTGAAAAGCAAAATCCCCGACGTGTTTTTGGAAACCGGCACTTCATAGGAATTCTGTGCGAATCCCATCATCGGGCCGCCCAAAATCAGTTTGCTCGGTTCCGCCGTGATGCCGCCGCAAAACTCGATCGCCTTGATGACCGGCGTGCCGATACGCAATTTCCAGTTGCCGGGGTCTTTCAGCACCTTGCCCGTGACCGTCACGATCCGCTCCACCAACGGGATGCCCAGCGTTACCGCGTCGGAAACCGCCGCCGCCGTGCCGACGTTCTGCACGACGCACCCGACGTCCGCGGGGAGCCCCCCCGGAGGGACCGCCCGGTTCACGATCGCGTTGATCAACTGTTTTTCGCTCCCCTGCGGATACTGCACCTGCAACGGCACGATCCTGATGCCGTAATCTTCCGAAAAACGTTCCAACTCGGCGATCGCGTCGTGCTTGTTGATCTCGATGCCGACGTAAATATTCTGAATGCCGAGCAAATGCCCGATGATCGCCGCTCCTTCCAGTACGCGGCAGGGCGATTCAAGCATCAGCCGGTGGTCGGCGCTCAAATACGGTTCGCACTCCGCTCCGTTGAGGATCAGCGTATCGACCTTTTTCCCCGGCGGGATCGAAAGTTTCACCCGCGTCGGGAAACTCGCGCCGCCCATCCCGACCAGTCCGGCATCCGCCACGCGCTGCAACAATACTTGCGGCTCCGCCGAACGCCATTCGGGGATCGGCGCGAAAATCTCGCAAGCGCGATCCTCTCCGTCGGAACGGATATCCAGCGCCAGCGCGGGGACTCCCATCGGTCCCGGCACTTCGACGATGCCGGCGATCTCGCCGCTCGTGGGACTGTGCAAATCGGCGGAAACAAATCCCGACGCCTTGGCGAGCAACTGGTATTTCAGCACCTTGTCGCCCGGTTTGACGACGACGTCCGGCGCCTTGCCCGCATTCTGCTGAACCAAAACCGTGTAACGCTCCAACAGCGGAGCCGTATGCACCGCGTGCGTGTCGGTCAGTTTCTTGCCTTCGCTCACCGGATGGATGCCCCCGGTGAAACTCATCACTTTCCGTGAACTTTTATTCATTTATTTCCTCCCCGGGAACTGACCTTTTCCGCTTCGTAATGGCGCGTTTCGGTCGCCAGCGCCCCCGTCGGACATTTGATCTGCGCGACGTCTTCCGCCGTCGGCAACTCTTCCGCCTCGTAATCGACCCGCGCGAGAAATCCCGTCTTTTTGAACTTCGCGGGGAACGCCTTTTCGCATTTGCCGCAACCGATGCATCCGCCGTGGCAGAGCGACCGCTTGACGGCGCCCTTTTCCGGAGAATTGCAATAAACGTGCGCTTCCGACTGCGCGGGGACCAGTTTGATCACCCCCCGCGGACACGCATCCACGCACTTGCCGCAGCCGACGCAGATTTCCTGATGGACCACCGCCAGAGAATTGATGACTTCGATCGCGCCGAAAGGACACGCATGCGCGCAGTTGCCCATCCCGATGCACCCGTAACGGCATCCTTTCGGACCGCCGCCGATCATACTCGCCGCGGCGCAGTCGATCGTGCCGTTGTAGAATTTACGCATCTGCGTCTGCCGGTTGTCTCCCGAACAGCAGACCACCGCCCGCCGTGCGAAACCGTCCCCGGGATCGACTCCGAGCGCAAAGGCGATCGCATTGACCTGTTCGCGGCTCGATACCGGACAGCGGAAGGGCTGAACTTCCCCCGCGACCACCGCTTTGGCGAAATCCGCGCATCCCGCGCGTCCGCAGCCGCCGCAGTTGGCGCCCGGAAGCAATTCCAGAACCAGCTCGATCCGCGGATCGCGGTCGACTTTGAAAAACTTCACAAAAATCCCGATCGCCGTGCCGAGCACGAGCGCGAGAACTCCCATCACAATCGCGGCAATCCACAGGGTTGACATCGTGCTTCCTCCTCTAACACAAACCGGCGAAACCGCAGAACGCCATCGCCAGGATCCCCGCCGTCACCAATGCGATCGGCGTACCTTCAAACGCTTTCGGCGGCGTCGCCAATTCCAGTTTTTCGCGCAAACTGGCGAAAAGCAGCAGCGCCAACGCGAAGCCGATCCCCGAAAAGCACCCGAAAATCGTCGCATCCGGCACCGAATAATTCGCCTTGGCGTTGAGCGTCGCCACGCCGAGCACCGCGCAATTGGTCGTGATCAGCGGCAGGTAAATTCCGAGCGCCTGATAGAGCGCGGGACTCAATTTCTGCAACACGATCTCGATGATCTGCACCAACGCCGCGATCACGAGGATGAAAAGCAGCACCTGCAGAAATCCGAGGTCGTAGGTCACGCCGCCCAACGTGAAATGCAACACATAACGGTAGATCGCCGCCGTGATCGCCGACGCGATCGTCATCACGAAGACCACCGCGCCCGACATCCCCATCGCGGTCCCGACCCGCTTGGAAACGCCGAGAAACGGACAAATGCCGAGGAAACGCGACAGCACGAAGTTGTAAACCAGCACCGCGCCGACAGTCAGTTCAAGATATTTCACGATCGTTCTCCTTATGATTCAACGGGAAAATATAACGCCATTGTGTGAATTTTACCATAGCGGAAACGCTTTTTTTTATCCTTTTGCGGAGGAAAAGCATTCTTTCGCGATTTTGACGACGACTTTGAGCACGCGGCTTCCGTCGCCGACGTCCGGCAGATGCCCCTCCCCCGGAAAAAGCAGCAAAAAAAGTCCGGGACGAAGCGCCGCTTCCAGATCGACGGTCCCGAGCCGGTGAAATCCGAGGTCTTTTTCCTCCGAATAAGGTGTCGATTCCGGACCGTCGAGCGCACCGCAAAGCACCTTTTCCTCCCCCGACGCGACCAACTGGACGTCGGCGTAACGCCTGTGGTATTCAAGTTTGTCGGGAAACGCCTCGTGACTCGCCGTATCGTTGACGACGGCGAAAACCTTTTCCCCGTCGATCTCACGGCGTCCCGGAGGCGTTTCCGGAGAGAGCGAACGCAAAAAAGCCGCGATTTTTTCCCATACGGCGGGAGCCAGCGCGGCATAGTCGGAGAAATTTTCCAGACGGTCGTAAATCATGATCCATTTCCTTTCCGCCCCATCGGGGCGCTTCCCATACATTAATATGACGGGAAGAAAATGTCAACTTTTTTTCGCAAAAAAAAGCGCGGGGGATCACGCTTCGAGCATGATGCGGCGGAATGCGGCGATCTCTTCGTCCGTCGCGCCGCCCGTTTTGACATAGATTTCCGCCGCACGGTTGACGTCGGGCGCAAGTTCGTCGAGTTTTTCCAGCATCGAGTCGAACTGCCGGAAACCGACCCGGCGTTCCGCGAAGATCGAACAGGTGGTGTATTCGTAGTCGGCAAGCAATTCGCCCTCGGGGATCCCCAACAGCGCGCCGAGCAGAAACGCCAGCGTCCCGCCCCGGTCGGCGCACCCCCAGCAGTGGAAATAGACGGGATAACGCTTTTCGTCGGCGAGAAGTCCGACGATGCGCGCGTATTTCGCGCGTTCGTCGTCGGTGAAGATCAGATCGTAGGGCCGGATCGGAATGTTGACCCAGTCCACGCGCGCCGGATCCAGCGGAGGACGATACCCCGGCGGGATCTCCGTGCCGCCGCGGACGTCGAGATCGGTTTTCAACTTGAAACGCCCGTACAGCATCCTTTTGCCCGACGGCCGGATGATCTGATGCCGGTCGAATTCCGACCCGCGGAAAAGCATATCCTGACGGACGCGCCGCCCGTCGACGGTCGTCCGCCCCCCGAAATCGCGGACATTGGTCGCGCCGGGAACGTATATCCAGCGCGGCGTTTCGTCCGCAACGGAAAAACTCCGCGTTTCCGATGCCGCGCCGCCGGACGAAACCCGCCAGAAATAACGGGCGCCGACCGGCAGATTATAGACGGCAAAAGTTTCCTTTTTCGTCGTATGACGCTCCAACAGACGCGGATGTTCCGGATCGCTCCCCGCGAAAATTTCCAGACGGGAAACTTTTCCGCGCGGAGCGCGCCAGCGGAAAACGACCGGATCGGGGATCGAATGGTCGATCCGGCTCGGTTCGAGATTGAGGTAGTCGATGAAAACGTCCTGACGGCGCGCCCGCTTTTTCGCCGCTTCGCATTGCGCGAAACGCCGTTGCTCGCAGGTCCACAGCGACACGGTTTCCCCTTCCGCCGGAGAAATCAATTCGACCGGTGCCGATGCCATCAGCGACTTTTCCTCAATTCCGAACGGCGGATCTTGCCGCTGATCGTTTTGGGCATCGCTTCGACGAATTCGATCAGACGCGGATATTTGTAGGGCGCGGTATGCTGTTTGACGTAGTTCTGGATCTCAAGTTTCAGCGCTTCGTCCGGCGCCGTCCCCGAAGTCAGCACGATGAACGCCTTGACCGCCTGCCCGCGGATCTCGTCCGGCACGCCGACCACCGCGCATTCGAGGACGTAGGGCAATTCCATAATGACGCTCTCGATCTCGAAAGGCCCGATGCGGTACCCGCTGGATTTGATGAGATCGTCCACCCGGCCGACGTACCAGTAATAGCCGTCTTCGTCCATCCACGCCGTGTCGCCGGTGTGGTAGAAACCGTCGTGCCACGCGGCGGCGGTCGCGTTTTCGTCGTTGTAGTAGCCGATGAAAAGCCCGGGGATCTCGCCCCGTTCCGCCTTGACGCAGATCTCGCCCGTTTCGCCCGCGGGGACTTGCCGCCCTTCGGCGTCGAGCAACGCGATCGAATACTGCGGCGACGGACGCCCCATCGAACCGGGTTTCGGCTCCATGCCCAGCAGATTGCCGATCAGCATCGTCGATTCCGTCTGCCCGAACGCCTCCATAAGTTTCAACCCCGTCGCCTCGCGGAAACGGTGGAAAACTTCCGGATTGAGCGCCTCGCCCGCGATGCAGGCGTATTTCAGACTCGAAAGATCGTGCTTCGCCAGATCTTCCTTGATGAAAAAGCGGTACATCGTCGGCGGCGCGCAAAACGTCGTCACATTGTACTCTTTGAAAATTTCCAGGATGTCGTCCGCGTGGAAACGGTCGAAATCATAGGCGAGCACCGCACTTTCGCAGAGCCATTGCCCGTAAATCTTTCCCCAGAGCGCCTTGCCCCAGCCCGTGTCCGAAATCGTGAAATGCACGCCGTCGGAACGGACGTTTTGCCACCAGCGCGCGGTGATGATGTGGCCGAGCGGATAACTCATCGCATGCACCACCGCTTTGGGATAACCGGTCGTGCCGCTCGAAAAGAACATCAGCGCGGGATCTTTCGCCAGCACGTCCTTCGGACGGGCGAATTCAGTCGAGAATGCAAGCACTTCGCGGTTGAAATCATGCCAGGAATCGCGGCTGCCGTTGACGAGGATCTTCACCCGGAGAGAAGGAGCGTTTTTCGCCGCGGCGTCCACCGCGTCGGCGACGCCGCCGTCCGCGGTCGCGACGATCGCCGCGATTTTCGCGTAATCGAAACGGTAGGAAAAGTCGTGCTCCAAAAGTTGATTCGAGGCGGGCACGGCGATCGCGCCGATCCGGTGGAGCGCCGTCAACGCGAACCAGAATTGATAATGGCGCTTGAGCACCAACATCACCCGGTCGCCTTTTTTGATGCCGAGCGAAGCGAAATAATTGGCGGTGCGCCGCGATTCCTCGCTCATCTCGCGGAAGGAAAAGTTGCGCGTCCGGTGTTCCCGGTCGACGTGGATGAGCGCCGTCTTGTCCGGACACTTTTTCGCCAGGATGTCCAGCACGTCAAAGGAAAAATTGAAATTCGACGGATAATGGAATTTGACCCCTTTGAGATAACCGTCGCGGTCGAGCGTTTCGCTCAAATAACGGTGGTAAATGCATTCTTCGTGCGGGATGCCGAGATCGTGCGGCATAATGCCGACCGGCTCGTACTTCATCGCCGCCGCGCCCCCCGCGGAATTGATCGTCACCGCGAGAAAGACGCACGGCTCGCCGCCGACGGCGATCATCCCGTGCGGATGCGACGAATCGTAAAGCATACTGTCGCCCGGTTCGAGGATCTCGATCTGATTGTCGAACTGCGTTTTGAGCCGCCCTGAAAGCACATAATCGAATTCCTCGCCGCTGTGCGTGGTCAATTCGATGGGGTCGTTTTCATCCCGCGGCGGCGCGGTCACGAGAAACGGTTCGGCGAGCCGGTTTTTCAGCAACGCCGCCAGATGCAGATATTTGAACCCGGCTTCCTGTTTGATGAGCGTGCCGTGTCCTTTGCGGGTCACCGTGCAGTAGGAAAGCCGCGGCATACTGCCGCCCGCGATCGCGCCGATATCGACTTCAAAATACCCGGCGCAACGCAGGATGAAAGTAAAGGAACTGTCCACTTCGCCCGCTTCGTGGCGGAGATATTCCTCCTCGCTCAATCCGGTGACGCGGGCCATTTCGGCGGCGGAAATGTTCCGCAACTGCCGCAACTCGCGCAACCGCTTGCCCATCAATATCAAATCGTTGTCCATCGATCCCGTTTTCGGCCCGTCGGCCATCTTATAACTTGCCGCATTCCGGCAAAAACGGAGGCGGCGTTTCCCGGATGCCGGAAGCGCCGCCCGCAAGCCGTCGGCATCTTCCGGCCGCCGGCGGATACGTCCTTTCCGGTCAGCGGGAAGCCGCCGGAATCATAATGTCCGCGAAAAGAGAGGAAAACGCGCCGAAGCAGAGCGCAATCAGAACCGCCATCGCCATTTTCCTTTCATTTTCTCTTGAAAACGGATTGCACTCGCGCGCAAACCGGATTATTTTAAATGCAACGTTTTTTAATATATACCACTGACGCGAAAAAAGCAACAAAATGGCCGCAAAAAAAAATCTTCTCGACCGCTTCGGCGAACGCTTCGACGACCTCGACGCCGCGACGAAGCAGGCGTATTTGCTCCGGCTCGCCCGCGAACGCGGATTTTTCGAGACCGTCTTCAATGCGGTGGACGAAGGGATCATGGTCATCGACCGCCAACTGAAACTGCGTTATTTCAACCGGGCGGCGAAGGAACTGCTCGCGCTCCCGGACGACGTTTCCGAAGTGCGCGTCGCCCAACTGCTCCCCGACCTCGACTGGCAACTCGTCCTGCAGGACGGCGAAAAACAATGGAACAAAGTCGCCCGTCAGGAAATCGAGATCCTCTATCCCGAAAAAAAATTCGTCCAGCTCTACCTCGTGCCGCTGCCCGAAGACAGGGAACTCGCCGCCGTCATCCTGCGCGACGTTTCCGAATCGCGCCGCCGCGCCAAAGACGAAATGGAGCGCGAAACCGACCAGGCGGTCTCGCTCCTTGCGGCGGGCGTCGCCCACGAGATCGGCAATCCGCTCAACAGTCTCTATCTGAATCTGCAACTGCTTGAAACCAGTGCCCCCGGCACCGACCCCGCCGAAACGAAGGAAATGCTCGCCGTCTGCAAAAAAGAAGTCGAACGCCTCGACAGCATCATCCACCGTTTTCTCGGCGCCGTCCGCCCCGGCAAAGGCGCCTTTTCGATGCAGGACGTCGAAAAACTCATCGTCGAAGTGCTCCACTTTATGCGCGCCGAGATCGAAGCGCGGAAAGTCGAAGTCAAATGCGATTTCGCGGCGAATCTGCCCGCCGTTTCCGGCAACGCCGATCAGCTCAAACAGGCCTTTTACAACATCATCCGCAACGCCGTGCAGGCGATGCGCAACGGCGGCACACTCGGCATCTACGGTTATCCGGAAAACGAAGCGCTGGTCGTCGAATTCGCCGACACGGGAAGCGGCGTCGCGCCGGCGTCCGACGGTCGAGAAGGACGCGCTCAAGGAGGCGGAC
>JAKSOG010000052.1 GCA_024405715.1 Victivallaceae bacterium | reverse complement strand
AGATCCGCGCCTTTGAGCGGGCAGAAATCGATCCCGCCGGAAGCGAGGAGTTTTCCGACGCATTGCATCGCGTAGCGGAGTTTGATGCTTTGCGCCTGCAACGCCAAAAGGCGGGGCCGCATCGTTTCGTCGCGCCGGAAAAGATAAGCGTAAGGCGCCAGATTCATCCGTTGCAGCATCTCGGTGGTCAAGCCGGATACGTCGCCGCGAAAAACCCAATCCGAAAGCGCCGGAAAAAACGCTTCGGAAAAACCGCCGTTCCCTTTCTCCATTTTCGTCCCTTTGGTCAACGCCGGAATTCCAGGATCGCCCGCACGATCCGTTCGGCGGTCTTGCCGTCCCACAGTTCCGGGCGCATCGGACGGCGACGGAAAAAGAGCGCGTCGCGGTATGCCGTTTCGATTTTGGCGATGTCGTTTCCGACAAGCACCGAAACGCCGCCGTGCTCCTGCAACGTCACGGGGCGTTCGGTATTCCTGCGCATCGTCAGGCAGGGCGTACCCAGTACGCAGCACTCTTCCTGCAGACCGCCGGAATCGGTGAGCATTACTTTCGCGGTCATATTGAGACGGAGCATATCGTGATAGCCCAGCGGATTGAGCGGAATGATCTTTTCGCGCACTTTTTCCCACAGTCCGAAAAGTTCCAGTTGCTTTTTCGCGCGCGGATGGATCGGCCACAGCAGCGGCATATCGGCGGCGACTTTTTCCGTGAGAAAATCGACCATTTTCGAGAGGATCGCCGGGTCGTCGACGTTGCTCGGACGATGCATCGTCATCACGGCGAATGCGTCGTCGGCGAGCGGAGGCAGGGGGCGTTTTTCCAACGCTTCGCGTCCGACCAGCGCCGTCAGGTCGCGCGAAGCGGCTTCGGCGCGCTGTTCCTCAAGCGTGTCGATCATAATGTTGCCGACAAAAGCGATCCGGTTTTCGGGAACGCCCTCGCGGCGCAGATTGTCGAGGGAGATCCGGTCGGGGGTCAGCAGCAGATCCGACAGCCGGTCGGTCACGAGCCGGTTGACTTCTTCGGGCATATCGATGTCGTTGGACCGCAAACCCGCCTCAATGTGGGCGAGCCCGACGTGTTCCTTTTTGGCGACGATCGAACAGGCGCACGTCGCGTTGACGTCGCCGACGACGACGATCCAGTCGGGGTTTTCCGCGCGCACGACTTTCTCGAATTCGATCATTGTTTTGCCGACCTGCGCGGCGTGGCTGCCCGATCCGACGTTGAGGTGTATGTCGGGCGCGGGGATGGCGAGATCGGCGAAAAAGGAATCGCTCATACGCACATCGTAATGCTGTCCCGTATGGACGAGGATGTGCCGGATCTCCGGATGTTTTTTCAACGCCCGGCAGAAGGGGGCGATCTTCATGAAGTTCGGACGGGCTCCGACGACGCTGATGACGGTCATTTTTTTACCCTTTCCAGAATGGCGAGATAGTCCTTTGATTGTATGTCGCGGTCATATTTCGAAGCGATGTTGTTGAAAGCGTTTTTCCCGAGCGCGGCGCAGAGCGCCGGATCATCGGCGAGTTTTTCGAGCGCGTCGGCAAGTTGTCCGGCGTTTTCCGGTTCTATCGGGACGCCGGCTTCGGCATCCATCACCAGTTGTTTGGCGAAACCGTCCACTCCCATCAAAATCGGACGGGCGCATCCTGCGCTTTCAAAGATTTTTGAAGGCATTACCGTCGTGAAAAGGTCGGTTTTTTTGAGGTGGACAAGATTGACGTCGCTTGAAGCGATCCAATCCGGCATTTCTTCTTTCGGACGGCGGCCGGTGAAAATGACGTTGTCGAGATTCCGTTCGGCGGCTTCTTTTTGCAACGCTTCGCGCGATGCGCCGTCGCCGACCAGCACGATGCGAATGTCGTCGCGTCTGCGTTCTTTTAAGATCGCTCCGGCGTCGAGTGCGGTTTGAAGACCGCACGCCATTCCGATTGTGCCGATGTAGGAACAGATGAATTTTCCCGTCAAACGGTTTTCCGCCAGCAATCGTTCATTTTTGGGACGCGGAAAAAAGGACCGTTTGTCGACGCCGTTCATTACGACGGAGATCTTTTCTTCCGGAACGCCGCGCTCCTTCAATTTCAGGATGTATCCGGGGCCGACCGTGACGATGGAATCGGCGCTTTTGTACATTTTCTTTTCCAGGATACCGATCATTTTCAAAAAGAATTTCGGCAATTTCGCGCCGACCGCGGACATTGATTCCGGCCAGATGTCGCGGATTTCCAGTACGAAAGGGATGTGCCGGAAAACATGGAGCAGAACGCCCGCCCAGCCGCAGAAAAACTGGGGACTGGTCGCGATCATCACGTCGGGCTTTCCCATAAAAAGACCGCAGAAAAAGGCGGAAAACATAAAACTCAAATAATTGATGCTCCGTTTTACCGTTCCTCGGTTGGGGGCGATGAACGTCCAGACGCGCACGACGTTGACGCCGCGGAGATTTTCAATTTGTTTGCGGCGGTTTTTGTAACCGGGATAGACGATCCCGTCGGGGACGTTCGGTACGCCGGTCAGCACGGTGACATCGTGACCCGCCGCGGCCCAACGTTCGGCGAGCGCCGACACGCGCGATGCGGGGGCGTTGCCTTCCGGAGAATAATAATGCGTGATGAAAAGGATCTTCATTTTTCCGTATCAAGTCCGATGGTTGTATCCAGTTCAAACGGCAGAGCCGCATTCAAAATGAAGTGAAGCACGGGGTGCGGAAGTGTCCGTCCGAATTCCGGACTGAAACGGCCGCTTTCAAGCCGGATTTCGGCATTTCCGGGAAGCGACAGCGCGAAGATCGTTTCTCCGAGCGAGATTTTCGCCCGCGTTTCGTCGATTTCGATGCGGCTTCCGGGGGCGAAATGCCAGAAAAATTCCAGTTCGTGACGTCCTTTCCCCGCAAACGAATCGCAAATCGAAATCCCGTTTTCAGCGGGATGCCAGATGCGGCGGTGGATGACGGGACGGTATCCGTCGTGCGCCGCGGAAATTCCTCCGGCGGAAAAACGGCGTTCCGTGATTTTCGCCCGTCGCCCGACCCGATGCGCGCACCATACGTCCGAAGAATTTCTGCCGTCGATTTTCACCGTGTTATGCCCCGCCGTGCCGCGTTGTTCCCGGCGCAACGGAGTATCGACGTATTCGCCCGTCGCGGAATCAATGACGAGATGCGTTTTGCCGTACCAGAGATCGAACGTCAGCGTATCGGCGTGGGCGTGCCCCGGCTGATAATCGGGGCCGACCGGTCCGCTGTCGCAGATCAGAAGCCAGTTCCCGTTGTGAAAACGCGAATAGCCGCTTTGCGGCAGATCGAGCGCGTCCGGGATCTCCGGGCGTCCGAAGCCCAGTTCCCCGGCATATTCGAAGATCGTTTCCGTCGGCAACGCGATCTTGTCGGCGCCGTCGTTGAAAAAAGAGATCGTTCCGTCGGGCGATGTCATCGCCGCGAGAAAACGGAGCATTTTCCCGATCGTTTCGCGCAGTTCGAGCGGTGCGCCGGCATTGAAAAGATCAAGCATGTCTTCAAGGATGATCGAATGGTACATCACGGAACGCTCGAAATGGCCTCCGTCGGCAAGGATCTGTTCCGGAAGTTCTTTCCGGTAGATCGAGAGCCCTTTTTTCAGCCATTTTTCCGCTTCTTTGCCCGTGAAAAAAAGTCCCGCGAAAACGAGCGCTTTGGCGTTGGCGAGCAGGTGATTGCCGAGCAGATGCCGTTCAAGCTGCGACATCAGCGCGCGCAGTTGCACGGCGAGGGAATGGCGCGCCGTTTCCGTAAGCGGATGACCGCTCCAATCGTATTTGATCCAGTTGACGATGCGCAGTGAAAGCGGGTAGGGCTCCCAGCCGTTCCCGACGGGGGGCGGGTTTTCCGCGATCCACCGTTCGATCCACGCTTCCCCGACGGCGGCGGGAAGATTATTCTGCCGCAGAAAGTCGAAATAATGCAAATTGTAAAGCCAGAGTTTTCCCCGTTCGGCGCGGTTCCAGTCGGCGGCGCATCGCACTTCATGCGCGGCGTTGAGAAAGACGAACGTCGCGTCATCCCGGAGCGTTTCCGCGTAGCGGGGAAACGGCGTTTTGAGCGCGGCGGCCCCGGCGCGCGGCGGCGCGGGGGCGATCCCCGGACGCGGGCATCCTCCGCGCAGACGGTAAAAAATGCGGTAGAATATCTGCTCCGGTTTCAAATGCCGGATCGTCGCCGCGTAAAGCGCGATTTTTTGAAGCGTGAAATTCATCTTTTTACGGTTCGATCTCGACCCATTTGCCGGTTTTGAGACTTTCGATGCAGCCGAACGAGGCAAGCGTCGTGTTGCGGATCGAATCAAAGGCAATGAGCGCGTCCCCGCCGTTTTCAGCTTGTTTCGTCAGCAATGAAAATTGCGCCTGATGCCCTTTGTCCATCCGCGAACGCATCGACGAAAATCCCTTGACGCCGTAACCGGAAAGTTTCCGCCAGTTGTCCAGTACCAGGACGGAGTTCCGGGCGAAAACTTCGATGCGTTCCTTGGCATACGATTTCGCTCCGTTGGCGAAGTAATTGACGACCGCGTTGGAGCCGTCGGCGTAGCGGAGCAGAATACTGGCGTTGTCGGTGTTTTCCCGCGGATTTTTTCCGAGCGCATTCATACATACGGCGACGACCCGGCTGTCCGCGAGAAACGAGCACAGATCAATGAAGTGGCACGCTTCGCCGATGATGCGCCCCCCGCCGATTTCCATATCGTGCACCCACATTTCGGGCGGGATGAAACCGGCGTTCATCGTGGCGACGATGTTCTTCGGCCCCGTGCCGGAAAGTTTTTTCATTTTGACCGCGAACGGCGAAAAGCGGCGGTTGAAGCCGACGGTGACTGAAACACCGTTCCCCGCCTGACGGTATGCCTCCTCGATTTCTGCGAGTTCTTCGCGGTTCATACAGAGGGGCTTTTCCACGAAAACGCTTTTTCCCGCGCGGAGCGCGTCTTTCACGAATGCGGCGTGAAGATCATGCCGCGTGCAGACGATGACGGTGCCGACTTCAGGGTCGGAAAGCAGGCGCGAAACGTCGCTGGCGGCGTTTTCCGCTCCGGCGCGTTTGGCGAGGATCTTGGCGGTCAATCCGTGCGCGCTGGAAACGTATTTGACGCGCGCCCCGGCTTTGCGCAGGCAGGGAATGATCGTCGACGAGGCGAAGTTTCCGGCGCCGATGAGCGCGAGTTTTCCCTTGCCGGAATTTTTCGCCGCCGCGTTCCCGATCGGCACGGTGCGGCATAACGGCGCGTCGCCGGGGAATTTCAAAATGGAAGCGATGCTTCCGCGTTTGCGCATATCGCCGTAGATATCCAGATAATCGTCCAGTTTGACGACTTCGGTGACGAGACTTTTTACGTCGAGCGCGCCGACGGCGATGGTCCGCAGGACCGTTTCGAAATTGCGTTTTTCCGTCCAGCGGGCGTAGGCGACCGGATAATCGTGCCCCTTGTTTTCGTATTCTTCGTCATAACGCCCGGCGCCGTAGGAGCAGGAAACCTGAAAACGCAACTCTTTTTTGTAGAAATCGTCGCGCCGCATATTCATTCCGACGACGCCGACGAGCACGATGCGTCCGCGTTTGCGGCACATCATACAGGACTGGTGGATGATCTCATCGGTTTTCGCGCTGGCGGCGATCAGCACGCCGTCCGCGCCGATGCCCGCCGTGGCGGTCTCGACGGTCTGCACGATGTCGCCGTCGGAAGCGGGATTGAAGGCCTCGACGCCGAATTTTTTTGCGAGCGCGACTTTTTCGGGGTCGAAATCCGAGCCGATGACCCGGCATCCGTTGGCGCGCAGAAGTTGCGCGGCGACCAGTCCGATCAAGCCCAGTCCCGTGACGACGATCGTTTCGCCCAGTTGCGGATCGAGATTGCGGATGCCCTGCAGCGCGATCGAACCGATCACGGTGAAGGCGGCTTCCTCGTCGGAAACGGAGTCGGGGATTTTGGCGCAGAGATTTTTGGGGACGCAGACGAATTCCGCGTGGTTGCCGTGGGGTGCCACCCGGTCGCCGATTTGTAATTCGGTGACGCCGCGGCCGACTTCGACGACGGTTCCGACGTTGCAATAGCCCAGAGGCAACGGTTGCCCGAGTTTGTTGAAGACCGCTTCAAGCGTGGGCAGCAAGCCGTCGGTTTTGATCTTATCGAGTACCTGTTTGACTTTGTCCGGCTGCTGACGCGCCTTGTCGATGAGATTGGCTTTGCCGAATTCGACGAGCATACGTTCTGTGCCGAGCGACACCAGCGTGCAGGAAGTGCGTATGAGAATTTGCCCGGCGCGCACCTGCGGGACCGGAACTTCCTCAAGAATGGTCGCTCCGCTTTTCAGATCCTGGATGATTTGTTTCATGGAAAAATCCTCGTTTCCGGGTCAATTTGAATCGACGTAAACCCGCGGCACCCGTTCCCCGATGCCGCAGACGATCTCGTAACCGATGGTGCCGGCGTCCCGCGCCATCGCGTCGGCATCGTAGCCGTCGCCCATAAGGACGACTTCGGTTTCAAAACGCGCGTCGGGGATGTCCGTTATGTCGGCGGTGATCTGATCCATGCAGACGCGCCCCGCGAGCGGCGCGCTTTTGCCGCCGATGAGGACGCGCCCTTTGCCGGAAAGTTCCCGGCGGTAGCCGTCCGCATAGCCGACGGGGATCGTCGCGAGCCGCGTCGGTCTTTCGGCGCGGAACGTGCGTCCGTATCCGACGGTTTCACCGGGGCGGAGCGTTTTGACCATCGAGATCACGGATTTCCAGCGCATCGCGGGGCGGATGCCGGCGGGCAGCGTGTTGCGGAAATCGGGTTTCAGTCCGTAGAGCACGATCCCGAGCCGCGCCAGATTCCCGTAAGGATCCTGCCACAGCCCGCCCGCCGAATTCATACAGTGGATGAAAGGCAACGTTCGGCGGCGCGGCGGCGGTGTTCGAGCTGTCCGCGCGTGACATCGTTTTCTTCGGGGGTGTCCGCGACGCACAAATGGGTGAAAAGTCCGGTCAGTTGGAAATCCGGCGCGTATTCGCGGATGACTTTTTCGCAATATCCGGGATCGTCGCCGTCCAGACCGATGCGGTTCATCCCCGTGTCGATCGCGAACTGCGCCTTGAAACGGATCCCGCGCATTGCGCGCGCGTGTTCGGCGGAAAGGAGCGTCTGCGTGACATCGTACCGGAGCAGATTTTCTTTTTCCGCCGCGGGGGTGTAACCGAGAATGAGGATCTCTCCTCCGATCCCCGCTTCGCGCAATTCGATCGCTTCCGTCAGCGTGGCGACGGCGAAAAGCCGGCAGCCGCTTTTTTGCAGGGCTCCGGCGGTCGCGGTCGCGCCGTGGCCGTAAGCGTCCGCCTTGACGACCGCCATGATCTGCATCGAAGCGTCGAGATTCCGGCGGTACGCCGCGAAGTTTTCGCGGATGATCCCGGTGTCGATCTCAAGCCATGTACGTTTCAGCATAAAACGCTCTTTCCTTAAAACTCAATTGCAAAATACGCTCGCACAAGTCCGCGTATTCGATTCCGGCACATTTCGCCGCTTTGGGAAGCAGACTGTTGGGCGTCATTCCGGGGAGGGTGTTGATCTCAAGACATTGGAAAACACCGTTTTCATCCATAATGAAATCAGTCCGTGAATAAACGGACAATTTCAGGGCGTGATGCAGTTTTTCGGCGAGCGCCTGGACTTCCTTGGTCTTTTTTTCACTTAATCTGGCGGGACAAATTTCTGTGGCGCCGTCTTTGCCGTTTTGATATTTTGCGACGTAGTCGAATTTTCCGCTTTCGGGCGGCACGATTTCAATCGGGCACAATGCGTGGTCGTCTAAAACGGGAACCGTCAATTCCATGCCGACGATTTTCTTTTCGATCAGGACATCATCGTGATATCGTTGGACGTCGAGCAATGCCTTTTGCAATTCGGCGTCGGTTTCACAGACGTAAGTCCCGATCGAGGAACCCCCGTTGGCGCATTTCACGACGCAGGGCGCTTGCGTCGTTTCAGGTGCGCAGGGAATGCCGTTTTTCTGCATGATCAACCGGGATGTTTTTTTGTTCAACGCCATTGCGCTCCCGAAGGGTGAAGATCCCGTATAGGGGATACCCAACAATTCCAGAACCGACTGTATTTTTCCGTCCTCGCCGTCCTGCCCGTGAAGCCCTAAAAAAACACCGTCGGCAACGGCGCAAAGTTCCAATACGTTGCGCCCGATTCTCGAAGGGTTACGATATTTCCTTTGCCGCAACACGTCCGCGCGCTTTGGCGCTGTCCGTCCGATGGTGACGGTATCGCAACGGCCGTCCGGCAAATCAAAGAGATCTTCAAGTTTTCCCGGGTAATTTTCGATCCCCAAAAAAAGATCGACGAAAACGGCACGATATCCGATCGACCGCAACGCCCGGCAAACAGACACAGAGGTCACCAGAGACACGTTTCGCTCCGAACTGAGACCGCCGCCCAAAACGACGATTTTCAAATTTTTCTTCATGGTGATAAAGTGTCCTAAAAAGCGCTTTTGATTTCTATTTGCGGCAAACATCGGAAATGATGTAGCGCAATTTCCCTCGCTCCGTCCGCGGTATTTTTTCCATCCTCCGGAATCTTACGGCAAGCGTGTTGCCGATGCGTTCTGCAAGCAAATGCCGGACCCGCTCCAAATCGGGTGCGTATTTTTCGTTTTTGGGAACGAACCGGATTTCCAGCGAATAATCTTTCGCCTGATAGATCTGTGCTTCGACGATGTTGTCGGTCGTGCTGAAAAGAGCGGATAAAGTCCCGATACGGATTCCGTCCGGAAGAAAAACGGCATCGCCGCTCCGACCGTCAATCCGGTCCACGATGCGACCGCGACGACCGATTTTTCCCGATATCTGCGCGATGTCCGCCGTCGCGTAGCGCAAAAGCGGCATCGTATAATTGATCAAACTTGTGCCGACGATATGAAAAGAATCGCCTTCCGGCACAAATTCGACGGCGGCGAAATCTTCATCGACTTCCATGATGCCGTCCGGCGTTTCTGAAAAATTCGCCACGGCTTCGGTTAAGCCGTAATGATTTTTCGGAGATACGCCGAACGCTTCGCAAATCATTCGCTTCTGGTGATCGTACAAATTTTCCGCGCCGGTGGTAATGAATCGGATCTGTTTTCCTAAAGAGCATCCGTTTTCCAGACAATACGATGCGAACGGGATGAATACCGACGGCGTAGCGTGAAACCATTGGAATCCGTCCTTTCGTATTCTGTCGAAATAAAACGGGAAGGAGGAGGCATTCCCGTGAAATGCGCTGAACATCACCTGCTTGAGCGGGCGGCAGATGCGCCAGTAAGGAGGCCGTCTTTGCGACGGAGGCACGATGGTACGCGAACCGAATTCGTCGTGCCACATATCGAAACCGATCCCGAGGCGGCGCCGATACCGCCACCAAACGGCATATTGCCGGGCGATATTGTCAGGCAAAACAAGCAACGTTAAACTGGAACCCGTCGACCCGCTGGTGGAAATCGGAACCAATGAGGTGGAGGCATAGCGCGAAGATAAAAACGCTTCGGGATTTCGTTTTACGGTTTCCTTGGTCAGGATCGGAAGTCTTTTCAAATCATCCAGTGTTTTGATGCCGTCGGGATTGATGCCGCCCTCGTTGAAGAGCCGATGGTAATAGGGGACCGTGTCGTAGCAATGCCGGACTAATTTCCGCAATTGCAAATCGCGGAAATCACAAAGCCGTTCGTATGACCAATCGTTACGGGATTCATACTCTTTCAGCGCATGCCGGAAAACGTTCCCGTAACGGACGATCTTTATTCTGTACCCTTCAAGGCTGCAAAGAAGATTTTGCACCCATACGGGGGAATAGTTATAGAGAGCCATACCCGTCACGATAGCATCCTTTTTCGCTCGGTGTTTGGATGAAATATGGCAGAAATATATCCGCGCGGGAGGTGTCGTATCCCGAACGTCCGAGATACACATCGCGTGCCGGAGAATGCGGACGCCCTTGCCATTGATGCTCCTTGCCTGTATTTATGACCGGATTTACTTGTGGTCCGATTGCGACTCATCAGAATTCTGCCCTGGATGAATATAGCACTCCCCCGGTTGTTTTTCAACTTGCAATAATGAAGCGACTGTTGTATTTTATCCTGTTGTTTGAATATCGCCGGAGTTACGGCATAGAGGGCGGGGAATGAATATTTTGGTTTTGGCTTCAAGTCCGCGGGGGGGCGGCGTTCAGGTCGCCGTATCCGTGATACGCAATCTCCGACGTTTTTCAAACGATTTTTTTCTTGTCTGCGCTTCGGATGCGGTGCGCGGCGAACTTGCCGCGACCGACGCGGCGTCCAACGTCAAGATTTGCGACATCCCGAAAACGCCGGGGTTTTTCCGGCTGTTTTCCCGGAATCCCGGATTGGACGACCTCGTACGGGAATACCGTATTGACGCGGTGTTTACGGTTTTCGGGCCATCGTACTGGCGCCCGAAGGTGCCGCATCTTTGCGGGTTTGCCATTGCCCATTATGTTTACCCGGATTCGGCTTTTTCCCGGCGGCGTTCCTTCAAAGAACGCGTTTGCATTGGTTTGAAAAAGATCGTTCAGCTTCATTCTTTTCGGCGTGATACGGATGCGCTAGTCGTGGAGAATCCCGACGTGACCGAAAGATTGCGGAAAATTTTTCCCGGAAAACCGGTGGAGACCGTTTGGAATTGCTACAATCAGGTCTTCGATCATCCCGAAACGCAAAAAGAACATCCATTGCCGAAGTTCCGCGGCACGACTTTGTTGACGGTTTCAGCGTTTTATCCGCATAAAAACTTTCCGGTCCTGGTCGGCGCGGCGGAATATCTTGCAACGCATCATCCCGATTCCGATTTCCGTTTCGTTCTGACGTTGACGCCGGATGCCTTTCCGGTTCCGGAAAAATTGAAGCGGCATTTCATCTTCACCGGGAAAGTGAAAATCGAGGAGTGTCCGTCGCTCTACCGTCAGGCGGATCTGATGATATTGCCGACGCTGTTGGAATGTTTTTCCGCATCTTGGGCGGAAGCGATGAAAACAGGCGTTCCGATTTTGACATCCGATTTGCCTTTCGCGCGCGGGATTTGCGGCGGCGCGGCGGTCTATTTCGACCCCTTGTCTCCGGAGGATGTCGCCGGCAAGATTTTCGACCTTTCCGGCGATCCGGCGCGCCGTGCCGTCCTCGCCGAACGGGGAAAAGAACGGTTGCGCCTTTTTGACACGCCGGAAACGAGGACGGAAAAATATATTGCTCTCGTAAAGAGCATTGCGGAATCCGTCCGGGCAAAGAAAGCAACGGGATGACTCCCCGGCAGCGCGGATAAACGCAGATTCCAGACAGCGTTGCCTCGCCCGAATAAAACAAACCCGCGACAAATCCGTATTGAATGGTTTCCAAAAGTTTTTCCGACGGCAATTTGAAGCTACAATCAAAGTGCTCCGCGTCGCCTTTTTTTAATTTGACTTGAAATAATGCTTTGCTGTAACGGAAAACATTTTTTTCGTCATATCCCAAAAATTTGATTTGAAAAAGACTGTCTTTTTCGGCGGTGACGGAAAACCGGAAACGCCCTTCGCGCAGGGGGGGAAATCGCATCGGGAAGCGGTACAGCGTTTCGTTCGCGCTCCGCAATTGCAATCCTCCGTCGGGATGTGTCATGACCTGCCCGTCGCCGCTTTCGATTTTCGGCGTAAACAAACGGGTCCCGTTCAATGCCTCCCCGCCGCCGGAAGCCGCAAAAAAAGAATAGAGCACAAGTTTTTCTTTCTTTTCCGGCAAATAAAAGATCTCCGCTTCCTTCCGCCATCCCTCCGGCAGACAAGCAATTTCGTCGGCAAGGATCGCATCGGATGCTTTCAGTTTGAGCAGAAAGAAAAGCCGGTATCCCAACGGCGTCGGCGAAAGAATGTCGCGGATCGCTTTGATCGTTTCCTCCCGCGTTGTCATTCCTTTGGAAACGACGAAATTTCCCAGCGAGTAAGTAAGAAAATTCTGCTCCTTGGTGAAATTATAGAAAACATCGCGGTCTTCGGCGATGAGTTTTTCCTTTCCGATCTCGCCGACAATCTCGCCGACAGGGAAATTGTGCCGCAGGTTACGGATGTTTTTCACCACGCAGAAAACGACCAGCGCGATCCCGCAAGCGATGAATATCCTGCGCCATCCCCCGGCGAGGGGGAAACGGTGTCCCAAAAGCCGGGGCAGCGTCACGATCCCCCAGGCACAACAAAAAAGGACCGGCAGGATCAGGACCGAAAAATAACGGCTGGACATTTTTCCCCACATCGACCGCGACACCAACACCATCGCGACACAAATTCCCCAAAAGATCAATCGCCGTACGACTTCGCGCCGTTTCCGGAAAAAGCTCAACGCGCAGAAAAAGAGCAACGCCGTCAGCAGAAACGGGATGAACAAATTTTTCGCCGATACGGACAAAAGTTGCAATGCGATGTTCATTTTTTCTCATCCGTATTAAACCACGACAAAAAATAGGAACGCACGACCCGCTGGGTGTAACTGGAGGAGAAACACCGGGACAACTCAGCCGTCGCCAACAACGCGAAAACGG
>JAKSOG010000051.1 GCA_024405715.1 Victivallaceae bacterium | reverse complement strand
TACGATGGCGCGGGCCACACGATCGACACGAACGCCCTCCAGACGGCATACGCCGAATCGCTGCTGGGCGAGTCCCTCGTGCTCGACTACGCCGCCGGCACGCGCGCGGACGCCGTGCCCGCGACGAGGGAAAATACGATCTGCACGGCGGTGCGTCAGCCCTCCCGCACGTCGGGGATAAAGTCGTCGTTGCCGAATTTGTCGTTGCGGTCCGCGCCGCACGCAGGGCAAACCCCCGCGCAATCTTCGCCGCAGACGAGATTCATCGGCAGCGCGAGGACCATTGCGGCGCGGACGTCTTCGCCGAGATCCAGTTCCTCGGCGATCCCGTCAAGCGGAAAAAGCAGTTGAAGTTTTTCCGTTTCGACGGTGCGGCGCACGGTTTTGAGGCAGCGTCCGCAAACACCTTCGACGGTCACGCGGCAGACGCCGGAAACAAGCGCATTGCCGGAAACGGCGCGGACGTCGAAAGCATATTCCATCGGCGAAACGACGGTAAACTGCCCGTCCGAAAGATCGAGAAAAGCGGGCGGTTCCGTCCCTTCAAGACGGATCGGTTCCTTTTGCAGACGCGAAACGGAAATTTTGATCATGATACAGGGCTTCTCCTTGCTATAACATAACACGGAGCGTCCCACTTTTCAACGCGAAAAGTCCATTTCGACCCGAAGGAACAAGCGGGGGCACCCCCAACCACGTAACGAGCGCGATTGTAAAGAAAAGGGGGTTACAGGGGGAAAACCGAAAGGCTGTCACCCTCTACCTTTCGCACTTAAATAAGTGCGCCTTCCCACCGCCATAAGCGTAATGAAATACCGCATCGGCTTCTCAAAACTTCCGCAAACGCAATGACGCCCCGCATCCAAATCTCCGCGGCAGTTCATACTCGCAACAAACGTTTGCAATATCTCAAAATCCCCCGCGACAAGCGTCTGTCGTTCTTCCTCGCCATTTCTGCGCGCCACACACTGCCCCGCCCATCGCGGAAAACTCGTCACGCGGCATGAGACGGCTCCGCCCGTCTATGCCCGATGGCGAACTCCACTCCGTTGTTTTGCTCCGCATTACTCAAACAACGGATCCCCGGTCATTGCTCCGGGACAAGGGCAACACGAAAGCCGAGGTAGCTGTGGCAACCGCCCGGGGCGTCGCCGTAGCGGTACGCGGAACGGCAGTATCTCGCCAAGTTGATCCAACCGCCGCCGCGCCCGACGCGGTAAAGTCCTGAACACGGTCCCGTCGGATCCGTTGCACTGCCGGTATATCCCTCATACCAATCCCGGCACCACTCCAAGACATTTCCGTGCATATCGTAAATTCCCCACGCATTGGGTTGTTTTTGCCCGACGTTGTGCGTTTCGTTTCCGCTGTTGTCGACATACCACCCCATCGAATCCAAATTCCCGGCGTATGCTCCCGTACTTCCCGCGCGGCAGGCGTATTCCCACTGCGCTTCCGTCGGCAAAGAGAACTTGTAACCCGCCGGACGCTTGCCTTCCGTGAGTTCATTCAATTTTTCACAGAAATTCATCGCATCATCCCAACTGACCCGCTCCACCGGACAGTCGCCGCCGCCAAAAAAAGAAGGATTTTTGCCCATCACCGCCTCGTATTGGGCCTGCGTCACTTCGTATTTTCCGATGTAGAAATCTTTCGTCAGCGTGACGCGGTGTCGCATTTCGTCACTGCCGCAACCGTCTTCATAGGACGGACTTCCCATCATAAAACTCCCGGCGGGACAATGGATCAGAAAATCCATCACATTTGCAATATAGCGTTTCCCTTCCGCAATACGGTGCGCCGCCGCGATTTTCCGTGCGGAGGAAATACGTGCGTTGCCGATGCCGAAAATGACGAGGACCGCGGCAAACAGACAACCGCCGATGATCCAATGGCGGAAACCGACGGCTTGAAAAACGCCCATGCGTTGCGGTTTTTCCGTTTCGTTTTGCCGCTCGATCAAATCGGCGGGGAAGCGGTTTTTCCAATACCCCGGCGTCGAAACGATCGCTTTCCCGTCCGTTTCCTTTTTGATGAAAAGCATGCGGAGAAAAAAAAGATAAAGCGGGGCAATGGGGATCGCCAAAAGTACACATGCGATCCTCCAACTTTCCGACAGGGAATCGAACTTTTCTCTACGCAAATACCAATCGGCGTGACCAAGATCAATACCAATATGTCCGGTTGAAATATATCCGACTGAAAGAATAAAAATCACCAGTGCGACGGATCCTAATATCAGCCATTTCCATTTGGAAAAGTTGCGCCGTTCAAGCCAGGCGATCTGCTTTTTGAATGCCGGTGTTTTCGTGTTGCATCCCGGACACTTATTCGCCGCGTCGGGGAGTTTCGTACCGCAAATGGAACAATATTGCTCCATACCGCAATTCGGGCATACTTTTGCATCGCCCTGCACGATCTGTCCGCAATAAGCGCACAAATCAGCGTCATTGCCATGGGGATCATCTTCCTGCGGCATGGAACATTCCTCCTTGCACTTCGTTCCGCAAGCGGGGCAAAACACCGCATCGTCCGGAGCAATTTTTCCACAATCCCGGCAAATCATGATATCACCTCATCTCCTTCGATAAAACCGTTGCGGGGGGCAAAGAGTAACAAGTTCATCATACCTTTTGAATATCGGGAAGTTAAAATATCAACTTTCCCGAAAAAGCAAATCGTTTCCTGCACCACAAAAAAATATTGAACGACCTTTCTCAACAAATCATCGACGAAAAAAAGAAAATCTTGCAACGGAGCGGATTTTTTCCAAAAAAAGCGTTCACGTTTTCCGGAAACGCCCCGGCGTCGTGCCGCGCAAGCGGCGGAAGACCCTCGACAAATAGTAGGCGCTGTTGAATCCCGTTTTTTCGGCGATGACGTCGAGCGTCCAGTCGGGATGCTCTTTCAGCAGTTTTTCAGCGGCGGAAACGCGCTTTTTCATCACCAATGCGCTGAAACAAATTTTCTGCTCGCGGCAGAGATAATGGGTCAGAGAAGATTGACTGCAGGCGCAGGCGCGCGCGGCGGCGGCGAGCGTGATCTTTTCCGCGAGGTGCGTTTCGATGAAACGGTCGAGTTTGAACATCTTCAGATCCTGCGGATAAGCGACGAGTTCCTTGGCGACGATGCATTCGAGGAGCATCTGCAGCATATGTTCGAGATTGCGCAGATCGTCGCCGCAGAAAAGCGGCAGTTCAAGATAACGCTCTTTTTCCTCCGGGAAGCGGAGAAAAGCGGGACACTCCGCGACGACGCGGAATTGACCGATGACGAGAAATCCGGCGACGTTTCCGAAAATCATCACGGGCGCGACGATCTCCCCGAGTCCGGCGTGGCAGACGTAGGAGATCAGCCGTTTTTTTTCGCGGCATTCTTTCTGACGGGCGCGGTCGAGTTCCATACAGGCGGCAAGTCCGAAACGCTCTTTCTGCATCAGGCGGCAGTATCCGGAGCATTCGGCGTCGCGCCCCCTTTCGATCTCCCGCCCGTCGGAACTGAAAAAAACCGCGCGCAGTTTCAGCAGCGCGGCGAAATCGTCGAGCAGGCGGCGCACGTCTTCTTTCAGAAGAAGTTCTCTGGAAATCGGATGATCGTTTCGCATAATGGATAATATAGCATTTTTTGCCGGATAATGCAATTAAATGCCGGATATTCGATTTTCCCCGCGAAAAAAGCGCCTATATTAAAAGCGAAACGGGAAAAGATCCCGAAAACAGGAAAGGCGGACAAATCATGGAAAAAGTGCGCATCGGTCTGATCGGATTGGGTTTTATGGGGACGACGCATTACGGCATCTATCAAAATTTGCCGCAGGCGCAACTCGTCGCGATCGCGGACGGCGATCCCGCGAAACGCGCCGGGGACATTTCCAAAGTCGTCGGCAACATCGGCGGCGGGGACAATTCCAAACGGCTGGATTTTTCGGGCATCAAAACGTATGAAGATCCGCTCGACCTCATCGCCGACAAAAACGTGGACGTCGTTGACATCTGCGTGCCGACGGCGCTGCATCTGAAATACGCGCGGACGGCGCTCGAAGCGGGGAAACACGTTTTCTGCGAAAAGCCGGTCTGCCGTGACCGCGCGGAACTGGCGGAACTGGAAAAAGCGGTCAAAGCGGCGAAGGGCTTTTTCAACGTCGGGATGTGCATCCGCAGTTGGCCGGAATACGCCCACGCCCGCGAAGCCGTCGCCGCCGGGAAATACGGCAAAGTGCGCCACGCGCTTTTCCGCCGGCTGTCGCCGAGCGTGAACGGCAATGCGTGGGAAAACTGGTATATGACGGAAAAGCGTTCCGGCGGTGCGATCCTCGATCTGCATTTGCACGACACCGACGCGGTCTGCGCCTTTTTCGGCAAGCCCGACCGGGTCTTGAGCCGCGGAGTGCGGGGCGTCGTCAGCGACCGGGGGATCGACCATGTGATAACGATCTATTCCTACGACGGTGCGCCCGATATGCTGGTGACGGCGGAAGGCGGCTGGGCGGCGGACAAAACCGTGCCGTTCGAGATGAGTTTCGAGATCGTCTGCGAAAAAGCGACGCTGAAACGCGACGCGGCGGGCTACAAGATCTATTTCGCCGACCGCGTCGAAACGCCCGATCTCGCGGCGGGCGGTCTGCCGACGGGCTGGCATCGGGAACTGGACTACTTCACGCGGTGCGTCGCGGAAAACCGGACGCCGGACAAATATCAGACGTTCGACAGCATCGCCGATTCTTTCCGTACGGTGATGAGCGAGATCGAATCCGTCGAAACCGGCAAAGAAACGGAGGTCAAATAATGTACAAGGCGCTCAATTACTGGGTCTTCGGCGGTTTCACGGGCGAAAAAACGCCGTATGAATTCATTGATTTCGCCGCTTCGCAAGGTCTTGACGGCATCGAACTTACCGTCGGCGACGCGCTTCCCGCCGACATCACGGAAGCGGAATGCAAAAAGATCGCATCTTACGCGGCGGAAAAAAACGTCGGTCTGCGGACTTTGGCGACGGGATTTTACGGGACTTGTTCGCTCGGCGCGGCGGACGAAGCGGAACGGCTCCGCGCGGTCGAATTTTCCAAAAAATATCTGCAGATCGGCGCGTGGCTCGGCGTCAAGTGCGTGCTGATGATCCCCGGAGCGACTTTCGTCGCGTGGGACTTGTCGCGCCCCGTCGTGCCGTATGCCGTCGTGTGGGAAAACTCGCGCAAGTCGATCAAGGAACTGCTCCCCGTCGCGCATCAACTCGGCGTCGATATCGCGCTGGAAAACGTCTGGACGCGCTTTCTTTTGTCGCCGATGGAGTGGAAAATTTATCTTGATTCCTTCGACGATCCCGCGGTCGGCATCTACTTCGACGCGGGCAACTGCTGTCTGAACGGCCGTCCGGAAGACTACGTCGGGATCCTCGGCAAGCGCATCAAAGCGGTGCATCTCAAAAATTTCGAGGGGAGCGACTGCGCGGGCGGGCTGCACGGTTTCGGCGACGATCTCTTCAAAGGCGAAGTCGATTTCGCGTCGCTTTTCGCGGCATTGAAAAAAATCGGCTACGAAGGGACGTTCACGGTGGAAATGATCCCCTTCTCGCGGTTGCCCGATCTGGTGCTTCCGGATCAGCAACTGGCGGAAAAAGTGACGAAACAACTGCTTTCGCTCTGAGCCGTTTATGAATATCGCGATGATGTCGCTGATGATGCGCGGACACAATATCCGCGAAATAGTGTCGGTCGCTTCGCAATGCAAAATGGAAGCGATCGACTGGATCGGTCTGCACCGTTCGACGGCGAAGGAATTGAAAAAAGCGAGCGACGACGCGGGGATCAAGATCGCGGCGCACACGCTTTTCCGCGACGAAGCGGTGGCGGGATTTCCCGAAGATATGGATTTTTTCCGCAAAACGCTCGACGACGCCTGCGAAATGGAGGCGCCGATCCTGATGGTGCCCCCTTTTGCGACGCCGGATCAGAAAAGCCCTGCAGACGATCGGAAGCGTTTCATTGATTTTTACGGCAAAGCGTATGAATGGTCGAAAAAGACGCCGGTGCAGTTGACGATGGAAAGCACGGGATTCCTGAAAAGTCCGATCACGACGGCGAAAGAGTGCCTGGAAGTGTTGTGCGCGGTGCCGGGGTTGAAACTTACCTTTGACATCGGCAATGCGGCGACGGCGGAAGATCCCTGCGAATCGTTTCTGCAAGTCCGGGAATACGTCGTCTATTTCCACTTCAAGGACTGGCACATTTCGGAAACGGCGCGTCCGGGGTACGATTTGAAGCGCAACGGGAAGTATATGACGGAGTGCTTCATCGGGGACGGTCAAATGCCGCTCAAAAAGTTCCGGTCGCTGTTGACGGAAAAGGAAAAACATTTGCCCGTCAATCCCGAAAGTTGCGATTACAGCGGCAAAATGGCGCCGGTCGCCGCTTTCAAAGAGATCTGCGCACGTCTGCGTTCGCTGTAAGATCACGTTTTCATAAAAAACGCGCGTCAGATTTTAATCGGACGCGCGTTTTTTGCTGAACATTTTTCAGCGAACGATTTGGATGTTTCCGTTTTGCATATTGTTGAGTTCTTTGGTATCTTTCGTCCCGCATTCCGGGCAAACGATGTGACATTCCATCATATTGGCAAGCCCGCTGAAATGATCCATCATTGCATTTCCGGTACGGCTGTTTTTATCTCCTCCCCGGCATTTGTCGCAAAAAAACTTTCGACAATTGGTACAGCGATAAACGTTTATATTGTAGGTGTCCGAGCCGCAATATCTGCATTCTCCGGCGACTACCGACAAAGCAACGACAAAAAACCCATTGTCAACAAGAACTTTTTCATAAATACCCTTCCGAGGGATCATCCCTCAATTGCGGACGCATTTTGCGCCCATTTATTTTTCGACGGCGAAACGTTTCCGCCAAAATACGGACATATTTCAAAAATATCGTCGCGTATAAAAACCATCTGCACCCTCACTATTTCGCCGCCAAGCCCGCCAAAACGTACAATATGAAGCCGATTACGAAAACGATCAGGCAAAACCGATAGACTTTCAAAAAGAAACTCGGACTTTTGCCGCTGTAATAGCGGTCGCGGCATTGCGCACAGCAGAACGTGTGACGGTACTGGTACAACGCTTCCAGCAAGGTAAGCGGTCCGCCCGTCACGCCCGAATTCGACTCCACCCGCTGTCCGCAGTTTTCACAATTTTTAGCAGCCATTTTTCTTCTCCTTTATTGTTTTTGCGAAAGAGAGAAAACCGCTCTCTCTCTTGACGCATGCTTCATCAATACCCGTGTTTCGCGAAAAACTCGATCACCGCCAATGCGACGATGCCCGCGAAGATCAGGATCGTGATCCCGATCGCGTAACCGACGCATCCCCAGCCGCCTTTCAGATTGGCATTCAGATCCATTGTTTTCTCCTTTTTACTGCTTGCATATACCCGAAAACCGGCACAAAAAAAGCATACCTCATCGCGCATTGCATCTGAGGTACGCCAATACACCCAACACCAAATGCGGACAAGGTATGCCGCATAAGATATGAACTTATGCATCATACCTTCACCGACATCGGCTGGCGTTTTCTGTAATTGGCGTTTTCAGATGCACCAGTAGTCCGTGAAGACTGCTCTATCCGGTTGTCAAAAAAAGTATTTTCTTATCGGCAAATCCTTTCGGAGTCATTGAATCCGCCTATAAGATAACGTCTTTTTTTTCCCTTGTCAAGCAGTTTTTTCCGCAGACGGCGTTTTCGCATATTGGCGCACCTCAAATGAAATGCACGGCGAAAACATTTCCGCTTTTTTTAAATAACCGCGCGGGGAAACGTTTTCTTGCATTCGCATTGCGCTTTTTCACACAAAAAAACCGCCTCGCGCGTCCGTTCGGACGGCATCGAGGCGGAAAAAAGGAGCGCTTTCCCTTCTTTTTCGGCAAACGGTCAAAAATCGTCGGACGAGCCGGGGCAAAAAACGTCCCCCGCGCAGTCGATGAAACAACTCTCTCCCCGTACCTGCATTGCCGGGAAATCTTCCAATTCGGGTTTTTCGTAAATCATCGCGTTTTCCTCTCCTATTCCCGCCGCCCCGCGGCGGCGAATCACTTCACAGAATAAACGCGCCAACTCCCGCATTCTTTCATTTCTCCGTGATTTTTCCGCAAAAAAAATTTGATTTTCCTGAGATGACGCACGATAGTATTGGACTGCAAAAACAAAGGATAGCCGATTATGCCGATTTACCCTGAAACCAACCGCACGATGCTCGAAAAGATCATCGCCGGAGACGACGTTTCATGGAGCGAATTTTACGACGCCTACGCGCCCGTGGTACGTTCGCTCTGCCGCATTGCCCGCGTACCGGAAGAAAAAATCGACGACGTCATCCAGGAAACGATGTTCCGTTTTTCCGACCGCAGCAAAAACTTCGTCTATGCGCCGGAAAAGGCGCGCTTTCGCACCTATTTCAACAAAGTCGTCCACGGCGGCATCGCCGACTGTTTCCGCAAGATCGCCCGCGACAAGGCGCTCCCCGTCGAAAACCTCCCCGGCGAAGCGGATCTTTCGGCGGAGGAAAAGGAACTCGATGTCTGGCGGCACGCCGTCCTCGATCAGGCGCTCGCCGAACTTGCCAAGCGCGTTTCCGCCAAAAATTATCTTGCATTCACGATGAGCGCCTTCGACGGGAAATCCATCGCCGACACGGCGGAATTTCTGCGGATTTCCGCCGATCAGGTCTATCTCGCCCGCAACCGTTGCGCCGCGATCCTCAAAGAGATCGTGAAAAAATGCAATGACGCCGATCCCGATCTGAACCTTTCCGCTCCGGAGTTGTGATGTTCCGAACCGGCGACCGCATCGGCGAATACGAATTGATCGAAAAGATCGGCGAAGGCGCTTACGGCGTCGTTTTCCGCGCCCGCAACAACGTGACGGAAAAATTTTTCGCGCTCAAAGTCGTGCCGCTGGCGGGACGAGCGGGAGAGCGCGAACTTGCCGCATTGAAACGCTACCGCGAGTTCGACCACAAAAATCTCCTCAAAATCCACCACGCGGGAATTTCCGGGGATTATCTCTATTACACGATGGACCTCGCCGACGGGAAACTCGCCGACGCGCATTGCGACGCGGCGCAATTGCGCGAAGCCGCCGAAAAACTTGCCGACGCGCTCGCCTTGCTCCACGCGAACAACCTTCTGCACCGCGACATCAAACCGGACAATCTTTTCCGGCGCGGCGGCGAAGCATTGCTCGGCGACGTCGGATTGGTCACGACGGGCAGCGAAGCGACTTTTTCCGGCACGCCGGGATTTCTCTCGCCCCGTATCTGGGACAAAGGACTGCCGCCCGACGAAAAAAACGACCTTTACGCATTCGCCAAAAGTTTCTACTGCCTTTTGTCCGGAAATTCGCCGCGCGCCTATCCGAAATACTCCGGCGCGATGACGCAAGACGCCTCCATTTTGCTCGACGCGATTTTCTCCGTCTGCGACGATGACGGCACGATCTCAAGCGCCGCCGAATTCCGCGACCGGCTCCGGACGGCGAAACGTCCGCTGCCCCGGCACCGTTTCCGTTTCTTCTGGCGCGACGCCTTTTCGCGCTCCAAAATTTTCCGCACCGTCCGCACGGGACTGCTCGCGTTCGCGGTGATCGTCGCGCTCGCGGTCGCGGCGTTTTTCGTCCGTTATCAATTCAAAGTCGCCGCCGCGCGGAAACTTTTGCAGGAGCAAATTGAAAAAGAACGGCGCGCGAAGCGCAATGCGGCATTGCGCGAAGCACGGTTCCAGGAAGCGACGCGGTACGCCGACGAAAAAATCCCCGGGAGGAATGGAGCCGTAACTCTGGAAGAAGCCATCCGGCGGATCGAACTTATCAAACAATACGAAAAAGAACACCCGATCGCGGAGGAGTAACGCCCCGCTTTTTTCACTTCAAAAAATCGAGGGGAACGTACGACGTGGAACGATTGCTCTCGAGAAGCAATTCGCCGTTTTCCAATTTCGCCGAATAAACGATATAGGGGAAACGCCGGATTTCACGCCATTCGCCGTCCTGCAATCCGGTCAAAAGCGTGAAACTCCCGCTGGAAGACATACAATCCGGATAAAGGCAATAGACCGCATATTCTTTGCCGCCGAACGTGAAATCGAGGCGGTTTTCCATATAAAAAGGAAACTTTTCGTCGTTGATGAAAGGCAACATCGTCGTCGCGTTCATTCCGGGCAGGATGCGGAACTTTTCGCCGTGTTCAGTAAAAACGACGGGATACGCGGCTTTTTCGCGTTCGCGCTCCGCCTCGTTTTCCGGCAACAGCGACAAGTGATTGAAGCGGGAAAAAATTTCCGCGTATTTGATCCGGTCGATCATCGGAGCGGCGGAACCTTCGCCTCCCCATTGACGGCTTGACAATTCATCGTAACGGATACCGGCGTCGTAGACCGCGCGGCGGTAGGCGACTTCGCGAAGTTCCTGCTCCAAAAGCGCCCGCGCCTGCGGCGTCGCGACGGCGTCGCGCCGCCACGCGGAAATCTGCAAAAAATATTTTTCTTCGAGTTCGGCGATGTCGTCCGCGGCGACCGTCATTTCCATCTGCACCGTCGCGTCGTTCAACCTGGACGAAAGGATTTTTTTGTCGCGTTCATAGGATCCCGAAAGCGCGACCCGGCGGGTTTCGATTTCCGGAGGATATGCTTTTTCTTTGCTTATGTTGGACGCCTTGCCGCATCCGGCAAACGTCAGAAACGCGGCGGCGAAAACCGCCGCGCTGAAACGATATCCCGTCATCTCCGGAAAAGATCTCCTTCCGCTCCGCCGCTCTATCCGCAGTGGAAGAACGTCCGCACCAGTTTGAGGATGGCGTCGCGGTCGTCGCCGATGTCGCGCCGGAGCGTACGGTCGTCGAACTTGCGCAAGCCCGCGAGGATCCCGTCGATCATCGCGGGACTGCAAACGCCGTCCCTTTCATAACACGCCCGTTGCTCTTCCAGACAATCGGCGCTGGCGGCGCAACTGTCGGGCAGCACGGCGAGTTTTTCGAGAAGTTCTTTGTTTTCCTCTTTGTGGATGTTGACGTTGACGTAGCACGTTTCGGCGATTTTGAGCGACTCGGGATCGAGGAACCCCTGCCGGAACGCCACCGCCATTCCCGCCAACAGCAAATGGATGTCGGCGGAACCGTCGGGAGAACGCATTTCGACCGTCTGTTTCTGGGTGGTGTCGAAACCGCTGGATTGGTCTTCGAGCGGATTCGCCTGACTGCAAAGTTCTTTTTTGGCGGTCCAGCCGAGCGGCACGCGCACCAGAACCGAGCGGTTGCGGTCGCCCCAGCAGACGTTGGTGGGCGCTTCCTGATGCGGCACGAGCCGGAAATAGGAAGTCGGATTCGTGTTTCCGAAAGCCGTCAGCGACGGCGCCAGCGTCATCAAGCCGGCGATGACTTTGCGCGCGGTCTCCGAAACGGCGCCGTCGCAGAGCATCTGGTTTTTGCCGTCTTTCATCATCCGGAAGTGGATATGCATTCCGCTGCCCGCTTTGCCGACGGTGATCTTGGGCGCGAAAGTCACGTCGTAATCGAACTGGCGCGCGAGGTTGCGGATCATCCATTTCGCGAGGAGCAGTTGCTCGGCGGCCTCTTCGGCGGGGACAGGGAGAAATTCGATTTCGTTCTGCTCGTAGATTTTTCCGCCGAGGGCGAAATTGCCGACTTCGGAGTGGCCGTATTTGATCTGACCGCCCGCCTGCGAAATGTATTCCATGCAAAGTTGGCGGAATTCGCCGAATTTCGCATAGGGAGCGCTTTCGTGATAACCTTTCTGATCGGCGGCGGGGAAAGAACCGTCGTCTTCGGCGATGACGTAGTATTCGAGTTCGCCCATCGCCTGAAATTCCAGTCCGGTGGCGTTTTTGAGCGACGCGCACGCTTTACGGAGCGTATATTCGGGGGAACTTTCCAGCGGATTGCCGTCCTTGTCGAAAAACGAGCAGAGCAGATTGAGCGTCGGCATATCGGGGTTGAAAGGATCGAGATATGCGGTGCGGAAGCGGGGCACAACGTAAAGGTCGCTGCTGCTCGCCTCGATGAAGGGGAAAAGACTCGATCCGTCGACGCGCTCGCCGCAGGAAAGGATCTCGTCGAGATAACGCCCGTCATTGACGACGAAATTGAGGGTTTTCAACCGTCCGTCTCCGGCGGGATACTGGAAATTGACGTGCCGGATGTCATGCTTTTTGATGAAAGCGATGATGTCCGCCTTGCGGAATTCTTTGGGGTCTTTTCCGATCTCGGCGGCGATGCTGCGGTAAGTGTAGTCGATGCTCATAACCCATCCCTTTATTGTTGGATATTCGGTTTAATATACCGCCGCCGCGTGACTTTTCAACACTTGCATCGAAACGATTGCGAAAAAAAACGCGAAGCGTCCGCTTCGCGTACGGAATTTATTTCTTGGAAAGCGGCGGCGCGCCGAAACGGTTGGCTCCGGGCGTTCCCTTTTGCAGAAAAAAGACGAGAAGCACGATCGTGCCGACGACGGGGAAAAATATCCAGAGAATATTCCAGGCGGACCGTCCGGTATCGTGCAGACGGCCGATACCCCAATAGATGGTCCCGATATTGGCGCATATCATGATCAACGCGGGTAGCATCTCAGTCAATTCCTCGACATCGGCGGGACCGGGCCACAAAGTCCTGATGCAATTACGCATAACATAGTACGTC
>JAKSOG010000050.1 GCA_024405715.1 Victivallaceae bacterium | reverse complement strand
AATTCCATGGAATAATGTGCGAAATGAGATTACGCGCCTGGCGGAAAAAGAAAAAACGCGCGACCTATCCGCCGTTTCTCGCCGCCGCGCTCTTTTTTCTGCGGGCGGTCATCCCCGGCATTTATGAAAGGGTCAGCAAAAAGTTATGGAAACTGGAAAAAAATTGAAATTTTTCGCCGTTGTCGCTTCGGCGGTGCTGCTGGCGTCGGGATGTGCGGAATCGGAAGCGATGCGCCGGGCGACGACGCCCGTGCCGCGTTCGGCGGATCCCGAAAACTGGTGGTGCCGCCGTTACCGGGAAAAAGCGGAGATCGCCCGGTCGCGCGGCGACCGGATCCGGCTCGTTTTTCTCGGCGACAGCATCACTCAGAATTTCGAGCGCGAAAAATTCGGCAAGATCGTCGCCGACGAGGCGCTGGCTCCCTATGAATGGCTGAATCTCGGTTTCATCGGCGACCGCACCCAGCAGATGCTTTATGTGATCGAGCACGGCGATTTTTTCCCGCCGCTGGAACCTGATCTCGTCGTCATTTTGATCGGCACGAATCATTTTGAATTCCACGAATCCGGACCGGAGGAAGCGGCGGAGGGGATCCTCCGCGCCGTCCGTTCGTTGCGCCGTCTGACGCCGAAAAGTAAAATTCTGCTCGTCGGCGTGCTTCCCCATGCGCAGGGACTCGACTCCGGACACAACGCCGGAAACCGCCGGATCAACGGGATCATTTCGGCGTATGCCGACGCTGAAAACGTCTTTTACGCCGATTTTTCGCCGCTTTTCCTCAACGCGGACGGTACGACGAAAAAAGATCTTTATCTCGACGATCTGCTTCACCCGTCGGAAAAGGGATACCGGGTCTATGCCGCCGCGCTTCGCCCTTATCTGGAAAAATACGTTTCAAAAACGTTTCCGGAGCGTGAAAAATGAAGACGGTTCCGAAAAAGATCCTGATCGTCAAACCGAGCAGTCTCGGCGACATCGTCCACGCACTTCCGGCAGTGCGGATGCTCGTGCGCCGTTTCCCCGACGTCCAAATCGACTGGGTGGTGCGTCCCGCATTCGCTCCGTTGCTGGATTATTTTCCCAATATCGACCGAAAAATCCTTTTCCGCCGCAGGGAAATGGGCCAATGGAAAAGTTTTTTGCCGGAATTTCTGGCGTTTTTGCGCGAACTGCGCCGGGAAAAATACGATGCGGTACTCGATATGCAGGGGTTGCTCCGGAGCGCGATCTTCACATTTTGCGCCCGTTCGCGGACGACGTTCGGTCCGGCGCGCAGCCGCGAATTCGGGATGACGCTTTTTTACCGCCGCAAGATCAAAATCGGCGATGAATGGCTTCACGCGATCGACCGCAATATCGCTTTGGTCGGGGATGCTTTCGGCATCCGGGAAGAAGGGATGTCTTTCATCCCCTTGCAGGGGAGCGCAAAATATGCGGATCGCACGGTGGAACTTCTGCACGACGAAGGCATTTCGTCCGGAGATACGCTTTTCGGTGTCATTCCGGGAGCGAACTGGCCGAGCAAATCCTTCCCCGCGGAATTTTTCGCCGCTTGCATCGACGGGATCGCGAATATGCGTCCCGATTGGAAATTCGTTGTTTTCGGTACGGACAAGGAAGCCGGAACCGTTTCGGAAATCAGACAAAAAAGCCGTCTGCCGGATGACCGGATCGTGTCGCTGGCAGGCAAGACCGGACTCGGGGAACTTGCGGAAGCGCTCCGTTTGATGCGCGGCGTCTGCGGCGGCGATACGGGTGCGATCCATCTGGCGGCGGCATTCGGGGTCCCGACAGTCGCCCTTTACGGCGCGACGCGGCCGGAATTGACGGGCGTGCGTTCGCCCCGCGGTGTCATTCTGCGTCCGGAAGTGGATTGCCTCGGCTGTCTGCAACGCGATTGTCCGTTGCCGGAAAACCTTTGTTACCGCCGGATCGATCCGGCGGAAGCGGCGCGTGCGGCTGTCGCGCTTTGCGACGGAGAAGAACGATGATCCTGAAAACACGTTCGACCGACATCACGACGCTCGCCGTCGATGCGATCGTCAACGCCGCCAATACCACGCTTCTCGGCGGGGGAGGGGTGGACGGCGCCATTCACCGCGCCGCCGGACCGCGCCTTTTGGAAGCGTGCCGCGTTTTCGGCGGCTGTCCGACGGGGGAAGCGCGCATTACGCCGGGATTCGATCTGCCGGCGAAATATGTGATCCATACGCCCGGTCCCGTTTGGCGCGGCGGGACGCAAAATGAAGCGGATCTGCTCGCGCGCTGTTACGCTTCGTCGCTTGAACTTGCGGAAAAGAATTCATGCCGCACGATCGCTTTCCCCTGCATCAGCACCGGGGTTTACGGTTTTCCGAAAGATCGCGCCGCCGCGATCGCCGTACAAAGCGTTTCCGCGTGGACGGGGCGTTTCCCGGAAGAGGCGATTTTCTGTTGTTTTTCCGCTGAAGATTTGCGGCGGTATCGGGCATTGCTTGCGGAAAAATGAAAAAATTGCCGCTTCTATCGGAACTTCCGGCGCGCTTGTTATTATGGTATCGCGGAAACCGCCGCGATCTGCCGTGGCGGCATACCCGCGATCCCTACGCGATCATGGTTTCCGAAAGCATGCTTCAACAGACCCGCGTCGAAACGGTCGTTCCCTATTATGAAACGTTTTTGCGGGCTTTCCCCGATGTTTTTTCTCTGGCGCGCGCCGCCGACGACACGCTGATGAAACATTGGCAGGGGCTCGGTTATTACCGGCGGGCGCGGCTTTTGAAAAAGGCGGCGGAAATGATCGCGGAAGGGTACGGCGGCGTATTCCCCCGTGAGCCGGAAAAGATCCGTATGCTTCCCGGCGTCGGAGATTATACTGCGGGCGCGATCGCTTCGATCTCTTTCGGTTTGCCATGCGCCGCCGTCGACGGCAATGTCCTGCGCGTGGTCGCCCGTTATACCGGGGACGCAAGCGACGTTTCGGCGCCGGAAACGCGCCGCCGTTTCGCCGCGATGTTGCAGAAAGTCTATCCGGAACGGGATTGCGGCGATTTTACGCAAAGCATGATGGATCTCGGCGCGACGGTCTGTCTGCCGGGAGCGTCGCCGCGTTGCGAAGCGTGCCCGCTGGCGGATCTTTGCACGGCGAAACGGGAAAATCTCGCCGGCGTCATCCCCGCGAAAAAACCTCCCGCTCCGCGCCGCATCGAAAAATGGGACGTCTTTTTTCTCGTCTGCGACGGGCGTGTCGCGCTGGTCAGACGTCCTGCGACGGGACTGCTGGCGAACCTCTACGGTTTCCCGATGACGCCGGGATTTGTTCCCGTGGAAAAATGGGCGCGTTCGCACGGAAAATGGCGGATCGATCCGGCGTATAAAGAAGCGAAACATCTCTTTTCGCACATCGAATGGCATATGCGCTGCTACCGCGCCGAAACCGATACGCCGTCGCCGGATTTCATCTGGGCGACGCCGGAGGAATTGCGCGGCGTCTATCCGATCCCGAACGCCTTTCGCGTATGGCGCTTTTTCCTGTAAAAAAAGAACGCCGCGAAAGGGGGGATCCTTTCACGGCGCCGCACGGAAAAACGCATCGTCAATCTTTTTCGACGTATTCGCCCGAAACGCGCGCCGTCAGTTTTTCTCCGAGCGCGATGAAAACGTAACAGACGATCCCCGACAGGAAGCCGTAGACTGCACCGCAGGTCTGGGCGTATTCGAAAAGTTCGCTGTTGAGCAATTCGGAAAAGGGCATATTCGTGCCGCAGACGTTGACGAACGTGTAAAAAAGCCAGACCGCCGTGGAAACGACCATGACCGTCCAAACGCAACTTTTGCTCGTTCTCGGTGCGTAGAGTGCGAGGATCACCGGCAGAAAAACGACCACCAACTGACTGGTCCAGCAGTTGATCATCAGCGAATAAATACTGTCGCTCAAAAAGGCGAGGGTGGTCGAGAAAATCAGCAATACGATCGTGATGACGCGCGTACGCAGAAGCATCCGTTCGCCGCTTTTCGACGGGAAAAGCGGTTCGATGATGTTGCGTACCAGAAGCGACGCGCCGGCGAGCAGTGAACTGTCGGCACTGCTCATGATCGCCGAGATCAGCGCGGCGAGGAAAAGCGTCATCAGCAACGGATGCAAATTCCCGAGGATCGTGATCGCCATGCGCGGCATCACCTGATTGCTGTCGATCCCGCTTCCGAGGATGAAACGGGCGGTGAATCCGATCGTGATCGGAATGACGCCGATCATCAGATAGAGAAATCCCGAAAACACCGAACTGGAAATGGCGACTTTTTCGTCGCGGCTCGCCAGCGAACGCTGGATCAGATCCTGGCCGACCATACACCCGAGCCCCATAATGATCCAGGTACCGATGTAATAGGTATAATCGTTGAAAGATCCGGGCGTGCCCCATCCGAGCGAAAGGTCGCCGGCTTGAAGCCGTTCCGCCACCGCCGCGACGCCGCCCGACTGGTGGATCGCGAACGGCATAATGATCAAAAGACCGATGACGAGAAGTCCGACCTGCAACACATCGGTGAGCGTGACCGCCCACATCCCGCCGCCGACCGTGTAGAAAAGCACGATGACCGCGCCGAGGAGCGTCCCCTTGAAAACGGAAATTCCCGTGAGCACGTTGAGGATCGTACCCATGCCGAGGACCTGCGCCGCGATCCAGCCGATGTAGACGGGGAGCATCCACAGCGACGCATAGATGCCCGCGCTTTTGCCGAAACGGTGCGAAATGATGTCCGTGACGGTCATGCAGTTGCATTTGCGGAGCAATCCGACGATGAAAATACCGGCGAGCAACAAACTCAAAGACGCTCCGAAGGGGTCGGCGATGACGCCGCGCAGTCCGCTTTCGTAAACGGTCGCGGCGACGCCCATGCTGGAACCGGCTCCGAACCAGGTCGCCAGCAACGTCGCGGTCGCCATCCAGAGCGGCAATCGTCTGCCTGCGACGAGAAAATCTTTCATGTCGTTGATCCGGCGGCTCGACCAGAAGCCGATCAACAGCAGGACCGCCATATAGACGGCGATCCCGATCCACAACATCCATTGAGCATGAGCGTCGAGTTTCATCGACCCGGCATCCGCAAGCAGAAAGAAAGTTTCCACCTTTTGCAATTCCTATGTGTTGTTGGTTTCAACGGGCGTCGGACACGGTATATAATATAGGGGCGTTTCCCCGCCTTTTCAATAGAGTTCCGCAGAAAAAATCATTCGATTTCGAGCCGATCGTCCACTTCGGTGAAATCAACCGTTTCTCCGTCGGGCGAGAGCCACAAAAGATCCTCCTGCCGGACACCGCCCCATTCGGGATAGTAGAGTCCCGGCTCGACGGTGACGATCTCGCCGCCCCGGAGCGGTCGGACGTTGCCGGGCGACAGGCGCGGCGCTTCGTGGATTTCCAGTCCGACGCCGTGACCGAGCCCGTGAAAGAAACCGAAATGCCCCGCATTGCCGATGCCGGTGAAAAATCCGTGTTTCTGCAACACGGCGTCGGCGGCGCGATGGATCTCCGCGGGGATCGCGCCGATCCCAAGCAATGAAATGGCTCGTTTTTTCGCTTCGCACACGGCGCGGTGCGCCCGGCGGACGATTTCCGGCGCTTTTCCCTTGACGACGGTGCGCGTCATATCGCCCCAGTAGCCCGTTGTTTGCGATTTCGGGAAAATATCCAGCACGATCGGAGTTCCGGCGTAAAGCGCGCCGCTTCCCGTTTCGTGCGGACGGGCGCTTTGCGATCCTCCGGCGCAGATCGTTCCCGTCGGCAACATCCCGCTCCGGAGCATCGCCGCGTCGATCTCGGCGCGGAGCGTTTCGCTGGTGAGGGGCTCGCCGTCGCGGACAAGCATGCCGTTTTTTCCGACCGACGCTTCTCCGAGGACTTCGCGGGCGCGGAAAAATCCGGCGGCGGCGCCTTTTTCGCATTCCCGTATTTTGTCGGCTTCTTCCTTTGATTTGAATTCGCGTTCCGGGAAAAAAGTCCCCGCGCGCGTTTCGACGGGGATCCCCGCCGCGCGGAGTTTGTCCGCCCAGAGGAGCGGGAAATTTTCCGGCACGATGAATCCGTCGATGCGGAAACGCCGGACGATCTCACGGAAGACCGCCATCCGGTCGGGGCCGCCGAGTTCACTTTCGGCGAGCACTTGACAGTCCGGCGCGGCGTTCGCGCGGGCGCGGTCATACTCAAGCGGGGACATCACCGCGCAAAGAACGCCGTCGACGCCGAAAAGGATGAATTCGTCGGGGGTGGAAAAGCCCGCGGCGTAACGGATATCCGGGGAAGTTTCGCCCGATGCGATCAGCAAAAGAGCAGGATTTTTCATCGTTCGATTTGCAAAATTCTTTAACGAAAAGTACATTAATTTAATGTAACATTCCATATCGGTTATTCAAGCATACGGAGTTGGGAAAATGGCAAAAAAAGTTTTGGTCGCCGGCGGCGCCGGGTATATCGGCAGCGCGTGCAGTGAGTATCTGCTCGACCGGGGATACGACGTGACGGTTTTCGACGCGCTGATCACGGGACACCGCGACGCGGTCGATCCGCGCGCCCGTTTCGTCGAAGGAAATCTCGCCGACCGCGACGCGCTGATCGCGCTTTTTCAGCGGGAAAAATTCGACGCGGTGATGCATTTCGCCGCCTTTTCGCTCGTCGGCGAGTCGATGAAAAATCCTTCCAAGTATTTCGTCAACAATCTCGCCAATGCGATCAACCTCGCCGACGCGGCGGTCGCGGGCGGCGCGCAGAACTTCGTCTTTTCGAGCACCGCCGCCACGTTCGGACAGCCCACGCGCGTGCCGATCGGCGACGACGATCCGCAGAAACCGATCAATCCTTACGGAGAATCGAAACTCTGCTTTGAAAAGGTGTTGCACTGGTACAGCGAGATCTACGGCCTGCGCTACACCGCGCTGCGCTATTTCAACGCCGCCGGAGCGACCGAGATCCACGGTGAAGATCACCGTCCCGAAAGCCACCTGATCCCGATCATTTTGCAGACGATCCGCGGGCAACGCGACAAATTGATGCTTTTCGGCGACGATTACGATACGCCGGACGGCAGTTGCATCCGCGATTACATCCACATCCTCGACCTCGCGCAGGCGCACGAACTGGCGTTGCACGCCGAAAAAAGCGGTCATTACAACCTCGGCACCGGCAACGGGCTTTCCGTTTACGAGATCATTTCCGCCGCGGAAAAAGTGACCGGTAAGAAGGTCAACTTCGAGGTCGCGCCTCGTCGTCCGGGCGACCCCGCCCGTTTGATCGCCTGCAGCGATCTTGCCCGGCGCGAATTGAAGTGGCTCCCGCAATACGAATCCGCCGAAGCGATCATCGAGTCGGCATGGAAATGGCAACTCAAACATCCCGAGGGGTATGCCCGGTAAGTGGTACGAACTCGGACCGTTCACCGTGTTCGATCTGGAAACGACGGGGATGAGCCCCGTATGCGACCGGATCGTGGAAATCGGCGCGGTCCGCGTCGAAACCGACGGCAGCCGCCGGGAATTTAAAACGCTCGTCAATCCGTTGCGTCCGATCCCGCGCGCGGCGACGGCGATCCATCACATCGACGACGAAATGGTCGCCGACGCCCCGTCTTTTTCCGTTGTCGCTCCGGATTTCCTTGATTTCGCGGAAAATTCGACGCTGATCGGTCACAATGTCCGCTTCGACCTCGGTTTTTTGCAGGAAAGTCTCGACCGTGATCATCTGCCGTTGTGGCGGGGAAAAACGCTCGATACGATCAAACTTCTGCAACGGACCCATCCGGGACTGGTTTCCTACCGGTTGCAATACTTGCGCCGGGTGTTTCAGTTGGACGACGTTTCGGAGCTGGGAGCCCATCGCGCCGGAGCCGACGTCGAATGGACGGTGCAACTTCTGGCGATCGCGTTGACGAGCGTATTGAAAACGCGCGCTTAATTTTTTCCGGAGGCAAATTCCTTGAGCCGGGCGATTTCGCCGGCCCACCGCTCGGGATGCGGCGTTTCCAGAATGAGCGGGATATTATCGATGCGTTCATCCTGCGCGATGCGGCGGAACGTTTCCCATCCGAGTTTTCCGTCGCCGAGGCCTTCGTGGCGGTCGAGACGTCCGCCGAGTTCGCAACGCGCATCGTTGAGATGCATCCCTTTGAGGAGGGAAAAACCGATCAGGCGGTCGAATCCCGCCATCGTTTTTTCGTATCCTTCGTCGGTCGCAAGATCGTATCCGGCGGCATAGGCGTGGCAGGTGTCGATGCAGACGCCCGTACGTCCGGGGCGGTCGGTCTTTTCGAGCATTTCCGCGAGTTGTTCGAACGAGTGTCCGAGATTGCTTCCCTGTCCGGCGGTGTTTTCAAAGACCGCCGTCACGCCGGGGACTTCGTCGAGCGCCTGTTGCACCGCCAGCGCGATGCGTTCGATGCATACGCGGTCGTCGATCGCGAGAAGAGAACTTCCGGGGTGAAAGTTGAGCATCGTCAGACCGAGGCGGCGGCAACGCTCCAACTCGTGCGTGAAAGCGGCGATCGCATTGTCCCGTTTGCCGTCGTCCGGTTGACCGAGGTTGATGAGATAACTGTCGTGCGCGAGGATCTGCTCCGGAGAAAAACCGCATTCTTTGCATGCGCCGGCAAAGTCGGCGACCGCTTCGCCGGACAAAGCGGGGGCGAACCATTGCCGCTGATTTTTGGTGAAAAGCGCGAAAGCGTCCGCGCCGACGGCGCGGGCGTTGCGCGGCGCGTTGGCAAGTCCTCCCTGCGTGCTGACGTGGGCTCCGAAGTATTTCACGGCAGGATCACTTTTTAAAAATGAAATAGACGGCGCCGACCATGCAAAGTCCCGCCCAGAGAAAATTCCAGCGCAACGGTTCGCGCATAAAATAGACCGAAAACGGTACGAAAACGGCGAGCTTGATGATTTCCTGCAGGATCTTCAATTGGGCGAGACCGATGTTGCCGGCGTGTCCGATCCGGTTGGCGGGCACCTGCGCGCAGTATTCGAAAAAAGCGATGCCCCAGCTGATGAGGATCGCCGCGACGAGCGGTTTCCCCCCGAGCGTCCGCAAATGACCGTACCACGCGAAAGTCATAAAGCAATTGGACACGACGAGAAGCCCCACGGTCTTCCACAACGCCGGATTGCCGAAGATTTCCATCAGAGCAGTTCCTTCCGCATATTTTTCACTTCTTCGGTGGCGTTTTTCGTGATTTCAAGCAGTTGCGCTTCGGCGGTTTCCGCATCAAGCGCGGTGAAATAACCCATCAGCCGGTTTTCTTCGGCGGAGAGACTGGTGAAATTCGTCGGCGCCGCGTTGCCGGAAAGTTCCGCCAGATTTTTCAGCAAGCGGGCGCGCCGTGCATCGCCGAGCATCGCGAATTCGTCAAGCAGGATTTTCTGATTGCAGCACATCGCCACGAGTTCGTTGTGGCGGCGGTATGCGGGGCCCATGCGCGGCGGCGGTTCGTTGTCGGCTTCCGATTCGGCGCCGACGAGGAAAGGTTTGACCGAGGCGTAGATCTTGTCCACGGTTTCCGCTTTTGCGTCGTGCGCCGAACGGTTGATGAAGCGGCGCAACAATTCGATGCGGGCGGCGGTGACCCGTGAAAAATTGTTGCTTTTGTTTTCTCCGGACGGGACCGGCGGGCGAGAAGTGTCGTTTTCCATAAGCCGAGTTACTCCATTTCCAATATATTATCCAGTTCGGACGCACGCCGCATCAATTCGGCGAAGCGTTGTTCATCGTAGCGGTTGATCGTATGCAGCACGCTGATTTCTTTGCGTACGGCGGTGAGATTTTCCTGTTCCAGCGTGGCGATCGTGCCGTCGCTGTAGAGGACGTTGAAAGAACATTCGTGATTGTCCGGCAGGTCGGCGGCGAGCGGCATTTTCCCGTCGGAAAATTTTCCCCAGTCGCCGAAATAGACGTAACGGACGGGAGCGGTTTCCGGATCGGTCGTCAGCGCGTCGGCTTCGTAATCGGGGCAGACGAGCGTTTTGCGGGACAACAACGATTCGCTCAGAAGCGCCTGCCAACCGTCGGAATGGAGTCCCGCCGGGAACGCGCCGTGTTTCGCGCGGTAGGCGGTCAAAGCGCGGTAGATCTCTTCAAGATGTTGCCGACAGATTTCGTGTTGCGGCGGCGCGGAACCGCCGTCATCGTCCGGTTCGCCGAAAAGCCGCGAAGCGACCTGATCGTCGAAGGACGAGAGGATTTTCCCGAGAAGAAAGAGGTCGCACAACCAAGCTTCTTCCTGCGGCGACATCGTTGAAACGCCCGTTGACCGGAAACCGTTTTCCACCCGTTCGACGACGCTGAAATGACAGGGGATCGTTTCGCAGAGCCGTACCGGAAATCCGCCGATCGTCAAGGTGTCCTCCACCTCTTTGCTGCCGTTCAGAAAAAAGCAGGCGACGCCGTCGGAGGGCAGGGCGTCGGCGAACGCCTGAAAAACCGGCGAATCGCCCAGCGTCTGATCGTCGGGCGTATATTCTCCGGTATCGTACAGTGAGCAGCTCAGACACTTCTTAAGATGGATAAAGTCCAGTCCTTTGTTTCCGGCCTGGATGTACAGCCGGTTGCCGTCGTCGGTGAATCCCGCCGCGAGCAACCGGGGTTTCAGTAACGAGAAAAGCATTTTTTCGCTGTCGGGGATCTGCAGGATCGTGTTCCCGTTGTCCAATATGGAAAAGAACCAGCGTCCGGAAGCCCCGCGCAAAAGCCGCAGGATCGCCGCGTCGTCGAGGCCGCATTTGTCCGACAACACATATTTCACCGCCGGTTCTTCGGCGAGCGGTTCCATATTCAAGTCGAGAGCCCCGGCGAAAACGGAGGACAGAGGCATTTCCGCCATCGACTGTACGATCGGGCGGTTTTTCCCGCCAGGGATGCGCCACAGCCATCCGGACGTTTCCGGCTTCAACCGCAATACGGAACGGATGATGAACCACGGGGAATCGTCGATCGCAACGGCGCTTTTTCCCGTCAGCGCGATATCCCGGAGCCCGGCACGCTTCGCGGCGGCGGCGAAATATTCCGTCAGCATATGGACCTGTTTCCCCGGTGGGGCGTCGGGAATGCCGTTTCCCTCCCGGGAGACCGAGGTCATCGCGCGCCGCAAAAACGCGGAAATTTTCTGTTGCAGACGTTCGGCGCGGGCGATTTCAAAATATTCCCCGCCGGCGTCAAGTCCCTGCGCGACCTCGAAAAAATCGTCGTCGCCGGCATGGCCGCGTGAAGCAAGACAGCACGCCGCCAGTACGGCGCAGAAAATGTTCCGCGCAGTTTTCATCGTCTTTTACAGAAGTTCCGCGATCTGGACCGCGTTGAGCGCCGCGCCCTTGAGCAACTGGTCGCCGGAAACGAAAAGATCCAGACCGCGCCGGTCGTTCCGGGAAATATCCTGACGGATGCGGCCGACGAGCACGTCGTATTTTTCGGTGGCGTCGACCGGCATCGGATAGACGTTGTTTGCCGGATCGTCGGCGAGTGTTACCCCGGGGGCTTTCGCGAGGATCGCGCGCGCTTCGTCGGGCGTGATCTCGCGTTCAAATTCGATATTCAACGCTTCGGAATGGGCGCGCAACGCGGGGATCCGCACGCTGGTACAGCTCAAAAGCAATTCCGGCAGATGCAGCATTTTGCGCGCTTCGTTGAGCATTTTCAACTCTTCCTTGGTATAGCCGTTGTCGGTGAAACTGTCGATGTGCGGGATCAGGTTGAAGGCGATCCGGTGGGCGAATGCTTTCGGGGAAATTTCCCGTCCGTCGAGCACCTGCCGGGTCTGGTCGATCAATTCCTGCATGCCTTTGGCGCCCGCTCCGCTCGCCGCCTGATAGGTCGAGACGACCATGCGCTTGACGCCTTTGGCGCGGTGCAGCGGCGCGACCGCGACCAGCATGATCGCCGTCGTGCAGTTGGGGTTGGCGATCACGCCGCGGTGAAGCGCGACGTCTTCGGGGTTGACTTCCGGTACGACCAGCGGCACGCCGGGGTCCAGCCGGAAGGCGCTCGAATTGTCGATCATCACGGCGCCGGAAGAGACCACCGCATCGCGATATTCGCGGGAAATGTCGCCGCCCGCGCTGAAAAGCGCGATGTCCACGCCTTTGAAGGATTCTTTGGTCATTTCTTCGATCACGACGTTTTCGCCGTGGAACTTCACGCATTTCCCGGCGGAACGCGCCGAGGCGAGAAGTTTCAGTTTCCCGACCGGGAAATTGCGCTTTTCCAGCGTTTTGACCATTTCGACTCCGACGGCGCCGGTGGCTCCGGCGACGGCAACGCAGTAATTTTTGCTCATATCGACTTATCCCTGTGCTGATGAAAAAAAACGTCGAATCCGACGGCGGTTAATATACATATTCCTCTTGAAAAAATCAACCTGCCGCGTTATATTTTCCCCATTATGGACTGGATCGATTTCGATTTGACGACGCTGAACGCCGCGGAACTCGGCGCTCTGCTTGAGCATCACAACCGCGCCTACTGGGAAAAGGGCGAACCGGAGATCCCCGACGTTCGTTACGACGAGATCGTCGAGGCGCTCCGCCGGATCGACCCCCGGAACCCGCTGTTGGAAAAGGTCTTTTCCCCCGCCGTCGCTTCCGGCGGCAAAGTGCGCCACCCGGAACCGATGCTCTCGCTCGACAAGGCCTATTCGCTCGAAGCCGTGCTGGAATGGGCGAGCAAATTCGCCCGTTCCGCCAGATACCGTCGAGCCGATTCATCC